>NC_023065.1:2442500-2792500 GCF_000513295.1 Magnetospirillum gryphiswaldense MSR-1 v2
CACAGGGTCTGGACCAAGGCGCCGATGGTGCGGCCAGGGACCCAAGGCATGCTGATGACCGGATATTCACCGTGTTTGGCGATGGACGACGTCACGTAGAGTTCGTCGCGGTGAAGCCGGAGCGGAACCATATAGGGCGAGCCGCTGGCGCCGACGAAGCCGGCGACGGCCTGGTAGCGGCGTTCCAGATCGGGAAGATCACGGATGAAGCACTTGATCGCCAAGAGCGATCCCTCGGAATCGGTGACCCGGAATACCCCGGCGAAATTTCCGGCGAGAAACTGCGGGTGGCCTCGGGAATCCTTGAACGGTGTCACCTGGAGAGTGGCGAACCGGGCTTTGGCGTTGGAAAGTGCCGCCTTATAGTCCGCCAATACGGGGAACGTCACTGTTCAAACTCCGTGGTCCGAGCGTGTGACGAAGCCTCAGCTGCTTGGTTAAAAACGATGGCCGGCCGGGTACCGATATCGAGCAGTTTGACCAACGCGACGGCATCGGCATTGAACGCCATGCCGCGCAGGGTCGGCGTGGTTTTCAGGTCGCGCTCGAACAGTTCGCAGATGATGGCGCGATGACGGCCCGACAATTCGCTCGACATCTCGAACAGCAGGCGGGCATAGGTGTCGTCGGGCAGTTGGCCTGCGCTGGATGGGAACACCACCGGCGCATCGTCGCCACCGGAAATATGGCAGTTCATCAGCAGGACGTGGCCGTCATTGGTCTTCAGCCCGGTCAACCGCCGGGCGGTCGCCAGAAGTTCTTCGTCGCTGTCAACATCGTTGGCCATGCCGTCAGTAATGTTGATGACGGCCGGGGGGAATGACCCGGGGTTTGCGGATATCCAGGGTTCCAGGATCGACTGCGCCAAGCGCAGAGCCCCGTTCATGGGGGTGCTTTCCACAGCCACCGGCGCCACCCAACGCGAAACGGCGACCCGTTCGACCACCGGCTGACCGCGAACCATGGTGGTGGTCTCTTCCTCAATGGTCTCGGCGTTTTCCGCCACCTCGGAGATCGGCACCAATGTGCGCCCGGCGAGGTTTCCCAGCCAGCAGAACTCGGCACGGTTGGTGCGCCCATAGCCGATGACGCCAATGTCGAAATAGTCTCGGACACCTTCATCACGCATACAGCGGTTAATCAACTCGTCGAGGGTTCGGTTGAGCGCCTCCGCCACCACCTGGGCCCGGCTGATCGTCTGTCCGCTATCATCCACACCGAAGGTGGTGTTCATGGATTTGGATTGATCCACCAGAAAGATAAAGGCGCCGCGCTGGTCGCGGCTGATTTCCTGTGAATAGGCCACGGATCACGTCTCCTGTGGTTGAACAACGGTAGGATTTACGCTGGAGGGGATCTCTGTCGGCGAAATCAGGTCATATCCGGAGCCTTGATCATGGAACAACCGGAGGCCCTGAATCTCACGCGCCATCACTTTAGCAAAGACTATGGCTCCATCAAATTTTTGGACAAAACAGCAGGAAACGCAGACTGCTGAAGTGCGAACATGAGAGTGATTATTAACACCTTCTGCTGCCGGTGTATTGTTATCCGCTTGCAGACTATTGTCGAGCAGGCGAATTTGTGCAACAAGACATGTATGTATTTATCTCTTTCCCAGAGGAGTTAGGTTATGGCGGCACAGATGGCAACAGGTATGGCTGGTGGGACCGCGGCGAACGCCGCAGCTCCCGCAGCTGGCGGCGCGGCCATGGCTGCCGCGGCTGCTCCGGAAATCGAACGTGAGGGTGCCGCTCAGGCCGCCGGCATGAAGGCCGGTGGGGCCAAAGCTGGCGCCGCGGCCAAGACCGGTGCGGCCAAGGCAGCCGCGGCAGAGGTTGAGCGCGAGGCGGTGACCGCCAAGGCTGCGGGCATGAAAGCCGCTGGAACCAAGGCGGCGGCTGGTGGTGCCAATCAGGCCGCTATGGCAGCTAAGGGAGCCGGCACGGTTGGTAGCACTGTCGGTGGCGCGACCAAGGTCGCTGCGACCGGCGTCAAGGGCAAGGCCATGGTTGCCGCCGGTGGAACTGGTGCCGCTGGTGCCGCCGCAGGCGCTGCCACCGGGGCTTCGGTCACTGCCAGCCCCATCGCCGCCGCAACCAGCAGCAGCGCCATGCTGTCCGCCAAGGGCGTCAGCTTGGGCCTCGGCCTGGGTCTGGGTGCCTGGGGGCCGGTGCTGCTGGGCGTGGTCGGAGTGGCGGGCGCCCTCGCTCTTTATGGATATTACAAGAACCGCAATGCCGAGCCGGCTGCGGCCGAAGCCGTCTGAAGGAGGACGAAATGATCGCACAGACTGTCGGGCTGTCGCAGGAAACCGGTACGAGCTACAAGCCTTTGGTGATGGCTGCCCTCAGCTATCTCGGCATTCTTTGTTTTGTGCCTTTGATGCGCAACAAGGATGACGAATACGTTCAGTTCCATGCCAAGCAAGGGCTGGTGCTGTGGATGGTCGCGGTCCTTTCCATGTTCGTCCTGGAAATTCCCGGCATCGGAAAGTGGTTCTTCGGCTTCTCGTCTATGCTGGTTCTCGTGCTGTCGGTGGCCGGGCTGGCCTCGGTGGCGTTCCGCCGCGCCTGGAAGCTGCCGCTGGTCGGATATATCGCCGACCGCATCTGAGACTGCTGAACGGATCCGCCGCGCCGAGATGACTCCATGGGGTCATCTCGGCGTTGGCGTTATTGTAGGGCGTTTCTGGTCACATCCGGCGCCACCAATCGAGGGCGCCGCACAGCAAGGCGGGGCCGGTATCGGCGATTTCGATGATGCCCATGGCCACGGCAGCCAACCCCAGCAGAATGCCTATCTTCAGCCTGCCGTTCCGAGGCAGTTGATCGCGAGAGATCATTGCCGCATCCCCATGGCGGGGGTCAGCCACAATCGGTGCGGCCGCCGTTTCGCTTGGCGCCGCAACTGCATCCGCCGCCACACGACGCCCCGTCGGACGGCCGCCACATCCGCCACAGATGACGGATGACAACGAAGGCCGCTCCCGCTCCCACGACGGTAATGGCGCCTATATCCCAGAGTGATCCCCAAGCCATGGCGCAACGCTTCTTTCATCAAAAGGTGGCGGAGAGCCGCTCCGCCACCAGAACAAGACCTACAAGAATGTCCCGCCGATTCGGCTGGCGGCCAGGGCCAGCAGCCAAGCGAAGGACAGGGAATAGACCACCGAGAATCCGGCCCAACGCCAGCTCTGCGCCTCCTTGCCGATGATCGCGATGGTCGACAGGCAAGGCGCGTAGAGCAAGGTGAAGATCATGAAGGCGATGGCCGTGGCGGGCGGCATGGCGTTCTTCAAGGTCTCGGTCAGTTCCTCCGACCCCTTTTCCTGGGCATAGATGACGGCATAGGTCGCCACCACCACTTCCTTGGCGACGAAGCCGGTCATGATGGCCGCCGAATCCCGCCAGGAAAAGCCCAGAGGCTCGAACAGCGGTGCCACAGCGATGGCCGAACGCCCCAGATAGCTCTTTTCCAGCTTCTCCTGCGCCTGGGCGCTTTTCAGCGTCTTCAGCGCCGTTTCCTTTTCCGGGCTGTCGGGAAGCGTGGTCTGTTCGGCGATGACCGTCTCGAAATCCTGGGAATAGGTGATATCGCGGGGGAACTCCTGGAGGAACCAGATCACGATGGAGCCCACCAGGATGACGCCGGTTACCTTGGCGACAAAGCCCTGGGCGCTGTCCCACATATGGTGCAGCACCGAATGCAGGGTCGGCAGGCGATAGGGCGGCAGTTCCATCACGAAGGCGTCGCCACCGCTGCCGGGGATGATGCGGTTCAGCAACACCGCCGACACCATGGCGGCGACCAGGGACAGCATATACATGGCGAAGACCACGGTGCCGGCCATATCGGCGAAGAAAGCTCCGGCGAACAGGATGAAGACCGGCAGTCGGGCCGAGCAGTTCATGAACGGCGCGATCAGCATGGCGATCAGACGCGCCCGCTTATTGGTGATGACGCGGGTGGCCATGACGGCGGGGACATTGCAGCCGAAGCCGGCCACCATGGGGATCAGGGTAGTGCCGTGCAGGCCGAAATGATGCATCACCCGGTCCATCAGGAAGCTGGCGCGGGCCAGATAGCCGGTGCCGCTGAGGATGGCCATGAAGAAGAACAGAATGACGATATTGGGCAGGAACACGATGGTTCCGCCGACGCCGGCCATGACGCCGTTGACCACGAGATCGTGGAACATGCCCTCGGGCAGGGTCTTGTCCACCAGATCGGTGGCAATCTGAACCAAAGCTTTGATCCAGTCGGTGGGAATGGCACCCAGGCTGAAAGTCGTCTCGAACATCACCCACAAAATGCCCAGCAGCAGGGGCAGGCCCAAGGTGCGGTTCAGGAAGAAATCGTCGAGGATGCGGGTCAGCTTGAATCCGGCGGTGGGGTCGCCCTCCTGCTGGCGGGCTTCGCGCAGCAGGCCGTTGGCAAAGGCGAACCTCGCCGAGGCCAGCAGGCCGGCGGTGTCCTCATCATGCTCGTGGACCAGGGCTGTCTGCTCGGCCTTGATCTCCTCGACCAGTTCGACATGGTTGCTTTCGTGGCGCAGAACCTCGTCATCGCCTTCCAGCATCTTGATCGCCAGCCAGCGCGAGCGCACCGGGCTCAGCTCCTGGGGGTGCAGCTTGGACAGATGCTGCTGGACGCGCTCGATGGCCGCCTCCAGATGGCTGTCATAGTGTAGCCGCAACGGGGCGGCGGCGGGGGTTGCCGAGGCCATGGCCGCCACCGCGTCCAGCAGGGCATCGATGCCCTCCTTCTTCAGGGCGCAGGTCTCCACCACCGGCGATCCGAGGGCCGAGGCCAATAGGGCGGTGTCGATGCGAATACCGGCCCGCCGGACCTCGTCCATCATGTTCAGCACGGTGATGCGGGGCAGCCCGGTCTCGATCAGCTGGGTGGTCAGGAACAGGCTGCGGTCCAGATGGCCGGCATCCAGCACGTTGACGATGATGTCGGGTTCCTCGCCGTGAATATAGTCGCAGCCGACCTTCTCCTCCGGCGATTGCGACGAGGTGGAAAAAATGCCCGGCACATCGACGATGCGCAGGCTGACCCCGCCATGGGTGATCTCGCGCACATTCAAAGAGGTCGTCACCCGCTGATAGTTGGCGACGGCGGATTGGGCGCCTGTCAGGGCATTGAACAAGCTGGTGGAACCGGCATTCGGGTTACCCACCAGTGCCACGGTGACGGGGGATTTCATATACGGCTACCCTTGAGGCGATGTCGGATGGGGTGATTATTTCAAGCGAATGCGGATCTGCCGGGCCTCGGCATTGCGCAGGCCCAGGCTATAGCCCATCAGGCTGTAGATGCGGGGATCTCCGAGCGGAGCAGAGCGATCCAGGGTTACAGCAGTTCCGGACACCACTCCAAGCGACTGCATACGGCGCTTGAAAACGCCATCCTCGGTTTCGATCTTGACGATCTCACCCTGCTGCTCGGGACAAAGGTCGGCAAGGGTAAGAGTGTCGATCTTGACCTGCTGATCCATCCTGGAACTCCTCCTTATTTGTTAATGCCGCAATAATCGAAAGCAATTGCGAATGAGTTGCGATTAATTCGGCGTATCGTCCCTCAATCTTGCTGCCGAGTCAAGGCGCAAAATCCAATGTTGGGCCACCCGGCAAGTCGCATCACAAAGGTCATTCAGCCAACTTGCGATGGGAACAAGCAGATGTTTTCCCTCGGCACAAGCATCGGTGCAGACGACAAAAAGATGCTTTTTGTCGGCATCGTAAGTGGTGCCAGAGGGAATCAGCAGCGTTCCCTTTTTGAGGATTTTATAGACCCCTGATCACCGCCGCAGGGCAGTGAACAAACGATCAATTTGCCGGTGCTCTTTGACCAATTCGGCCTGATCATCGGCATGAGGAACGTGGAGATAACTCAGAATCCGTTCCAGGGGGATCGGGCGGGAACTGCGGTTGGGGCCTTGGCTATGGATCTATAACCATGACCGCCCCAATATGGGCATCGGCGGTATCACACCCGCCCAGAAACTGAAATTGGCAGCATGAATTCTATGTTCGGACCCCGCTAAAAACGGGGGGATTACCATGCCAAGCGGCTTGAATTTGGCTCTCTCGCATAATCCTCTCGCCCTATCTGAACAAAATTTTTCTGCTTCAGTCTGATCGCTGACAAATGTCAGTGATACCGCCCCCATTGCTGCTTATACAGGGGGCGCTTCCACACCAGACAGGCATCCTAGACACTCAAGGACCGAATACGATGATCGCTACCGAACTAGACGTCAACGCCGCCAGGCTGGCCCATCTTCGTTGGGAGGCGGCATTGGAGGCCACCGTGAACGGTGAAGGGACGCAAGAACCGTTAATGGGTCATGAGGATTGCGATCTTGGCGCCTGGATTTACGGTACTGGCCTCAGTCGTTATGGAAAATTGGGAGCTGTCTGGCAGTTGAAAACTGCTCATAAGCGTTTTCACCATCTTGCCGAAGAAACTTTGTCTGCATGCGCAGCTGGCAAGGCCGAGCGCGCTGTGGAAAAGCTGGCAGCCGTTCGCAAGCTTAGTGGCGAAATACTGTTTTTACTGACCTCACTTGAACTCGATGTCATTGAGGCCGCAATCAGCAGCGCCCAACCCAATGACATTCCGTCTCGGTTGATGAGAGCGTTTTTCCCAAAACCACTCCCCCTCAACATCATTTCTATTCAGGCTTTAGGCGGGGCTGGCAGTGGTCGTCATACTTTGAACGTCACAGGTGCTCGGCTTGTCCATCTAAAATGGATCCGCGATCTTCAATCGGCGTTCCGCGGCCATGGTAAAGCTATGCGTGCCCAACCAAGCGATGAGTGCAGCCTCGGAATTTGGATACATGGTACCGCCATGAGGGAGTTGGGTGCCACCGAGGCATTAAAAAACCTTGATGCCGTCCACAAGCGATTCCATCGGGAGGTTGACATAGTCATCTCATCTCTCAATCACGGAAAGCTTCGCACTGCCGACGAGGCTTATGAGGAAGCTCTGGTCCTGAGTGGCGAGATCATCACCCTCCTGACACGCCTACAGGTTGAGCTGGCCGATTCCCATGTCCTGTCGGCAGGAAGTTCAAAACTTTAAGCCTACCACAAGCTGCCTTGAAGGATAGCTCATCATGCCTTTGCGTCTTCATTCTATGCCCGCTGGCCAGGGTTGCCCTATGAACGGAAGCTCCGCTTTAGGGAGCAAGGCGGGTGCCTTAAAAGGTCTTGGTGCAAAGACCGGGTCTGGGGCGGGGCTGGGCCTCGGGCAATGCAGTACCACGACTGTTGGCAAAATGGCTGTGGGCGCCAAAGGCGTTCCAATAGGATGGGGGGCAGGCGCAGGGGCAGGAACCGGAGCAGGTACCGGTCTGGGCGGCATTGGGCCATGTGGCACCGCTGTCGGCAAGGTGGTTGTGGGAGCCAAGTCAGCCACTCCCATAGTGTGGAGCACCGGAGCTGGTGCTGCCTCAGGTCATGGGATCAGTTTGGGTCTAGGCCTTGGACTTGGGGCATGGGGGCCGGTTTTACTGGGGGCTGGCATTGCTGCACTCGGCTATTACCTCTATGCCAACCGGAACCGAAAGCCCATCCCTAACAAAGACGAATTGGCGGTAGCCTTAAACGACGCAGCCTGCTGATCCGGAAATTCCTCTGCTAAAGTGCGAGCGGCTCTTGTGGCCGTAATGAACTGGGTGAACTCGCCGACGGCGTAACAAGTGAGGCTTTGCCCCCGACCGAAAGCGCGCCGGCTCCGGTCTCAGGTCATTAGTTAGCGCTTCGTATTGAGGTTCACCGTATCCCTCCGGCGTGGACCGCCTTCCCGGCCGGGTGAGCTTCGGCGAAGCTGATCGCCTGATTGGCGTTGAAGTTGGCGGAAGTGTCCACGGATTCATTTATGGACAGAAACTCGACCGGGCGGCGGCGGAACCGTTCTTGGCCTGAGGATCTGAAGCGGGAGATCGTCGCGGCGACCTACGAGCCCGGGGCCTCTGTGGCCGGGGTGGCGCGGCGGTACGGGGTCAACGACAATCAGGTTTTCACTTGGCGCAAGCGTTTCGGGGGACAACAGGGCGAGACGGTGCCGGCCCATATGGTGCCGGTGGTGGTGGCCGAGGACATGGCGGCCTCCGGGCGGAAGGAAGCCTCTTCTTCTGCCGGCGTGGTGGAGATCGATCTGGCTGGTGGCTACCGTGTCCGTGTCGGCGATGGTGTCGGTGCCCAGCTGCTGTGCCGGGTCTTGGACGTGCTGGAGCGGCGATGATCCCGGTTCCGACGGGCGTCCGGGTCTGGCTGGCGGTCGGGCGGACGGACATGCGGCGCGGCATGAACGGCTTGGCGCTGCAGGTGCAGGAGGCGCTCGGCCGCGATCCCCACGCCGGTGACCTGTTCGTTTTCCGGGGTGCTCGGGGGGATCTGATCAAGGTCCTTTGGCACGACGGCCTGGGCATGTCGCTGTACGCCAAGCGCCTGGAGAAGGGGCGGTTCATCTGGCCCTCTCCGGCTGACGGCGTGGTGGCGATCTCGTCGGCCCAACTGGCCTACATGCTCGACGGGATCGACTGGCGCAACCCGCGCCACACCTTCCGCCCGCGAAGTGCCGGATAGGGCGGAAACCCACATTTTTAGCGAGTCAGCGGCCGGGTTTTATGATTCCATTGGGGCATGGAAATCGGCCGCGAGACCCCGACAGACGACATCGACGCCCTGAGGGCGGAGCTGGCGGTCGCGCGCGCCAGGGCCGCCGAGGACCAGGCGCTGATCGCGCACCAGAAGCTGCAGATCGAGAAACTGAAGCGCGAACTCTACGGCCCCCAGGCGGAACGCTCGGCCCGCCTGATCGACCAGATGGAGCTGGCGTTCGAGGAACTGGCGGCGGCGGCCACCGAGGACGAGATCACCGCCGAGAAGGCCGCGGCGCGCACCACCAACGTGGCGGCCTTCACCCGCAACCGGCCTGCCCGCAAGCCGTTTCCCGAGCATTTGCCGCGCGAGCGGGTGGTCGAGCCGGCTCCGTCGGCCTGCTCCTGCTGCGGCGGTGACCGTCTGCGCAAGATCGGCGAGGACGTCACCGAGACCCTGGAGGTGATCCCGCGCCAGTGGAAGGTCATCCAGCGGGTCCGCGAGAAGTTCAGCTGCCGGGACTGCGAGAAGATCAGCCAGGCGCCGGCGCCCTTCCATGTGACCCCGCGCGGCTGGGCCGGCCCCAGCCTGCTGGCCATGATCCTGTTCGAGAAGTTCGGGCAGCACCAGCCGCTGAACCGCCAGGCCGAGCGCTATGCCAAGGAGGGTGTGCCGCTCAGCCTGTCCACGCTGGCCGACCAGGTGGGCGCCGGCTGCGCCGCCCTGGAGCCGTTGATCCGGCGCATCGAGGCCCATGTGTTTGCCGCCGCGCGTCTGCATGGCGACGACACCACGGTGCCCGTCCTGGCGAAGGGCAAGACCGACACCGGCCGATGTTGGGTCTATGTCCGCGACGACCGCCCCTTCGGCGGACCGGCACCACCGGCGGCCATGTTCTACTATTCGCGCGACCGGAGAGGTGAACACCCCCAGGCCCATCTCGCTGGGTATGCCGGGCTGCTCCAGGCGGACGCCTATGGGGGCTATGGCGCACTCTACCTGCCCGACCGAAAACCCGGGCCAATCCTGGAGGCCGCCTGCTGGGCGCATGCGAGGCGTCCGTTCTTCGCCCTAGCCGACCTGGCGGCCAATGCCCGCCGCAAGGCCGAGGGCCGGGCTGCCTCGGTGATCTCGCCCCTGGCGCTGGAGGCGGTCCGGCGCATCGACGCCCTGTTCGAGATCGAGCGCGCCATCAGCGGCCAGGACGCCGACCGGCGGCGGGCGATCCGCCAGGAGCTCAGCGCCCCCCTGGTCGCCGACCTGGAACGATGGCTGACGGAGAAGCGCGCCGGTCTGTCGCGAGGCAACGATCTTGCCAAGGCCATGGACTACATGCTGAAACGCTGGCCCGCCTTCACCCGCTTCCTCGACGACGGCCGCGTCTGCATGACCAACAATTCCGCCGAACGCGCCCTTCGTGGCATCGCGCTCGGCCGGAAGTCCTGGCTCTTCGCCGGGTCCGACCGCGGTGGACAGCGTGCCGCCTCCATGTACAGCCTCATCGTCACAGCCAAGATGAACGACATCGATCCGCAAGCCTGGCTGGCCGATGTCCTTGCACGGATCGCGGGTCACCCCGCCAGCCGCATCGACGAACTCCTGCCCTGGAACTGGCGGAACGCCAACCCGGCCTCCGCCGTCGCCGCCTGACGCCGCCCCCCCCCTGCGTCCTTCACCGGATGGATACGGCAAAGCGGGCGCGGTGAAAGGGCTTGGAGCAAAAGCTGAAGCTGGAGCCTCGGGCCAACCGGGACCGAAAGCCTGCACCTCCAAAGGACGAATTGGCGGCGCCTTTGGACGACTCCGCATCTTGACGCTTTGATTGGCGTAGCCGCTTCGGTAATGCCGCGAGAAAAAGGGCAAGGCTCAGGAAAAGAACGAAAACAACGCCTTCTTTGGCGGCAAAGCCGGAGTCGCATCGATTTTGGCCGCCGTCTTAAGGATGACATCCATACCTGGAATGCCGATGGAAGGAGCCTTGGCCGATTTGATCAGGTGCGATGTCCAGTCGCGAACATGAAAATCCGGGCTGACCGCCAATACCTTCAGCAGATCCGACCCCTCCGGCCGGGTAAAATCATCCTTGGTCAGGATCAGGTTCTCGCCGTTGTGGTGGCAGCGGAACAACTCCGGCCCAAAGGTCAAAGCCCGCAATGACAGCAAAATGACCAACATGGAAAAGTGATCGATGGCGGCATCGAAATGCCGAACGTCGCGCTTGGGGTGCTGGAAATTGATGCCGCCCAACATGGTCGAGGGCAGCCCCTTCAATTCGGGCAGGTACATGGAATCATAGTCGATCAGCTTCAGGCGGCCGTCCTGGCTGACCAGGATATTGTCATGCTTCAAATCGCCATGGGCGATGCCGCGTTGTAGCAGATCCAGGCACAGACGGCTCCAGGCCCGAGTCAACCCGGCCAGCGCCGCGGCATTACCCCTTTGGCACAGGATCTCAGCGACAGCGCCAATACTGCGACCGTCGATCCATGGCATGGTCACCACCGCATAATCAGCATGGGGGGCGACGCGGGATGTGACAAACACCTCGGCCGACAGAAATTGCAGAGGCACCACATAGGGGCACTGGGCGGACCGGCAAAATTTTGCGACAGCGGAATATCGGCGCGGCAGATCGGGCACTTCACGGGTGAAGCACTTGATGGCGAGATGTTCCCCGTCCCTGGTCACGACCCTGAACACACCGGCAAAATTGCCGGCCAGGAAAACCGGGCTGCGGCGGGCATCCAGACGCGGCTCGAATTCCAAAGTCGCAAACCGCCCCTTGGCATTGGCGATGGCCGTCTTGTAGTCGTTGATCAGGGGAAGGGGCATTGAGGATCACCGGTTCCGGGTAAGATCGACATCGATCATGATCAGTGTGGCATCGTCATTGGCCAGCAATCCTTTATCGCAGAGTGCGCGGATACGCACGGCGAAAGACATATCCGATTTCAGGCAATCGCGCAGCGTCGCCAATTCGCCGGATATGCCTGGGCCCGGCGTGGCGCGGTGGGCACGGGCGGCCTGCCCAAGCTTGCTCTCGCCACCGCTTAACCTCATGAACTCATTCAACATTCCGCCAGAAGCCTGGGACCTTGGAAGACTGGCCAGGGTCCGCAGCAGCAGATACTGACCAATTCCGTCCGAGGCCAGAACCACCGTCGCCCGATCCGGCAACACCATCTCGCCCCCATGAAGGCTGGCCTCACGCGGCATGTCTTTCCAATTAAGCAAAAAGGGGGCGCGGTCCAGCGCCGAAAGTGTCGCCGGATAGCTAGCGGCCAGAGCCGGCTGCCGCCCCGTCCGGTCGAACACCATAAGCTGGCTGTCGCCATAGCCCAGCCATTGCAGCATGGCGCGCCCCCGCCGATAAGCCAACCACCCCGCCACCAGCGTTGCGAATGAACCTTCCCGGATGAATTTACTGTGCCGGGCCGGGGTAGCCTTGGACAGAGCGGCATGATCCGCACGAAAGTTCAGACAGAATCCATCCATCCACTGGTTCAGCGCCTTCATGCTCGTGATGGGAGTCTTGGGCAGCCGCGTCACCAGAGTCTCTGCCCAAGGACCGCAGAACAGCCCCGCGCCGCCAGCCCCATCCGAAACCGCCGCCAACAGACCATCAGGCGTCCTCGTCAGCCGCAGCCGGTCCTCGTTCTGCCGCCACAGCAGTTGGTCGCCGCTGGCGAAGCTGTCATTACGGGGCTTAACGACCGATCGGCCCTGGGCGGTCCATGAGAGCATGGGAAGGCATTTCCGAAGCAATGGCTGACTAACCTTGATCCCCGAATTCAACCTGCATCACGGGTTCTTCAATCTCGAAGGACTCGACGACAACCAGGTCGGAAACCGCCCCCAGCGCCACATGGGGCTCGAAGGGAGTAGAAACGCCGATGGCCTGACGGGTGCCGATATCCAGCAGTTTGAGCAGCGCCGTGGCGTCGGCATTGTATGCCATGCCTTTGATGATCGGCGCACTTGCCATATCGCGCTCGAACACCTCGCAGATAACGGCGCGATGCCGGTTGGACAATTCGCTCGACATGTCGAACAGCAGCTTGGCATAGGGATCGCGCGGCAATTCCGCTGCGGATGAGGGAAACACCACCGGCGCATCAGTCCCGCCCGCAATGTGGCAGTTGATCAGCAGCACATTCCCGTCGCAGGTCTTCAAACCGGTCAAATTCCGCGATGTCGCCAGAAGCTCGGCATCCGTATTGACGTCGTTGGCCATTCCGTCGGTGACATTGATGACCACCGGAGGGAACGAGTCCGGATTGTGTCGAACCCACTCGTCCAGGGTGGAATGGGCGAGACGGAAGGCGGCATTCATGGGGGTGCTGTCCACTCCCACCGGATCGATCCAACGCGAAAGGGTGAGCCGCTCGATCAGGACCTGCCCACGCACCTCGGTTTCGATGTCCACCTCTTCGATCTCCGCGTTGTCGGCCACCTCCGAGATGGGAACCAGCCGACGACCAGCCAAGGCACCCCGCCAGCAGAACTCCGGGCGGTTGGTGCGGCCATAACCGATGATGCCGATGTCGAAATAATCGCGCACGCCTTCGTCGCGCATGCAGCGGTTGACCAGTTCCTCCAAGGTGCCGTTCAGGGCATTGGCGACCACCACGGCGCGGCTGACCATCCGTCCAGACTGATCGGGGCCAAACTCCTTGTTCATGGATCTCGACTGATCAACCAAGAACAGGAACACCCCCTTGCACTCCCTGCTGATTTCCTGGGAATAGCTCATGCTCGCCTCCTGGTCGCTCAGTCAGCCATGACAAGTGCACGACCCACAACATGTTGATATTTAGCGATTACCATAATCGCCCCACGCATGTACACAGCCATATTAGGCAATGCAGGTCCTCACAAACAAAAGGCGGTGTTGCGATTAATGCGCATCTTCCGGTATTGACGGACTCGCCACAAAGCCATATCTATCCCTTGTGTCCAAGCTACCTTGCCGGTCAGCTTGCTGTTACTGTGGCAGTATCCTATACACACCAGAACATTTTGGCGACCACCACAGCCACCACGGGAGCAGCCCTTATGTTGATGAACTTTGTCAACAATGTATCAAAGACGATTAACGGAGGAGCCCGCATCGTATATGTCGGATCGTTCTCCTGGGCTGTCTTATCACTTCTTTTTGTCACCGCTTTCAGTGGCTGGAATAATATTTTCTCAATGCTCCCCCACGAGATTTTTATTCTAGTTCTAACCATTTCACTTCCGATTGCTCTGATTGTTTTGATCTTCATGCTCTCGCAGATTGTGAGAACCGTCGAGAGCGTGAAGTCTGAAATTTCCACCCTGTCCCAGCGGGATCCTGTTTCCGAAGAGGCGGTCACCATGCTGGCCGATCTGTTCCGCGAACATCGCGATGCCGTTGCCGCCCAGGTGGCAGCCCAAGTCGAGGCCACCGCCCAGTTGGTCCAGATCAATCAGGACAACCGCGCCCTCGCCGCGCCCTCGCCGGATTCAGGCGACGAAAACCCCCTGGCCTTGCTGGCCCAAATGTTCCGCGAATACCGCGAGACAGTGACGGCGCAGCTGGAAGCGCAAATCTCGGCCACCACCCAGTTGGTGGAGGCAAGCCGTGACAGCCGCGACGGCATCGTCGATGAACTGCGCTCCCAACGGGTTCTGTCCCAGGAAATCACCCAAGAACTATCCCATATCGCCCAAAGCCGGAATGTGGTTCCGGTCGCCGAGCCCGGCCTCGACCCGTCGCAGCGGATCGACCGCATGCGGGCGTTGGCGGAGGTGCTGGGGCTGGCCCTCAATGACCTCAGCATGACCGCAACCCAGCTCCTGAGCGAGCACCTGAACGCGGCCCATGGCGACAGGGAGGGAACACAAAAGTTTATTTCGACCCTGACTAACGCCTATTTCGCGGGTGACAAGAACGTCTTTTTCCGCAGCTTGGTCAGCGAGGTCGTCAACCATTCCGACCAATTGCAGCAATGCGCGATTGGTGCCGAGAATGTGCGCCAGCAGATTTCCAAAATCCTGCGCGAGGCCCGTGAGATCCGCTCGCTGGTGTCCGCCTGCGACCCTAATGATCTGGTCCGGATCGTCTTCGAGGATGGCGAGTTGTGGGCCTTGGAAAAGGCCCTGGCCGAGCACTTCCTCATCGATGGAACCCCCATCTCCGATGCGTGACGAAAGCCGACGTCCGAAATTGCATGGCCGCCATTTCCAGCTACGGTCCAGACGGAAGGCCGATGGTCATTCCATTGCGTATGGGAATATGAGATACTTCGGCACTTTCATCGCTAGCGCATCGGGAATCGGTAGCTCCACTTTGACCACAGTCGAACTCCCGTGAACACCAAAGCCGTTGCACATCCCGACATCGCCGTCTGGATCATGGCGTTGGGCATTGCCTTCAGCATGGCCCTAGTTCTGACCGCGCTGTTCAATGCCAATCCGTGGGAAGATCACACCTACGATCTGGCGCCTCCCATTGTCGCTGGGATGGCCGCCCCCCATCGCGATGGCCGCGAGAAGATGGTCTGCTCCAGCTGCCATATCGTCACCCCCGCTTCCGCCGCTACCGGTCCGGGCGCGGGCACGCTGCCCATCGTTGAGGGAACCCCGGCGCCGCATGTGGATGGACGCGAGAAGATGGCCTGCGCCAGTTGCCACACCATCGTGAAGAAGGGCAGCGTTGCCAAGAGCGGCAAGGCAAGCCCCGCTCCGGTGGCATTCTCGCAGGGCATGCCCTTACCCGAGGCGATGAGCGTGGCGCTGGCGGTTACCCCGGCACCGGCGCCCCTGGGCAACGAAGCGCATGAGCGGATGGTGCCCTTCCGCTATCAAGGCAAGATCGTCAGCGTGGCGGGCGCTGGCACCCGCTCGGTCTGGGGTGATATCTATATTCAGATCAACGATGGGATCAATCCTCCCATGTGGATCGACCTTGCCCCGCTCTGGTTCCTGCAAGCGGAGGGCTGCTTGGTCCGTCCCGGTATGTTCGTCAAGGGCACCGCCTTCCGCGACCCGACCCAGGCGAGCGCCGGGCTGGATTACGCCATGAGCGTCATGGCCAATGGCGAAGTCTGTGCCCTGCGTGACGACCATCTCAACGGCCTGTGGGCTAATGTTGGAGGCGTGGATGCCGAAGAGCGGTAAACCCTCCACCGGCACGACACCGGCTGACTTCGCTCCCACCCAATGGAATATCATCTATCTGCTGATGACCGTGGGCTCTCTGGTGGCCGCGCTGTCCATCTCTATCCAGCCCCTGCTGCTGGATAAGATTTTCGGCATTGCCTTCGAAAAAGAGGGCGCGGTCAACGCCGATATTCAGGTGGTGGCAGAGATCGTCTCCATCGTCTGCGTGGGATGGTTCGGCCTGCTATCCGATCGGATTGGCCGGGTTCGGATCATCGCCACGGGCTTCCTGATCGCGGTGGCTGGCGCGGCCATGTCCCTGCTCAGCCTGCAAATTGGGCTCGCCTTCGGTGCCGCCGGGCTGGTGCTGTTCTATCTGACCCGGGTGCTGCTGACAGTGGGGGCCGATACCGTCCAGTTGCAGCTTTCCACCCTGGTGGGCGATGTCTCCTCGCGGGCCAACCGGCCGCGCCTGATGGGAAATTTGGTGTTCATGATGGTCTTCGGCGGCACCATGCTGTCGGCCATCATCATGCAGATGGCCGATTATAAGGGCGGTGTGTTCATCATCATGTGCCTGCCGCTGCTGATCGGCATCGCCGGGTTCCAGATGACGCGCGAATCCTTGCGGGATGTAGCACAGCCCCAGCAAGCGCCCACGGGAGACGAGCATCCCCTTCGGCAAGTCTGGTCGGTGATCACCAGCGACCCGCGCTTGCAATTGGCCTTCGCCGCCGCCTTCTACACCCGCGCCGACGTGATCATCCTCAGCCTTTTCTTCTCGCTGTGGTGCATTTCCGTGTCGGATCTGGTGGGGGTGACCCGCACCTACGCCACCGCCCATGCCGCCGTGATGATCGGTCTATTGGGGCTGGCGGTTCTGGCGGCAATCCCGCTGTGGCGATCCTTCATCGAGCGCCACAGCCGCATTTCCGCCATCGGGGCCAGCCTTTCCCTGGCGGCGGTCGGCTATATCTGGCTCGGAATGTTCGCCAATCCCTTCAACTGGCTGGTGGCCTTGCCGTTGCTGATGGTAGGCATCGGCCATGCCGGATGTTTCGTGACTCTTCAGGTCCTGACTGTGGACGTCTCGCCCAAGCCGATCCTGGGCGCCATGGTTGGGGCGGGCTATCTGGTGGGCGGCCTTGGCACCGTCATGCTGGTGCAAAGTGGCGGCTATTATTTCGATGCGCTTGGCCCGCGCGCGCCATTCATCCTGATGGGAACCGGCAAGATGCTGGTGACCCTCTACGCCGCCTGGCTGCTGGCCAACGGCATTGATGAGACCTGCGATCACCACCTTAAATCCACCCGCAAGGTGGATTGGAAGCCGCTGGTGTTCCTGACCGCGGCCCTCCCCTTCGTCTGGCTGATCGGGCGCAGCGTTATCGAAGGATATTTCTCCAACGGCTCTCTGGGCGAGGCCCCGGTCGGTTTCGTCAACCGCTATTTGGGCGATTGGGCCTTCACCTTCTTGATCATCTCGCTGTCCATGCGCCCGGTGCAGGAGATTACTGGCATCAAGTCCCTGGCCAAGTACCGGCGCATGATCGGCCTGTTCGCCTTTTTCTACGCGGTATTGCACGTTCTGGCCTATGTCACCCTGGAATGGGCGCTTAATCTGGGCGACATGGCGAGCGACATCTACAAGCGGCCATTCATTCTGCTCGGCCTGGCGGCCTTCCTCCTGCTGATCCCCCTGGCCTTCACCTCCACCAACAGCCAGATCAAGAAGATCGGCGGCAAACGCTGGAAAAGGCTGCATAGGGCCACCTATGTCATCAATGCCCTGGTGGCGCTGCATTTCATCCTTGCTGCCAACCACGAGAATGGCGAACCCTATGTCTATGCGGCGGCCGTCATAGTTCTTCTGTGGTACCGTTTCTACCAGTGGCGGGGCGGCAATGTGCTGCGCGCCCTGCGAATCGGCTAAATGGTATTTTTGGCGTTGAACCCATTAGCTTCTGCGAAGACATGACAATGATACGTCCCAGAATCATCGTGATCGGCGTCGGTGGCGCGGGCGGCAATGCCGTCAACAACATGATTCTGTCCAAGATCGAGGGCGTGGAATTCATAGCCGCCAATACGGACGCCCAAGCCCTGGGGTTAAGCTTGGCCGACCGGCGCATTCCGCTTGGAGGCTATGTCACCAAAGGCCTGGGTGCGGGGTCACGTCCCGAACTGGGCCGCTCGGCTGCCCAAGAGAGCATCGACGACATCCTGACCGCTATCGACGACGCCAATATGGTGTTCATTACCGCCGGCATGGGCGGCGGAACCGGTTCCGGCGCCGCTCCGGTCATTGCCCAGGCCGCGCGCGAGCGGGGCATCCTGACCATCGGCGTGGTCACCAAGCCCTTCCACTTCGAGGGTGGTCATCGCATGGGCACGGCCGAAGCCGCCATTGAGGAATTGCAGCACGTCGTCGACACCCTGATCATCATCCCCAATCAGAACCTGTTTCGCATCGCCTCTGAACGCACCACCTTCATTGATGCCTTCAAGATGGCCGACAACGTTCTGAATTCCGGCGTGCGTAGCGTCACCGATCTGGTAGTGAAGCCCGGGCTCATCAATTTGGATTTCGCCGATATTCGCATAGTTATGAGCGAGATGGGCAAGGCCATCATGGGCACCGGCGAGGCCGAGGGCGAACCGCGCGCCGTCAAGGCCGCCGAGGCAGCCATCTCCAACCCGCTCTTGGGCGACACCTCCATCGCGGGGGCCAAGGGAGTGCTGATCAACATCACTGGCGGCATGGACATGACGCTGTTCGAGGTGGACGAGGCCGCCAACCGTATCCGCACCGAAGTGGCGCCCGACGCCAATATCATCTTCGGATCCACTTTCGACGAGAAGCTGGACGGCAAGATGCGGGTCTCGGTGGTCGCCACCGGTATCGCCTGAGCCGCTCCGGAAGAATCAAGCATCGGCGGCCCTCAGCAGGCGCAATCCATTGAAGGCCAGCAGAAGAGCAGCTCCCATATCCGCCGCAATGGCTCCCCATAAGGTGGCGATATCAAAAACCGCCAACACCATGAAGACGGCCCTCAACGCGATGGCGAAGCCGATATTCTGGCGGATGACGGCGATCATCCGGCGGGAATGCCCCACCAGCCAAGCCCGCCGGGTCAGGTCGTCCGACATCAGCGCCAGCTGGACGCCTCCAAAAACCTCGGCGCTGGCCTGATTTTGGCCTGATCGGATCGGCTGTGGTGTTAGAGCATTTTCACATCGAGCGTCCATATCCGTCGTGGGCGAAGAAATTGGCGCATTCCTCGGGCGGAAACAGGTCGATGAGTTTTCCGATCACGTCCCATAAGGTGTTGATGGTGCGGGCTTGCGCCTTTCGCAGCAGGCTCTTGAGCTTGGCGAAGGCGAGCTCGATGGGATTGAGGTCTGGGGAGTAGGGCGGCAGATACCGCAGGGTGGCCCCTCGGGCTTCGATGAGTTGCTTGACCCCTGCCACCTTGTGGGCGGGCAGATTGTCCATTACGACGATGTCGCCGGGCCGCAAGGTCGGAGCCAGGACCTGCTCGACATAGGCCAGGAAGATCGCGCCATTCATCGCCTTGTCGATGACGAAGGGGGCGGAGATTCCGTCATGCCGGAGCGCCCCGACGAAGGTGGTCATTTTCCAATGACCGTGCGGCACCGCAGCCAGCAGCCGCTGACCGCGCGGCGCCCGTCCGTAGCGCCGGGTCATGTTGGTCGATGCCCCGGTTTCATCAAGGAAGACCAAGCGGGTTGGGTCCAGCGCCGGCTGCTCGGCTCGCCAGGCGATGCGTCCTTCGGCTACGTCGGGACGTTCCTGCTCGGCAGCATGCGCACTCTTTTTTTCAGACTGAGGTCGAGCCGCTCAAGCGTGTTCCACAGGCCGCCGACGCTGATCGACACGCCCAATTCGGCCAGAACCCAGGCGCGCAACTCAGCCAGCGTGGCATCGGGCTCGACCTTGATCTGCGCCTGCAACGCCTCAAGGTGAGCCGCCAGCTTCTGTCCTGGCCGCCCAGGCCGTGGCTTCACCGTCGTCTCGCCGGTGGCCCGGCGGCGGCCTTGGGCCTTGTAGATGTACGAAACGCTCACCCGGAACAGCGGCGCCACCTCGTAGGCGCTCATGCCGCTGTCCACAGCCGCCAAAACTCTATCGCGCAAGTCCTGAGAATAGGACTGCCCTGAGCGCCACGTCATCGCATCATCCTCGGGAGCGTTGTTACCGAAGATGTTGAATCACAAAATGACCTCAGGGGGAATCCTCTACCGATTCCGCTCGGCGTGAAACCGCTCTAGTCAGTATCCCTCCGGCGTGGACCGCCTTCCCGGCCGGGTGAGCTTCGGCGAAGCTGATCGCCTGATTGGCGTTGAAGTTGGCGGAAGTGTCCACGGATTCATTTATGGACAGAAACTCGACCGGGCGGCGGCGGAACCGTTCTTGGCCTGAGGATCTGAAGCGGGAGATCGTCGCGGCGACCTACGAGCCCGGGGCCTCTGTGGCCGGGGTGGCGCGGCGGTACGGGGTCAACGACAATCAGGTTTTCACTTGGCGCAAGCGTTTCGGGGGACAACAGGGCGAGACGGTGCCGGCCCATATGGTGCCGGTGGTGGTGGCCGAGGACATGGCGGCCTCCGGGCGGAAGGAAGCCTCTTCTTCTGCCGGCGTGGTGGAGATCGATCTGGCTGGTGGCTACCGTGTCCGTGTCGGCGATGGTGTCGGTGCCCAGCTGCTGTGCCGGGTCTTGGACGTGCTGGAGCGGCGATGATCCCGGTTCCGACGGGCGTCCGGGTCTGGCTGGCGGTCGGGCGGACGGACATGCGGCGCGGCATGAACGGCTTGGCGCTGCAGGTGCAGGAGGCGCTCGGCCGCGATCCCCACGCCGGTGACCTGTTCGTTTTCCGGGGTGCTCGGGGGGATCTGATCAAGGTCCTTTGGCACGACGGCCTGGGCATGTCGCTGTACGCCAAGCGCCTGGAGAAGGGGCGGTTCATCTGGCCCTCTCCGGCTGACGGCGTGGTGGCGATCTCGTCGGCCCAACTGGCCTACATGCTCGACGGGATCGACTGGCGCAACCCGCGCCACACCTTCCGCCCGCGAAGTGCCGGATAGGGCGGAAACCCACATTTTTAGCGAGTCAGCGGCCGGGTTTTATGATTCCATTGGGGCATGGAAATCGGCCGCGAGACCCCGACAGACGACATCGACGCCCTGAGGGCGGAGCTGGCGGTCGCGCGCGCCAGGGCCGCCGAGGACCAGGCGCTGATCGCGCACCAGAAGCTGCAGATCGAGAAACTGAAGCGCGAACTCTACGGCCCCCAGGCGGAACGCTCGGCCCGCCTGATCGACCAGATGGAGCTGGCGTTCGAGGAACTGGCGGCGGCGGCCACCGAGGACGAGATCACCGCCGAGAAGGCCGCGGCGCGCACCACCAACGTGGCGGCCTTCACCCGCAACCGGCCTGCCCGCAAGCCGTTTCCCGAGCATTTGCCGCGCGAGCGGGTGGTCGAGCCGGCTCCGTCGGCCTGCTCCTGCTGCGGCGGTGACCGTCTGCGCAAGATCGGCGAGGACGTCACCGAGACCCTGGAGGTGATCCCGCGCCAGTGGAAGGTCATCCAGCGGGTCCGCGAGAAGTTCAGCTGCCGGGACTGCGAGAAGATCAGCCAGGCGCCGGCGCCCTTCCATGTGACCCCGCGCGGCTGGGCCGGCCCCAGCCTGCTGGCCATGATCCTGTTCGAGAAGTTCGGGCAGCACCAGCCGCTGAACCGCCAGGCCGAGCGCTATGCCAAGGAGGGTGTGCCGCTCAGCCTGTCCACGCTGGCCGACCAGGTGGGCGCCGGCTGCGCCGCCCTGGAGCCGTTGATCCGGCGCATCGAGGCCCATGTGTTTGCCGCCGCGCGTCTGCATGGCGACGACACCACGGTGCCCGTCCTGGCGAAGGGCAAGACCGACACCGGCCGATGTTGGGTCTATGTCCGCGACGACCGCCCCTTCGGCGGACCGGCACCACCGGCGGCCATGTTCTACTATTCGCGCGACCGGAGAGGTGAACACCCCCAGGCCCATCTCGCTGGGTATGCCGGGCTGCTCCAGGCGGACGCCTATGGGGGCTATGGCGCACTCTACCTGCCCGACCGAAAACCCGGGCCAATCCTGGAGGCCGCCTGCTGGGCGCATGCGAGGCGTCCGTTCTTCGCCCTAGCCGACCTGGCGGCCAATGCCCGCCGCAAGGCCGAGGGCCGGGCTGCCTCGGTGATCTCGCCCCTGGCGCTGGAGGCGGTCCGGCGCATCGACGCCCTGTTCGAGATCGAGCGCGCCATCAGCGGCCAGGACGCCGACCGGCGGCGGGCGATCCGCCAGGAGCTCAGCGCCCCCCTGGTCGCCGACCTGGAACGATGGCTGACGGAGAAGCGCGCCGGTCTGTCGCGAGGCAACGATCTTGCCAAGGCCATGGACTACATGCTGAAACGCTGGCCCGCCTTCACCCGCTTCCTCGACGACGGCCGCGTCTGCATGACCAACAATTCCGCCGAACGCGCCCTTCGTGGCATCGCGCTCGGCCGGAAGTCCTGGCTCTTCGCCGGGTCCGACCGCGGTGGACAGCGTGCCGCCTCCATGTACAGCCTCATCGTCACAGCCAAGATGAACGACATCGATCCGCAAGCCTGGCTGGCCGATGTCCTTGCACGGATCGCGGGTCACCCCGCCAGCCGCATCGACGAACTCCTGCCCTGGAACTGGCGGAACGCCAACCCGGCCTCCGCCGTCGCCGCCTGACGCCGCCCCCCCCCTGCGTCCTTCACCGGATGGATACGTTAGTCAGGCCCTATCGGCGCCGACTTCCGCAGGACATTGGTGGTTTCAGGCAATATTCCCCTGGTTTTGCCCTCAAGCGGGCGCACGTTTCCTCTCAAGCCACATGAGACGCAGCATGTTGTAGGCGAGGTTGATCATGCCGATCTTGGTTTCCGCCCTGGCCTTGCCGATGGTGCGGACGATGGCGGCCATTGGCCCCTTCTGGTGAGCGAAGATATAGCGCACCATGGATTTGAGGGCATTGGCCTTGCGGGTTCTGTCTGGCATCGGCTTGCCCTTGGGCTTCTTGCGATGGACCTGCGAGACGAAGCCGTTCTTCGCCATAAACGTCTCGTTCTTTTCCGAGCGATAGGCCGTGTCGGCCCAGACGCCGCTCGCCGTATTGGTCTTGTCGAGTAGATCGGGCAACCGGGCGCCATCATGGGCTGCCGCATCCGTCACCAGCCATTTGCGGATCAGCCCATGCGCCAGATCCGCCGGAACGTGGTTCTTGTAGCCGAGGGATGGGACGGCCAGATCCACTTGCGGCTGGCCATCCTCACGGGGCTTGGCCTTGGAATACTTCACCGTCCACCGCGTATCGCGGTCCTTTTGCCGCAATTTCGCTGGCTTGTCCTTCCAGGCGTCGGGAATGGTTCCGGCCTTGATCGCGGCCTTCTCACCATCGGTATTGCGCTGCTTGGGGGCGGCGACAATGGTGAATTGCCCGACATCGCCAGATAGCCTGCATCGAAGCGCTCGAACAGACCCTTGATGGCGTTGGCCTTGGTCAGGTGCTCGCGGAAGGTCCAGATCGTGTTGGCATCGGGAACCGGATCGGAAATCCCAAGCCCAAGCCCAAGGAACCACTTCCAGGTCAGGCGGTCACGCATGAAATATTCCGTGGCCTCATCGCCCATGCAGGATCAGCACCTTGAACATCTGCACATGATCGAACGGCGGACGACCACCTTTGGCGCCATTCGAGCGCGGAACCGTACGCTCCAGGTCAGGACGGAACCGCGCGAAATCGATCGTCCGGTTCAAGTGCTCCAGCACGTCGCCCTTCTTCGAAAGACCCGCCAGACATGCTTCAACGTCGAAAAAACCCGGTGCCTTCATTGCCCAACCTCACCGCCACGATCCCGTCATTGAATCAAAGCCCCGCCCTCATCGCCAGGGTTTTTGGAGGCGTCCAGCTTGCGAAAGCGGAGGCGCGGGACATTGCGGAGGCCGCCCTCGCGCAACTGGTCGCTCGTAGGAAGGCCGCCATGTTGGCGGAGGGCGACGCCCGCACCAAAGCGCCAGAACCACCAATTGCGCCCCTGTCGGACGCGCTGTGGATTCCCTTCTTCGATTTCTGGGGGTAAGCGGGGCGGCAATGAAATTAAGTAATTAAATGGCGGAACCGCATGCCTACTTCGTCGATGCCATCAGCCGTATCGTCGCGGGCCATCCACAGAGCCGCCTCGACGAGCTTCTGCCCTGGGCTTACCAGATCCCCGCCGATCTCAAGGCCGTGGCCAGAGAACATCGCTTACGACCATTCTGCGAAACTTGGTCGCCAATGCCATACGCTACACCCAGAAGGGTAAGGTTCTGGCCGGGTGGGGGCGCGATTGTCATCTTTCGCCATTCAACCACGGAAGATGTCCTTTATTCGGACATGTGGAAAGTCTCGACCACCACCTTTTCGTTGAAAGCTATGATCAGATTGAACATCGGCATCGCATCCCCGACAGTCGGTCTTCGTTGAAGGCCGGTCCCGGCGAGAGACTGCGCGATTATTCGGCGTTGCGCGCAAGACGGTGGACAAGATGTGCGCTTTCTCGGTGCCGCCGGGGTATCGGCGGAAGGAGCCAGCCGCACGGCCGAAGCTGGACAGGTTCACCGGGATCATCGACCAAATTCTGGCCAATGATCCCAAGATGCCGGTGAAGCAGCGACACACGGCGAAGCGGATCTTCGAGCGTCTCAAGGCCGAGCACGGGTTCACCGGCGGCTACACCATCATCAAAGAATATGTTGCCGAGCGGCGGCTTCGATCGAAGGAGATGTTCGTGCCGCTGTACCATCCACCCGGCCATGCGCAGGTGGATTTCGGCGAGGCGCTGTCCGTCATCGGCGGGGTGGAGTGCAAGATCCACTTCTTCTGCATGGACCTGCCGCACTCCGATGCGACCTTCGTAAAGGCGTATCCGGCGGAGACCACCGAGGCGTTTCTGGATGGTCACGTCGCCGCGTTCGACCGTTTCGGCGGCCTGCCGGTGTCGATCCTCTACGACAACACGACGCTGGCGGTGGCCAAGATTCTCGGCGACGGCAAGCGGAAGCGGACGAGGGCCTTCACCGAGTTGCAGTCCCACTACCTGTTCACGGATCGCTTCGGGCGCCCCGGCAAGGGCAATGACAAGGGCAAGGTCGAGGGGTTGGTCGGCTACGCCCGGCGCAACTGGATGGTGCCCAAGCCGGTGGCCGCTGATTTCGACGCGCTCAATGCCATGTTGCTGGCTCGCAGTCTGGAGCGCCATGGTGATGTGCTGCGGGGCCACCACCAGACCATAGGTGAGCGGCTGGCCGCTGATCTTGCCGTCTTCCGTCCATTGCCTGCCGCTCCCTTCGAGCCGTGCGACAAACGCCCTGGCCGGGTCAGCTCGCTCAGCCTGGTGCGCTACCGCTGCAACGACTATTCGGTCCCGACCCAGTTCGGTCACCGCGAGGTGTTGGTGAAGGGGTTTGTCGATGAGGTGGTGATTGCCCACTGTAACGAGCTGATCGCCCGTCATCCCCGGTCATACGACAGTGCCGACTTCGTGTTCGATCCCCTGCATTATCTCGCCCTGCTGGAGCAGAAGACCGGCGCACTGGACCAAGCCGCTCCACTCCAAGGATGGCAATTGCCCGATGTGTTCGCCGAGTTGCGCCGCCTGCTGGAAGCCCGCATGGACAAACGTGGACGACGGGAGTTCGTTCAGGTTCTGCGACTGCTGGAGGTCTTCCCGCTGGCGCCGGTGACGGCGGCGATCAAGGATGCCATCGAGCGTGGTGCCATCGCCTTCGATGCCATCAAGCACCTGACCTTATGCCGGATCGAGCGGCGTCCGCCGCGACTGGATCTGTCGGCCTATCCCTTCCTGCCCGGCATGGAGGTCAAGACCACGGCCGCCGCCGATTACATGGCCTTGCTGGGAGAAGCGACATGACGACATCAGCCGAGACGGCTCTGCCGCAGGTTCTGCTGGCCCATCACCTGAAAACCCTCAAGCTGCCGACCTTTCTGCGTGAATACGACAAGCAGGCCCAGCTCTGCGCCGCCGAGGGCATCGACCATTCCCGCTTTCCAGCGGTCAAATCGCTCGATAGCTTCGACTTCACCGCCATCCCCTCGCTCAACAAGATGCTGGTCCTCGATCTGGCGCGTTGCGACTACATCACCCGGCGCGAAAACGTCATCGCGCTGGGCAATTCCGGCACCGGCAAGACGCACACGGCCCTAGCCCTTAGGCTGGCGGCCTGCCGGTTTCCTTTTTCCGCTTCCGGTGGAAGTGAGGCGTTTCAAATCGGCGGTGTCGCGACAGAAAGGCTAGACTTGCCATGGGACAGCGAGTTCACTGTGTACATGTATACGCTGATGCAGGCGGCGCCAAATATGCCGATAGCGACAAGTCCGGGTCCAATGCTAATGGTCAGGGGGGGGGGCCAAAAGCGCTCCCGAGAGCAATTTCGATGCCGCGAGCTTCATTCCGGTCATGGAGGGAGGGTACATGGGGACATCCAAGCCGTGTTGTGATGCTGATCAGTATACCATAGGACGAGATTAGCACGTCAAATTTTTGTTTGGGTTGGGCTTTGGCGTAAGCATCCGGTGAAAGCCGGAGGCCCCGCCGTAGCTTTCAGGCGGGGTGGGCGGCGATGCGGGCCAGCACATCGGCCAGCCAGGCTTGCGGATCAATATCGTTCATCTTGGCAGTGACGATCAGACTGTACATGGCCGCCGCTCGCTGCCCGCCACGCTCGGAGCCGGCGAACAGCCACGATTTCCGGCCCAAGGCGATTCCGCGGAGGGCGCGTTCAGCCGCATTGTTCGACAGGCAGACACGGCCATCATCAAGGAAGCGGGTGAAGGCGGGCCAGCGCTTGAGCACGTAGTCCATCGCTTTGGCGAGGTCATTGCCGCGCGAGAGCTTTGCGCGTTGCTCGCGCATCCAGCTTTCCAGATCGGCGACCAAGGGGGCGCTGAGTTCCTTGCGGACGGCGCGGCGCCGTTCGGCCGTCTCGCCACTGATGGTCCGCTCGATCTCGAACAGGGCGTCGATGCGCCGGACCGCCTCCAGCGCCAGCGGCGAGATCACGGCCGTGGTCTTGCCCTGCGCCTTGCGGCGGGCGCTCTCGGCGAGATCGGCCATGACGAAGAATGTGCGGCGGGCATGGACCCAGCAGGCCACTTCCAGGATCTGACCCGGCTCGCGGTCGGGCGCGCAGAGCTTGTTGTAGCCGCCATAGGCGTCGGCCTGGAACAACCCGGCATAGGTGGCCAAATGCCCCTGGGGATGCTCACCACCCCGGTCGCGGGAATAGTAGAACATGGCCGCTGGTGGAGTTTGCCCGCCGAAGGGGCGGTCGTCGCGCACGTAGACCCAACATCGGCCAGTGTCGGTCTTGCCCTTGGCCAGAACCGGCACGGTGGTGTCGTCGCCGTGCAGCCGTTCGGCGGCGAAGACATGGGCCTCGATGCGGCGGATCAGCGGCTCCAGCACGGCACAGCCGGCACCGACCTGATCGGCCAGGGTGGACAGGCTGAGCGGCACGCCTTCCTTGGCATAGCGCTCGGCCTGACGGTTGAGCGGCTGATGCTGGCCGAACTTCTCGAACAGAATCATCGCCAGCAGCGAAGGGCCGACCCAGCCGCGCGGGGTAACGTGGAACGGCGCCGGCGCTTGGCTGATCTTCTCGCAGTCGCGGCAGGTGAATTTCTCGCGGACCCGCTGGATCACCTTTCACTGGCGGGGGATTACCTCCAGCGTCTCGGTGATATCCTCGCCCAGCTTGCGCAGCCGGGCGCAGCAGGCGCAGGTGGCCGGCGCCGGCTCGACGATGCGCTCCCTCGGCAGGTGCTCGGGGAAAGGCTGGCGCGCCGGTCGCTGGCGGGCGAAGGCGGCCACGTTGGTGGTCTTGGCCACGGCTTGCTCGGCGGCGATCTCGTCCTCGGTGGCCGACGCCGCCAGCTCCTCGAACCGCAATTCCATCTGATCGATCAGCCGCGCCGTGTGTTCGGCGCGGGAACCATAAAGCGCGCGGTTCAGCTTCTCGATCTGCAGTTTCTGGTGGGCGATCAGCGCCTGATCGTCGGCGGCCTTGGCCCTCGCAACCGCCAGTTCCGCCTCGGCCCGAAGCAGCGCGGCCTTCAGCGCGGCGACATCATCGGACGGGGTTTGACGGCGGGTCTTCATGCCCCGATGGAATCACAAAATCCTACCGCTGACTCCTGAAAAATGATGGCGGGGCGGTCTATCCGGCACTTTGCGGACGGAACGTTTGGCGCGGGTGCCGCCAGTCGATCCCGTCCAGCATATAGGCGAGTTGCGCGGCCGAAATCGCCACCACGCCGTCGGCCGGAGACGGCCAGATGAAGCGCCCTTTCTCCAGGCGCTTGGCGTAGAGCGACATGCCCAACCCGTCATGCCAGATGATCTTGATCATGTCGCCCCGGCGCCCCCCGGAAGACGAAAAGATCACCAGCATGGGGATCGCGCTGCAACGCCTCCTGCACCTGCAGCGCCAGGCCGTTCATGCCGCGCCGCATGTCGGTGCGGCCCACTGCCAGCCAGACGCGGACATTGCTCGGAACCGGGATCATCGCCGCTCCAGCACATCGAGAACGCGGCGCAAGGCGCCCGCATCGACGTCGCTATCGACCCGGACGAACCGACCGTCCCCAAGCTCGATCTCGATCAAACCGCGCCGCGGGGCCGGCTCGGGCGTGACCGGCGCCACCGCCGCCGACGGGGTGACCTCCACCGGGAGCAGCACCGGCGCCCCATGCGGCCCAAGCTGGACATCCCGTGCCAGGCGCCGCCAGTAGAACAGAAGGCTCTGCGCCACCCCATGCCGGCGTGACACCTCAGCCACCGTCATCCCAGGCGCCAGCGTCTCCTCTACCAAACGGATTTTCGCGTCCCAAGGCCAGCGACGCCGACGCTCAACACCCGACAGGACCTCGACTTTCATCGTCAACCCGACCTTTAGTCCGACTAAAGGTCAAACTTTCCGGCATCGGTCTCTGCTTGCCAAGGCGGCCTTCCCCGGAAGGAAACCCTTCAACCACCATCCCGAAATCAGATGACCAACCCGCCGACGGCCCGATCATGGGCCAGAGTCTGTTGAAGTCGAGGCAGTCGCCGCAAGTGACCATGCACCACCAATCCACCGCTGCTAGCATAATCGGAAACGATTGGGCAACTTCCGTCGGGTTAAGCGCGGGGCCGTACAGACGAGGATGCATCATCGAACTGGCGCAGCGTCATGGTCCCGGCCTCCCTCTGCGTCACTTGGCTTACTATATAATCAGCCTTGGCGACCTCCTCTATCGTGCCGCTATCCAGTTTTTCAAGCCCCCCCCCAACATTGATTAGAAAGTGAACGTGGCTCATCTGAGCCTGCATGGCGACGCTAATATTGAAAGATAATCCGCCCCGACCCGACAGGATGGCTTCGCCGGATGTAATCAGCCGGGACAGCTGTCTCCGCAAAAGTGACACAGCACTTGCATCGACCAATTTACGGATGGCGCGTAATCGTTCGATATCCGAAGGAGAGCATCCATGCTGCTCGACGCGCATCTGCACCAGCACCATGAGGTTGATCAAACGCTCCTCGGCATCGGCCACCACCAGATGCAACGCAGCAACCTCCTTACCTCCACCGGACGTCGCAATCCGCGCCAGAAGCTGCTCGACCTGGCGCGCGACTACGAATGCCTTGTCGATTACCGCACGGGTCTGCCGGTCTCCGCCCTCCTCCTCAACGTCATTGTCGACCGGGCTGACCGAGGCTCGCGCCCCCCCTGAGGATGGAGGTGGGGCTGGGGGCGCCAGAGGCAGAGCGCCCCCCTGCTGCTCTTGGCGTACCGCCCTTCGCTCGGATTTCGAGATAGCTGAATTCAGCTGCTCGGCAATTCGGTCCTCCGCCCGGCGAAATGGCCCCTGATAGCCCTTCGCGGACAGCCGCCGTCGGCAACGACCGCGATACATGTCCGTGGACAGGAAGGGACGCTTGCCGTCCATGGCGCAAACAAGCTTGGCCTGCACCGTCGTGAGAGAGGTTGGCATGGTGATGATTTCGCAGATCCCCGCATCCCGCACCTCCGCCAGCATCTCATGGGTCCAGTCCCTACCGATGCTGATAATCGGTAGATTATTGAGCGGAGCGGGCATATCCCAGCGGACGCAACGAGCGACAGCCGCCGCCCCCCCCCCAGGCAAATCATTTTGGATTATGATCAGGTCGAAAGCCTGATGACTTGCCCGGATGGCATAGGCGAGCCCCCCCACATCCGCCAGGAATTCGAACTCGTGCATCTTGACGCCAAGCAGCAGCTCCCGCATCACCCGCCGCAGACCGTCATCGGCAATTCCAATCAGTCCCCGACAAGCTGAAAGTGTCTTCATTCAGCGTGTAAGCCCTATGAGTTAGTTCAGGGTCGGATCGAACCACTGCCAGCGTCGAAACACAACCCCCTTGTTTCGTGAGAATTAGTGACCGGAGACCAACGAAGGCGGATCGAGCCCACACCGTCCATCACTGATCGAGCCGCCAGGAGTGCCTCATGAGCAAGTTGCCCAAAACCCGATTCCATTTGGTCTTCTCCCTAATAATGGGGGCAATGATGATCTCACTGATGACCTTCGTCATCACGGCAGTCAATGTGGGTTTCGGGGCTGATTTCCTGGGGCGCTGGCTGAAGGCATTCGCCATCGCCTATGTGGTCGGCGTCCCGGTGATCTATTTCCTGGCGCCGGTGGCCCGGCGGCTAACGGGCCGCTTAGTCGAGATGCCTTAGCACTTAGCGCGAAACACCCATCAGTGGCGGGCACAAAAAGTAGGTGGGGGCAGAGCTCCTGACCACTGGGCAGGTCGCTCCCGCAAAGAGAATATGATTTAGCGCTTCCTCGGCCTCAGGATGGAGGCTATCTTTGCCCCGAACCTGCAAAGGACTGGCCGTTCATATGGGAAATTCTGGCTGCATAAGCTGCGTCGAAAAAGCTGCGCGGTTAGATCTGGGAGGCACGCTGGCCCAAGCGATATTCCGGAGCCTGCTTGGTGTGATGTCAGGCAGCATGGGCATGGCAGCACAGGGACTGTATTCCATTGGTGACGCCATCACCAAGAGCCTGACCCTCGCCAGCATCCGAATTTCCAAGATTCCTCCGAGCAAGACTTTTCCGTTTGGGGCAGGAAAGATTCTGTTCGTTACCTCGCTCATAATCGGAATATCCCTCATCGGGACCGGCGTCTTTCTAGCCAGCACGAGCTTCAATGAGCCGAACACCGTGGGGGCAACGGGCTCTCTGTTTGCCATCGTCGGCGTCATAGTCTCCGCTGCTTTTAGCGAATTGATGTCGCGCTATCTTTCATGCGTCGCCACGGAAAATGACAATATCGCGCTCCGTTCTGCGAGCCGTGACAATCGCATTGATGCGATCACCTCCATCGTCGTATTCGCCGGAATCGTTCTTTCCGATGCTGGAATTGCAGCCGCTGATCACATCGCTGCGCTCCTCGTCTCCCTAATCGTCATGAATATCGGCAGAATCATCGCTTGGGATGCCATCAAAGGTCTTTTGGACGTCACAGTTCCGCGCGACAAACTTGATAAAATCGCCCGCAAGTCACGGGCGACAAAGGGCGTTAGAGAAATCAAGTTGATCCGCGGCCGCAGCCTGGGCGAGTTCTGGGAAATATATATGCATGTTTCAATTGACGAGATGCTGACGGTTGCTGAAAGCAACGCCATCGTCAACAGCCTTAGGGAGAATATCCTTGATAGTTTTCCAGAGGTGCAACATGCGTGGATCATAACGGTGCCAGACACGAACCGAAATGACGATGTCCCAGATTACTGGGCAGATCATTTATTCGCGGACGCGATAAAACAAGATTCTGCGTCGCCAAGTCTCCCTTCTGATTGATTTTACGCCATAACTCACGATGAGGCAGCATGATTGACATATCGAAAGCGCGGCTGGTTCACCTCCGATGGCTGCTTCAGCTTGAAAAGAAGATCCGGCACGAATCTGCGCCAGCACTTGAGTCCTGCCGGACATGCGAACTCGGAAAATGGATTTATTCAGAGGCACTTGAAAAATATAGTGCATACCCAGAGATTTCATTTCTGGAGAAACGTCATCGGCATTTTCATGAAACAGCCGATATTCTTGTAAAATTATTTGGGCAGCGTAATTTTGTGGAGGCAGAGGTTGCTCTCGACGAGCTAAAGCGTGATAGCCAAGACCTCATATTTATGCTGACTATGTTCGAATATCGCTACACTGGGTTCAATGAGACCAGCTGAGGAGGAGAAACCCATGGCCAAGTCATCCAGGTCACTTGTTTCCATTGACAAGATTCTGGAAATTTTAGCTTCGGCCGTTAGTATCGTTCTTGGACTATTCGGACTTAGCCAACACTACGGCTCCAATACGATAAAGCCATCGCGTATCTATTCCAGCGGCGACGCTGCTGAATTTTTGGATATGGCTCGTCTGGATGTGCTCAAGCTCATCAAGAGTGGCGCAATCCAAGCCACCAAGGGTGGCAACGGCAACTATCTGATCGTCGGCCAGTCACTGATCAATTATCTGGCATCACCCAATGTGTCATCCACTGACTAATCTTTCGGTCCAGCGTATTGGCCTGGAATAATAGGTCCTGCCTCGGCGCACCACGAGCGGTGGCGGGGCATGCCCACCGGTTCCTCGTGAATTTGGACCTCGGCGTCGGGATAGGCAGCAAGGATGAGGTCGATGGTTTCCTCGGTATAGCGATGCGCGTCACGCAGTGACAGGTTGGGGTTCATTTCGACATGGAGTTGGATAAATTTCTGCGGCCCCGCAGAACGGGTGCGCAGATCGTGAACTCCCTTGACCTCCGGGTGGGACAAGGCCAGATCCCGGATTTTGTGCCGCTCGTTGTCGGGTAATTCGCCATCGAGTAGAATCCCTACGGATTCGCTCAGGATCGTCTTCGCATTCCAGACCAGATAGAAGGCCACGCCGCATGCGAAGGCCGAATCAACCCAAAACACACCCGCCAGATCAGACAGCAGCAGAGAAAAGATGATGCCTACATGGATCATCACGTCTGCAGCATAGTGGATCGCATCGGCCTGAACGACCAGGGAGCCGGTCTTGCGGATCACATGGCGCTGATAGATTAGTAACCCGATGGTCAGAACGATGACCGCCGCCATGGCCCATGCTCCCAACTCGGCATGAGAGATGGGATGGGGGTGGCGTAAACGGTCAATGGCCTCGATGATGATCATAATGGCCACACCGAACAGGAAGACTGCTTCAGCCAGAACCGCCAGAGGTTCGACCTTTCCAAACCCGAAGCGATGGAACCGATTTGCTGGACTTAACGCCTTGCGAACCGCAACGAAGTTCATCAACCCAACGCTAAAATCGAGGATGGAATCCATCATCGAGGTCAGGACGCTTATGGAATCGGTTATGGCCCATGCCCCGACCTTCAAGCCAATCATGACGGTGGCGGTAGCCAAAGACGCTGCCGTCGCCGCTTTCTTCAGGCGAGCGACCTCTTCAGGTGCTAGAGCGGAATGTGTCATAGAGGCAATCCTTTGAACTCTAATAATCCCGGTGCCCCCCAGACTCATCCGTTTATGGTGCAGCACTGATGCGACAATACCAATCTACCACTTCTCTCATCCTCGCTCTTGCCAAACATTCCAAAACTGTCTGAATAGCCAGGGAATCCGCCGACTCCGATAATCGGGGGCATGTGGAAATCCCTTCTCCGCGCCGTTGGCCTCGACCGCCGCCGCTCGTTTGACGCGGCTGGCGGCGGTCGGCGTTGGGACGGCGCCCGCACGGTGGATGGCATCAACTCTTCGATCCAGGCCGGCGCCACCACGGCGGCGCGGCGGGCCGGTTGGTACGCCCGCAACAATCCCTGGGTGTCGGCGGCGGAGCAGTCGCTGGCCGCCAACGCGGTTCGACGCCAATGGCCGGCGCGTCGCCTATCATTGCACTGCAAACCGCCCCGGCGATGCCCTAGTGCATTAAACCAATCAGAGGATTCACAACGGGTCTGATCCATGCGATTCTGTGGGCATGGCACAGACCGTCAGTATTATCGTTCGATCCGAAGACCGCGCGCGCTTGGACGCAGCCACATCCTCGGCGGTTTCGTTGTAATTCAGAGTGTCCGGGCCGAGATCAGGTTCATCAGGTTCCAACTCAGCTTGGCGCCGGCCTCGTACCAATGATTATCCATCAGGAACGAGTTGTGGTCGTACTGGCGGCTGGTGGAAAAGGTGATGCCGGGGAACAGCCGGGCGATGGCTTTCCTGGTGTCGTTGACGGTGATCCGGCTCTGATAACCTTGTTCCCGCAGATCGGCGTTGTTGAGGAAGGCCAGTTCCTCCATGCGGTCCAGGCTCAATTCCCAGGCCGGAACATTCATCTCGGCGGGCACGTCGAGCTTCAGCACCGTTCCCGGCGGCAGATTGATCAGCGCCGCCAGCTCGATCTCGGCGGTCGACAATTCCTGCTGGATGGCGGTCAGCTGACGCAGGGTCACCGCCCAAATGCAGGGTCTTGCAGCAACCTATTCCGTCGCCTGCGGTACGGAACCTGATGCGGCTTGCTTAGAGCATTTTCACATCGAGCGTCCATATCCGTCGTGGGCGAAGAAATTGGCGCATTCCTCGGGCGGAAACAGGTCGATGAGTTTTCCGATCACGTCCCATAAGGTGTTGATGGTGCGGGCTTGCGCCTTTCGCAGCAGGCTCTTGAGCTTGGCGAAGGCGAGCTCGATGGGATTGAGGTCTGGGGAGTAGGGCGGCAGATACCGCAGGGTGGCCCCTCGGGCTTCGATGAGTTGCTTGACCCCTGCCACCTTGTGGGCGGGCAGATTGTCCATTACGACGATGTCGCCGGGCCGCAAGGTCGGAGCCAGGACCTGCTCGACATAGGCCAGGAAGATCGCGCCATTCATCGCCTTGTCGATGACGAAGGGGGCGGAGATTCCGTCATGCCGGAGCGCCCCGACGAAGGTGGTCATTTTCCAATGACCGTGCGGCACCGCAGCCAGCAGCCGCTGACCGCGCGGCGCCCGTCCGTAGCGCCGGGTCATGTTGGTCGATGCCCCGGTTTCATCAAGGAAGACCAAGCGGGTTGGGTCCAGCGCCGGCTGCTCGGCTCGCCAGGCGATGCGTCCTTCGGCTACGTCGGGACGTTCCTGCTCGGCAGCATGCGCACTCTTTTTTTCAGACTGAGGTCGAGCCGCTCAAGCGTGTTCCACAGGCCGCCGACGCTGATCGACACGCCCAATTCGGCCAGAACCCAGGCGCGCAACTCAGCCAGCGTGGCATCGGGCTCGACCTTGATCTGCGCCTGCAACGCCTCAAGGTGAGCCGCCAGCTTCTGTCCTGGCCGCCCAGGCCGTGGCTTCACCGTCGTCTCGCCGGTGGCCCGGCGGCGGCCTTGGGCCTTGTAGATGTACGAAACGCTCACCCGGAACAGCGGCGCCACCTCGTAGGCGCTCATGCCGCTGTCCACAGCCGCCAAAACTCTATCGCGCAAGTCCTGAGAATAGGACTGCCCTGAGCGCCACGTCATCGCATCATCCTCGGGAGCGTTGTTACCGAAGATGTTGAATCACAAAATGACCTCAGGGGGAATCCTCTACCGATTCCGCTCGGCGTGAAACCGCTCTAAGTGCCGAGATCGGCGAAACCGTGCATGATTTTATGAGCTGGGAACCCAAGAAGTTCCAGAAAAGTCGCAAACGGGCGCTGCAACGCTATCGCTTCATCGACGACGCAACTCCTTGCCATGGCTGCGCGTCGTGGGTAGATTTTCCTTACTTCCTTACCAAGAGGCCGCCATGCTGGCAAAATTGACCGCCAAGAACCAACTGACCCTGCCCAAGGCGTTGGTGTCGCATTATCCGGGCGCGGAATATTTCGACGTGACCGAGGAAAACGGACGCATCGTGTTGACGCCGGTACGCATCAACCAAGCCGATGCGGTGCGCGCCAAACTGGCCGAATTGGGCATGGATGATGCCGACATCGCCGATGCGGTGAATTGGGCGCGACGCGGGGCATGAACCGCCCGCGCATCGTGCTGGATACAAACGTCTTGCTGTCGGCCCTGCTGTTCCAAAGCGGGGCCGTGGCATGGCTGCGCGGCTCGTGGCAATCGGGGGCGTTCACGCCGTTAATCAGCCACGACACCGCCGCCGAATTGCTGCGGGTGCTGACCTATCCCAAATTCCGCCTAAGCGAAGACGAACGCCAAGCCGTCTTGGCCGATTACCTGCCCTGGTGCGAAACGGTCATCATCCCCAATCCGCCGCCGACCATCCCCCAATGCCGCGATGCCTTCGATCATCCGTTTTTGGAATTGGCAATCGCCGGGCGTGCCGACGCGCTGGTGACCGGCGACCGCGATTTGTTGGCCCTGACACAGGAATTCCCCGTCCCCATCGTCACGCCCGCGCAGGCCGGGGACATGCTGGGGCGCTGATCCCCATATGAGCCAAGAGGTTTGCCGCGTCGAAGTCCGTGCAGGCAAGAAAAGCTGAAGAACAAATACCGCATCCGCACTTTCGATGATTTCGAAACCAGCATCGGCGATGTGATCGTCAACACTTTGGAAAGCGTTCGTTTCCTTGCCGACCATCAAACCGACAGCAACATCAGCCGCCAGAACATCCCCCCATAGTCGTTGCAGCGGTAGCGCACTAGGCTGAGCGAGCTGACCCGGCCAGGGCGTTTGTCGCACGCCACTGAAGGTGTGCCTGGCATGGGCACTGGATTGAAGGTGAAAGTCCTTCGCGGGGCGAGTTGGTAGCAACCGCGAGCTGGAGGCAACTGCACGCAGGGTCCGCCGTCGTGAGACGCCCATGACCCTGGCGCCGCGAGGCCGTGTGGGGAAGAAGCCCGAGGCGAACCGCAGCACCGAACGGAAGTGAACCCCTGAGCCACTACCGGCTTTGCACGCCGGGGGCGGTCGATGGTCTGCGCGTAATCGACGCGCATACCGTGATCGCGACCGGGAGACCCGAGCGGGCACGGTGGGACTGCGCATCCCCAGGCTGCGCAAGGGCAGCTATCTGCCATGTTTCCTGGAACCGCGCCGCATGGCGGAAAAGGCGCTGACCGCCGTCATCCAGGAAGCCTATGTCCAAGGCATCTCGACGCGCTCGGTGGACGATCTGGTCAAGGCCATGGGCATGACCGGCATTTCCAAAAGCCAGGTCTCGCGCCTGTGCGCCGAGATCGACGGCAAGATCTCCACCTTCCTGGAACGGCCACATCGAGGGCGACTGGCCCTATGTCTGGCTCGACGCCACCTACGTCAAGGTCCGCCAGGACGGCCGCATCGTCAGCGTCGCGGTGACCATCGCGGTGGGCGCCAACAAAGCCGGGCGGCGTGAGGTGCTGGGCATGGCCATCGGTCCCAGCGAGGCCGAGACCTTCTGGACCGACTTCCTACGCAAGCTGGCACGGCGCGGCGTCAAGCTGGTGGTATCCGATGCCCATGAGGGCCTGAAGGCCGCCATCGCCAAGGTGCTCAACGCCACCTGGCAACGCTGCCGCGTCCACTTCATGCGCAACGTGCTGGCCCACGCCGGGAAACAAGGCCGCCGCGTCGTCTCCGCCTTCATCGGCACCGCCTTCGCCCAGGAAAACGCCCCCGCCGCCCATGCCCAATGGCGTCAAGTCGCCGACCAACTCCGCCCCAGGGCGTACAAACTGGCCGACCTGATGGACGAGGCCGAGATGGACGTCCTTGCATACATGGACTTCCCGCAGACCCTTCGCGCCAAACTGCACTCGACCAACCCTATCGAGCGTCTCAACGGCGAGATCAAGCGCCGCACCGAAGTGGTCGGCATCTTCCCCAACGAGGCCGCCATCACCCGCCTGATCTGCGCCATCCTCTTGGAGCAGAACGATGAATGGGCCGTCCAGCGATCCCGATACATGACCCTGGAAACCATCGCTACCATGGGCGATGATCCCCTCACCAGCCTGCCGCCCGTCGCGGCAGCCTGATCAAACCGGCCAAGCCTGCCGGAGATCAAACGGCGATCTCGCTGTTACACCAATCCCAGGGACACGATCCAAGCAGGAACTCGGCCTCGGCCACTACGAAGGTCGAGGGTGGCGCGGATTCCACCACCACGCAGCCTTCTGCATCGCCGCCTACGGATTCCTCATCACCGAGAGGAGTCTGATTCCCCCCTCAGGACTTTGCTCCGCCCCGATCCGCCAAGCGCCTGCCTTGCCCGACGGTTACCGACCCCGAGGATCCGCCCGTCCGGCCTGAGCGCCACGTGACGACGTCGATCACCACCATACGGATTCGATTGACACGGGCACTCGCCCGACGATTACCAAGATGTCCTTGTTGCCAACGGCCAATTATTGAATATCGTTTGCTTATGACACAGTAGAGCTAGTCAGCGACCAGCGTCAGCTCTTCCTCGATCTTAGCCAGCTCGACCAGGATTGCCGCCTGCTGCTTGAGCAAGTTCTCCTTGCGACGCTTGAGCTGGGCAACGCGCTTCGCGGGGTCAGGGAGATTGGCGGGCGATTCTGACGCGACCTTGCGCGCCATCTCACGCTTGAATGTGACGATCTCCTCGCGCTTCACCGTCGGCCGCAACAGCGGCGGCTCGGTTTGCCTGGCCAGGGTCAATTGCTCGTCGGTCAGGGTCGTGAATTGGTAAATGGTCGCGTAGGACGGCGGCAGCTCCTCGAGCAGCAGGCGCTTGCCATCGATGGCCTCGGCCACCTTGCGCAGCTGGTAACTCACCTGGTAGCCGAATGGCAGTTGGTTGTCGACCATGGCCTGATACTCGCCGTGCTCAAGCCGTTCGGCTGCCTGGACGAGATAGCGGCCGATGGTCAGGAAGGTGTCCTGGGCATCACGCCACAGGCGCGAGATCTCCTCGACAAATTCCTCGCGCCGATCAAGCGTCAACACTGTGCCCTCAAGGCGGGCAATGCGTTCATCGCGCGATAGATGTCCGCGAGCTTGGGCCTTGGTGACTTGACGGAACCCGCTCATGGTCAAATCCCCATCTCGGCACGTACGAACGCCCACACACCAGCGACATACTCGCTCCCCCTCCCGCCCTTAAGCTCGAGCAGGCCGATGCCGCGGGAGGAAGTGAACGCGATATCTTCGTAATCCGGCACCTCGATGGGGCAGACCCTGCCCTCCTTGACCAGGATAGCCTTGGCTTCGACAAAACTACGCGCGCGCGGCTTGACGCGGTTGAGCACGAAAGCGGCCTCGACTTGATTTTTGCGGACGAAGCGCATCCAGGGGCGGACGGAATCCAGGTCGTCGTCCGACTGGCCGGTCGGGATCAGCATCAGCGTGGCCACGTTTGCCAGCATCCTGAAGGACTCGGGGTGGTCCTCGATGGAGGGCGGCGTATCGATGATCAGGAGGTCGTGGACCTGGATGCCGTCCAGGGCGTCCTTGACGTCATCCTTAGCCATGGTCGATTCGTAGTGCTGAATGGGCGCCATGTCGTCAGGGCGCTTGGAATACCACTTGGTCAGACTGCGCTGCATATCGAGGTCTAACGTCGCCACCGACAATCCGTCGATAGCCGCGGCGACGGCGAGGTTGCGCGATAGCGTGGCTTTGCCGATGCCGCCCTTGGGCCCCGAGATCACAAGCCTGCGCATTGCTGTACCCCCATTTCGTATTATGACGTTGTGGGGTATAACAGCATGTGGTCGCGCGGGGAATTCCAAACCTAAGACATGTCTTAGGTTTGGAATACAGAAAGGGCCGGAGGCTTTTGCCATCCGGCCCAGTGTCCGCCCGCAGAAGGCGAAGCTCAGTCGTCCTCGTCCTTCTTGTGGGTCTTGCTGGGTTTGCGTTTTAGAAGCTGGCTCATAACATCGGCCTGAGAGCTTGCCCTGGGGGCTTCGGCCAATGGGGCTGCCGGCAGTGTCGGTGTCGGTGCCGACGCGGCTGCGGCGGGCTTGATGGACTCCACGGGAGGGGGCGCAGGAAGGGGTGTCGTGAGGGCGGCGACAATCACGCTGTCGTCCTGCTCCATCTCCCTCGCCAATTTTGTGATATCCGTAGCTGCGCCAACAATGCCTCTGATGATGGCAAGGGCCGCCTCTTTATTGTCACTACCGCTCATTATGTCATTGTCTCTGCCGTGAGTGACCGTCAAGCCGCGCGGCCTGCCGGTTTCCTTTTTCCGCTTCCGGTGGAAGTGAGGCGTTTCAAATCGGCGGTGTCGCGACAGAAAGGCTAGACTTGCCATGGGACAGCGAGTTCACTGTGTACATGTATACGCTGATGCAGGCGGCGCCAAATATGCCGATAGCGACAAGTCCGGGTCCAATGCTAATGGTCAGGGGGGGGGCCAAAAGCGCTCCCGAGAGCAATTTCGATGCCGCGAGCTTCATTCCGGTCATGGAGGGAGGGTACATGGGGACATCCAAGCCGTGTTGTGATGCTGATCAGTATACCATAGGACGAGATTAGCACGTCAAATTTTTGTTTGGGTTGGGCTTTGGCGTAAGCATCCGGTGAAAGCCGGAGGCCCCGCCGTAGCTTTCAGGCGGGGTGGGCGGCGATGCGGGCCAGCACATCGGCCAGCCAGGCTTGCGGATCAATATCGTTCATCTTGGCAGTGACGATCAGACTGTACATGGCCGCCGCTCGCTGCCCGCCACGCTCGGAGCCGGCGAACAGCCACGATTTCCGGCCCAAGGCGATTCCGCGGAGGGCGCGTTCAGCCGCATTGTTCGACAGGCAGACACGGCCATCATCAAGGAAGCGGGTGAAGGCGGGCCAGCGCTTGAGCACGTAGTCCATCGCTTTGGCGAGGTCATTGCCGCGCGAGAGCTTTGCGCGTTGCTCGCGCATCCAGCTTTCCAGATCGGCGACCAAGGGGGCGCTGAGTTCCTTGCGGACGGCGCGGCGCCGTTCGGCCGTCTCGCCACTGATGGTCCGCTCGATCTCGAACAGGGCGTCGATGCGCCGGACCGCCTCCAGCGCCAGCGGCGAGATCACGGCCGTGGTCTTGCCCTGCGCCTTGCGGCGGGCGCTCTCGGCGAGATCGGCCATGACGAAGAATGTGCGGCGGGCATGGACCCAGCAGGCCACTTCCAGGATCTGACCCGGCTCGCGGTCGGGCGCGCAGAGCTTGTTGTAGCCGCCATAGGCGTCGGCCTGGAACAACCCGGCATAGGTGGCCAAATGCCCCTGGGGATGCTCACCACCCCGGTCGCGGGAATAGTAGAACATGGCCGCTGGTGGAGTTTGCCCGCCGAAGGGGCGGTCGTCGCGCACGTAGACCCAACATCGCCCGGTATCGGTCTTGCCCTTGGCCAGGACCGGCACGGTCGTGTCGTCGCCGTGCAGGCGCTCGGCGGCGAAGACATGGGCCTCGATCCGTCGGATCAGCGGCTCCAGCGCCGCGCAGCCGGCCCCCACCTGATCGGCCAAAGTGGACAAGCTGAGCGGCACGCCCTCCTTGGCATAGCGCTCGGCCTGGCGGTTGAGCGGCTGATGCTGACCGAATTTCTCGAACAGGATCATCGCCAGCAGTGATACCGCTCGACGTCCGAAGTGGCTCATCGGGGCTTCCCCTGAAACGCGGGGTGTAATTCACTGGCTCCACCAGATTGGGGGGAGCCATGAGCGGTCGTCTCAAGATATCGGAAGCCAAGACATCTTCGGAACTTCGCGGTTGGGCACGGCATTGCGGCAGCGGGCGGGCTGCCGCGCGAGCCTATGCCATTGCCAATGCGCTCGATGGGCTGATCCGCCGCATCGAGGCCCATGTCTTCGCCGCCGAACGGCTGCACGGCGACGACACCACCGTGCCGGTTCTGGCCAAGGGCAAGACCGACACTGGCCGATGTTGGGTCTACGTGCGCGACGACCGCCCCTTCGGTGGACAAGCCCCGCCGGGCGCGCAGGCGCCCGATTCAAATGACTGCGGCCTTCGCCGCCGGCAGCCATGTTCTACTACTCGCGCGACCGAGGCGGCGAGCATCCCCAGGCCCATCTGGCCGCATATAGCGGGCTGTTCCAGGCCGACGCCTATGGCGGCTATGGCAAGGTTTATGCGCCAGACCGCACGCCGGGCCCGATTCTGGCGGCGGCCTGCTGGGTCCATGCGCGGCGTCCGTTCTTCATCATGGCCGATCTCGCCGAGAACGCGCGGCGCAAGGCGCGCGGCAAGACCACGGCGCCGATTTCACCGTTGGCCCTGGAGGCGGTCCAACGCATCGACGCGCTGTTCGAGATCGAGCGGACGATCAACGGCCAGACCGCCGAGCAGCGCCGTGCCGTCCGCCAGGAGCTCAGCGCCCCCTTGGTTGCAGATCTGGAAGGCTGGCTGCGCGGACAGCGCGCCAAGCTCTCGCGCGGCAACGATCTCGCCAAGGCCATGGACTACATGCTCAAGCGCTGGCACGCATTCACCCGCTTCCTCGACGACGGTCGCGTCTGCCTGCCCAACAATGCCGCCGAACGCGCCCTGCGCGGCTTCGCCTTGGGCCGGAAATCCTGGTTGTTCGCCGGTTCGGATCGCGGTGGCCAGCGTGCCGCCGCCATCTACAGCCTGATCGTCACCGCCAAGATGAACGACATCGATCCGCAAGCCTGGCTGGCCGACGTCCTGGCCCGCATCGCCGCGCATCCCGCCAACCGGATCGATGAACTCCTGCCTTGGAACTGGCGTCCGCTGCCGCGCGTCGCCGACAGTCAGGCAGCCTGATCAAAGCAGCACTCACCTGCGGTTCTCACCGGATGCTTACGCTCGGCGCCACGGATTTCTGTCTCATCTTCGTTCCCTTCGGTCACTACGATGAGCCAGAAATCCTCCGTTACGCAAATGCCCCGATTTGTTCCACGGGTGCTGACGTCAGACACACCCGTTCCTTCATTCTGGACAGGACGGCTCCGACGCCGAGCGGAACGCCATGGGATCCGGACATGATGCGCTTACCATAGCGGATCAGGCTACTGCGACAAGTTGCCTGCGGCGATGGCCAGCACTTGGGCCGCCTTGCGCCGACGGTCATCGACATCGGCGGAGGTGAAGGTGACATCCTGATAGCGGCCCTGTACGGCCCGGCGGTCGCCATCGTCGCCGAAAGCGATGGTCAGCACCGCGTTCGGATACATGGAATGGGCGAGGCTGACCACCCGGTCCACCACTTCGTGGGGAGATGCCGGCCCACTGGCGGTGTCCAAAGGAATGGCGGTGGCGAGCCGGATATCGAATACGGCGCCGAGGCCGGTGCGATCTTCGGCCGAGGTCTGGGTTTCGACCACCGCGGTAATCTGAACCGGAAACAGCGCGCCCGACACGGCGCCGCCATACACCACCGGAACACGATGTTCTGCCACAATCTCGCCGACACCACTCGGTTCGGCATGGAGCGCCCTTCCGGCGGCCAGTTCGCGTCGGGCCAACTCGGCCGCCGCCCGCGCCTTCGCGGCCGTTTCCTCCGCAGCAGTCCGGCCCTCGGCGACCACCTGCATGCGCTCCTGTAATTCGGCGTTGCGGGTCCTCTCTTCGACCAATTGCGCGTCGAGGCTACGGGCTTTTTCCTCAATGCCGATCAGGGCGGATAAATGTTTACTCTGGGAGTCTACCTGAGCCCGCAACTGCCGAACTTGATCCAACGTCAGGGTCAGTTGCCCAATGGCCTCGGCCGCATCCGACCGGGCGGCCTCGATCTGCTCAGCCGCCACCGCGCGAGTGGCCTCGACCTGCTCTGAGGCCGAGCGGCGAACATCCTCGACCGAGCGGCGCAGGTCGTCGATCTCGGCGCTCAGCGTTTCGGTCCGAATGCGAGCCGCCACAAGGTCCTGATCGGCATGGTGCCGCTCCGCCTCAAGGGCGTCACGAATCACGGCCATGATGGCATCCCCGTGATCGCCGATGCCTGACATAGGGACAGGGGCCCGTACCTTCTCGGCCAGCGCTTCGGGTTCGGGTTTGGGAAGGGAAGGGAAGGGGGTATCGAAGGCCGCGGTGGGAAGGCCGTCCTCGTCGCCCTCACATTCCTGCAGCAGAGCGACGATGTCCGTCTCCTCCATGGCTGCGGGCTGTTGGGCTATCAACGCCTGGTCCGTGTTGTCGTCCGGCAACGGTTCCACCTGCCCGCTGACGATATGAAGGCGCCTGGGCATTGGTTCGTCACCGTCAAACGGAAGGGGGTCCGCAATATTTTTCATGACCGAGCCCATCTCTTCGGGGCAACGTGAACAAAAGTTTCCAATTCATTGGTAACACGGGATTAAAAACGGCGCAACGCGCAAGCGTAGATTCGGTCGCGCCAAAAGTATCAGTCAACGCACTGTAATCTGACACTCCCCCCTTTGAATGAAATAACCATGCAGGGATAAGATCTCGAGGAAGCCTACCCACGCCGGCCTAGTCGGCTCCGGGGCCACCCTGCTGACCGATCAGGCTGCCTGACTGTCGGCGACGCGCGGCAGCGGGCGCCAGTTCCATGGCAGTAGGGCGGTATGGAAGGCAACTGCACCACCATGGCCATGGCGGCGTTATTTCGGAACCAGTATGGAAAGCGCTCCGGGCAGAATGTCGAAGCGGAAGGGACCTTCCATTTTCTCCACCTCGCCATCAATGGAAATCAGCGGCTTGCGCTGTTCGGTTTGAACCTCCAGCCAGTGCATCTCACCCTGGAACAAGGCTTCGTTGCTGGCCCACCGCCCCATAGCGGCCTGAAGTCCCAATTCCATGAGCCCGACCGGTCCGGCGCTGCGCCCCACATAAACCCCCAGGGATCCGCCATCCATCCGTTCACGCTCCAGCAGGAACGGGTCGGAGTCCCGGCACAGATTGTTGGAAATCATCAGGAAGCTTGTGGCGATCCGGGCGCGCCCCCCTGGGCTGGACAATTCCGCCTCCACAATCCGATAGCGCCGCGCCACTCCGCTCAATCCGGCCAGGGCGCCTTCAAGAAAGCTTCCCCCCTTGCGCCGGACCCGGTCGCGCGACTGAATGAATTCGGGAAAGGCGCCGAAACAGGCTCGGATAAGGAAATAACGATCATTGACCCGTCCCACATCCATGGGAGTCTGGACGGCTCCCGCCAAGGCCACCGCCGCCTGGGCCAGATCCAACGGCATTCCGATCTGACGCGCCATGTAGTTCATGGTGCCCAGGGGCAGGACACCCAGCGATTTGCCGCTTGCGAGCACATGTTCGAGAGCCCGTGACAGAGATCCGTCACCGCCGCCGATGATGATCGCCCGTATGTCGGGATCGCGGCAAGCCTTCCGGACCATCCGCCCCATGTCCTTACCTTCGGCAAGAATGATCGCGGCATCATGCCCAAGCGAGCCCCAAACGACCGATAGTCGCTCCGTCACGGCGGAGGGCGACATCCGAAGCACGGTTCCGGCCCGCGCATTGATGATTGCGGCGATCCGCATCTTCCACACAGCCCCTGTTCAGCGAAGGACGACACCGGCGCTTACAACAGCCATTTAATGCCGGACTTCTTTTCCACAGGCACCTTGACCACAATGTCATGGCACTTAATGCAGCGCCCGGCAGGCGGATGCGGCTGGCGCGTCGTGGGAAGAATGGGAGGCCCCAGTTTGCGGACCCGCGACAGGTTTTCCAGTACGGCGCCATAGGGCGTCTTGAACTGTGATCCGGCAGCGGGGCCACCGACCATCAGATGGCATTGGATGCAATCCCCCACATAGGGATGGGGCATGCCTGTCCCCGGCATTACCGGCGGGATATGACGAATGGTCATCAGCTTGTACTGAAGCGGCGGCTCAATGAGATGCTCCAGCGGCGACAGAATCGAAGGCTCCATGGGCAAGGGCAGCCGCCCCAACAAAAGCCCCTCCGCCCGACGGGGCGATGTGGCGGGGGAGATGCCGGCGGAGAGGGACAGCTCATCCCAATAGAGTCCCAGTCCGACCACCATCAGCAAGGTGATCGAGATCAAGGTCATCCAGCGACGGCCGCCCCCTGGCGTACCCATGTTCACCCTCTCTGTCCCATATGGCTCACTGCACGGTCATCCACAGCGCCAAACCCTCGTCATCGCGCAACTTGCATGTCCGCCCCCCCACCAGAACGGACTTGGCGTAAAGCTCGGCATTGGGACGTCCCGCATCGAACAAGAAACCAATGCCGCTGATCCGCGCCCCGTCAAAGGACGGGCAGCCAATCTGGTTGAGATAGGATTGCGGCGCCACCGAAATTTCCTGCAAGGCCCCTGTACCGTTGTCGATCCAGACATGGACCTGCCCCCAGCCCACATCATTGCCGATGCTGGCAACCTGGGTGACGCGCCCGCTGAACTGCAGGGGCTTGGCTGGCGTGAAGGGGGATAACCCAGGCAAGGCGGCGGGAAGGGCCTGCGCGGCGCCAGAGGACACGGCGGTGGCGGTCTTGCCTTCCCCACGGGTAAAGCGATCGGGAAGCAGGGCTATAACAACCAGAATCAAGACTAGAGCGCCCCCGATTCCAAGCACGGATTGAGCGGTCAAAGCGCCTTCCACCGCGCCCCGGATGCGGGCTACCACTTGATCAGGCCGAAAGTCCATGATTCCCCTCTCCTGATCAGACCCGGACCGTCACTGCGGCGGGAGCCGGGCTGACGAACAGGCGGATATCTCGGGCGTGTGGGATTTCATCCTGGATGCGCTGGCGTACCGCCTCGGCCACCATCGAGCTGTCCTTGATCCGCAAATTGGGATCGACGCGCAGACGGATATCGAACTGCACGTCCTCGCCCACATGGCGTCCACGCAGAAAATAGATGCTGTGGACCAGCGGCGTATCCGTGGCGATCTGCCAAGCCGTCTGCAACAGTTCGGTATCCACGGAGCTGTCCATCAGGCCGTGAACCGCCTTTCCGATCAATTCCAGACCGATGTGACCGACCAGGGCCGACACGCCGATGGCGGCGATGGTGTCGGCGATGGGAAAACCGATCACCGAGGCGATCACTCCAACCATCACCGCCGCCGAGGAAATGGCGTCCGAACGGTTGTCCCAGGCATTGGCGATGATGGCCGGGCTGTTATTTTCGTTGCCAACACAGATCTGGTAGCGATACATCAGCTCGTTGACGATCACCGTCACCGACGCGCCCAAGGCGGCGAAAATGCTGGGCGCCTCGTATGTGCCCGAAATCAGCTTCACCACCGACCCATACATCAGGAAGCTGGCGCCTATCAGCAGCAGCGACCCCACGATGGCCGACGAGATGTATTGGATATTTCCGTATCCGAACGGGTAGCGCTCATCCGCAGGCTTATTCGAGATCTTAAGACTCAGCTGGGTCACGCCGCTGGCAACCACATCGGCACCCGAATGCAGCGAATCGGCCACCAGAGCGACGCTGCCGCTCATCAGCCCCAAGATGCCTTTGAAAAGGGTCATGCAGATATCGGCGGTGAATGCCCACCACACGACCTCTTCCCGGCAGTCTCTGCAATTTTCGAACTTCATCGGTTCATGTATTCCACAAGATTGGAGCCCAGGATTCGATAATTATCGCCAACCTTCTTCGCCTTGATCGTCCCCGCCCGGACCATCTCAAGCACCTGCAGCCGTTCCATTCCCAGCAACTGCGCCGCTTCACCGCTGCTATAGATGCGGTGCGGCAGAATTTCCTCGCCAAATACCTTGTCCACCAGAGCCATGGCGCCCTGAACAAAGGTCATCAAGGCACTTCCCTTGATCACTGCTGTCCAAATCAATTCTTGGATTCCTGCGAATGGGTGAGAGGCAGTAGTTCCTGGAAAATCTGTGGCGTAATGATCGGCGTGTCGCCTGCAGGCTTTTCGTGGAAATACTCCACGCGCTTGAACCCGGTGATCATTGCCAGATAATCCCACGGCCACTTGGTGATTGCCACATTATAGGTCGCGGCAGATGCGTTAAATTCCTCCCTCTTGCTGGCGATCCGGTCTTCCATATCCACCAGCGAGGTCATCATATGCTTGTAGGTATCCGCCGACTGAACGGTGGGATACTGCTCGACAATGGCCATCAGCCGCCCCAGCGCGTTGCCGAAACCACCATCGGCCCCCAACAGGGCCTTGCCGGCCCCGCCATCGCCCAGCAATTTTCCGATTCCGCCCTGCTTCATCAATTGCTCGATGGCCGAACCGATCGGGCCGCCCTTGCCGGCTTCCACGGACTCCTTACGCTTGTCGGAAGTGTGAGAGAAGATGGAGTGTTCCAAAGCGGCATGATTCAGCGTCAACTTGACCAAATTGCCAAACAGATTGTCGCGGCGTTGAATCATGACCTCGAAATTGGAGCGCTTGGCCTGGGCATCCTCGTACATGGTGACAAAGGCGTTATAGCGCATCAGCAAGGTGGTGATGAAGGCAACCAGCGACAGCACCGAGATGGCCAGCATGAGTTGCACCGGCCCCCGTCCCATGCGCCGGGGCGATTCCTCAACCACATACAATTGGGCCAGCAGTTCCTCCGACTGCTTGACCCGTTGTAGGGTAATGGATTCGACCTTATCGACCGAACTGGCGTCCGCATCGCTTACTGCCATATCCGCCTCGTTGCTATCGTCATCTCAATGAGACCTTCTACATCGACTGCTTAGACGGCCGAACGTTCATCGAGTTCATTGGCCTTCTTAAAATGCGGCAAAGCCTCTTCGTGCGAGCCCATCTGCTCGTAGCTGTACGCGATTGCGCGATGCACCTTGCCTTCATTGGGACGCAGCCCCAAAGCGATCTTGAAACTGTCGATGGCTTCGTCAAAGCGGCCCAGATTATCCAGCGCCACCCCGAGACGGAAGCGGACATTGAAATTCACCGGATTGGCTTCCGCCACCTTGACCAGTAGAGGCACGGCCAAATCATATTTTTGCACCTGCACATAGGTCAGGCCAAGGACGGTCGCGACCTTGATGTTGTCAGGCGCATCGGCGATGGAGCGCTCAAGCAACTCGGTGCCGCGATCAACGGCCCCGGTCTTAACGTAGGCGATTCCCAAATGCAGCGCCACTTCCACGTCGAAGGCATCGGCATCGTAAACCTGCTCGAGCATCACCACTGCCTCGGAATAACGACCGGCTTTGGCGTGAGAGATGCCCTTGTCGCGGTAATACACCTGACGAATGTCATCATTGACCGAAAAGGCCGACCGGAAAGCATCGACCATATTCGCACCGAGCTTCTTCGCCACGGATAGGCCGTAGTGAGTATACAGGGTAACTTCATCAAGCATATTCGACGGCTTGCTAGACATACTGTTCTCCAAAATCCCAATCCGGTGGCTCTGGCTAATTTATCACGTGGCAAGCTTCGCACGGGCCACGAACTTCGTGGGGACTGACGCCCCGGGTAACCGCATCACGCGTTATGGCCGAAGGCGGCAGGCTGATGAGATCAGGATCGGGCGACAATTCGAATCCCTGGCCTACCGGATGGCAATCGGTGCAGGCGCCGCGATATCCATGGGGCCGAGGATCGCCCGGAAGGATCATGGGGGCGCCTTCCAACTGGGCAAAGCCCAAACCGCCTTCGGCCGCGCGCAAAACCACGGTCAGTTTGCGCAAGACCGGGGTGCCGGGACGGTTGTCCTTACGGATCACGCTGATCCGCGCCTCGGACCGGTTCGCCACATTGCGGGTAGCTGCCTGGAAATTTTCCATATTGGTGACTGGAGTGTCATCAATCCGAACGACGACATCCCCCCCCAACAGACCGCTGAACGCCGCGTTCAAAGTAACCTCGCCCAACAGAACGCCCTGCACTCCACGAGGATAGTTCAACTTTCGGGCCAGTTCCTCGGTCATCAGACGTCCGTCCATGCCCTGCCAATGGCCTTCAAAGACCTTGAGATTGCGCGGAACGAAATTGGGCAAGGGCGACTCCATTGCAGCCACGGTACCACCCGCCGCGGCCATGGGCTCCACCGCCATGGCCACATTGGTCGCCTGCGGAAAAGCAATCGGGGCAGCGACCGGAGCCGCAGTCGACATCTGAGGCGAAACGCTGATCGACTGAGGAGCAACGACGCCCCCCTGCCGCCCAATGACAAGCACCAGTGCAAAAACGACACCCACCACCAGCAGGACGAGTTTGCTATTCATTCCCGGCTAATCCCAAAACCATATCCATCACACCGTTGTCAGCATCTTGATGGCGATAGCGGCCATGGTTGCCGCATAGATACCCTTAAGCACCCGGACAGGCAACACCCGCATCAACCGAGCGCCGAGAATGCCGCCAACATAAGCACCTGGGATCATCACCAGCGCCAATGTTACCGGAGCCTCCCAATGAATAAGACCGGTGCTGCCGCCATGAATAAAGGCTACCACTGAACCGGCGACCGAGGCCCAGAACACCAGGACCGAACTGTTGGCAATGGCGTTCTGCAGACTGATCCGCCCAATATAACGCTGCAACGGAACCTCGATGACGCCGCCGCTGATCCCGAGAATGCCGCTGAACAGGCCCATGGGCAGCCCCAGCACCGCTGAACGGGTCGGCCCCTCTGGCAAAGCAATGCCGCTGGTCTTGGGCCTGGTTGTTCCTTCCGCCAGAGCCATCAGTTCGTCCATCTCATCGCCAGCCTCGGCGGCAGCAATGGCTTCAGCCGTATCCTCCCCCGCATTGGGTTGCAGAATTTCCAACACCGCCTTGCCTGCCATGATCAGGGCGAAGAGACCAAGCAGCACGCCCACCACGGAATCTCCGATGGCGTTACCGATGAAATAACCGATGACCACGCCAGCGACGCCCCAAGGGATCAGCGGTTTCACCTTGTCCCACTGAACCAGTTGGGCCTTATCATTGCGAAGCGCCGCTGCGCCATAGACCACGACATTGGTCAGGAAGACCACCGGCCGGATCAGATACATGCCATAGCCGAAGAAGACCATCATGCCAGCGACCTGAAGCACTCCGCCGCCCATGGTCATCATGCCACCCGTGACACCGGCCGCCAGGGCAAGCATGCCTAGGCCGAGAATATCGGCGATGGAATATCCGCCGATCTTGGCCCCTCCCACATGGTCGGTATCGACAAACGGCATGCCCGAGGGAATCCCGGTCGTCACCGTCCCTTGCACCACATTCATGCCCATTCCCGGTACGGCGGTCGGCCCTCCGACCACCGCTTTGGCCTTAGACCACCAGCTAGAGGATCCCATGGCCACAGTTTGGGCCGCGGGAGGAGCAACTCCCGCGGCGCCACCGGTCTTGAATCGCACGACGTCCTGAAGATGGGAGACGATCACCTGAGCAGGAACGGTAAAGCCTTCGACCTTGCCGGTGGGACCGGTTGCGGCAATGTTGATACCGACCAGATCACCCTGAGCATTGACCAGAGGCCCGCCGGTCTGCTCCCAGCTATAGACCGCGTCGGAACGCAGCAGATGGGTGATCTGAGTGGTCCCCACCGCCAGCGGAGCATCGGAGGATTGCACCATGCCCTGCCGTACCAGAGGCGCACCGGCCATGTTCCGACCGAAGGCGAAAACCTGCTGGCCGGGGACCACGGTTTGAATGTTTGCCATGCGGAAATGCAAGAACTTCTCGGTCGTCTGCAACTTCAGCAGCGCGAGATTATGGCCCGGAATGGTCTTGACCACCTGGGCGGGAAACCGACGGATTCCAGCAGAGGTGGCAACCTGGACCGTGATGTCCGGCACATTGGCGACGGAATGCAGGGTCGTAATGACATAGCCATTGGCGCCAACGATGGCACCCGAAGCGACGGGACCGGCATTGACGCCGCCGCCCCCCACACCGACCACCGCCGGTGGTACTGTATAGTACAGCCGCTGCACATCAGGCATGGCGACGTTGCGGACCAGGAATTGGCCGACCGACATATCGTCGCTACCACGGAAGTAGTCGTCCTCGTCGTAGTTGTCGAGGAGATAGGCCCCCCAGGCGAAAGTCACTAGGATCAGGAACGCCAGGATGGAGACAGGCGCTTTCCACGACCGCTCGCAAAAGACGATTTTGTTGGTGGGCTGATCACCCATGGTCTCGCCAATTTCAATCATGGCCGCTTTCCACGTTCATTCGAGTTCCTGTCGTCATCGGTCATCCTGCGAGAACGGCGATGTACACGGTCGACAACACCAAAAAAATCCCCATCAGCGGCAATCCCCAACGGACATATTCCCGATGGGTGAATTGCAATCCCGCGGCGGCAGCCGAAGCCAATTCCGGGTGCCGCTTCACGAAGCCGGAATATTGGTTCATGGCCAACGCACCGGCGGTGGCGCCCGATAGCGCGGCACACGAGCCGGCCATGATGCCAAGGGCCAGCGCCCACCAAGCCGCCTGTCCATCGCCGTCCAGGCGAAGCGTCGCCGCCACCGGGGCGAAAACCGCAGCCGAAGTGCCGCCGCCGACGAAAATGGTTACGCCCGCCGCCATCCACATCAGCAGAATGGCTCTTACGCGGTCATGCCCGGCGGTAACTCCTTCAAGCCAAGCCACGGCCCAATCGAGAATCCCAACCGAGGTCAACGCTCCCACCATCACGAACAATCCGCCAAAGAATAAGATATCGCTGCCGCCGCAGGCGGAAAAGAATTCCTCGTCCTTGAAGCGCCCCAGCGCCAGCGCAGTGAGACCGGCGACAAAGGCGATCCAGCCCGGCCGAACCTTCAGCGGTCCCGCCAGAACCAACCCAATGACGGTAATGAAAAAAATGATCAGCCCATAGCGCAGGAGCCGATGGTCGATATCGCTGTACCGTAGCTGCTCGCCTCTAACCCAAGCTAAATCCACGGGAATTTCCGCCTTCTTCCAGTCGCCCTGGCGGTACTCGAAAAACAAGAAAGTCACCGCCAGCAAGATCAGACAGGCCGGCATCATTCCACCGATGAAATCATTGAAATGAAGCTTGCCTGCCGAGGCCAGGATCATATTGGGAAAATCGCCGATCATGGTCGAGGAACCGCCCAGATTGGCGGCGATAATCTCAGCAATGATCACGGGTACCGGATCAATTCCAGTGCGGAAACATACGGTCAGCGTAACCGGAACGACTACGGCCACTGTGATAAGACTGTTACTGGCCAAAGAAATCCCGTAGGTCACCAAAGCCATCATCACCAGAATCCAGCGCCCTTGGCCCTGCGACAATTCCGCCGTCCCGGCCGCCAAATAGGCATAGACGCCGGATCGGGCCAAAAGAGCGGAGATGGCAGCCATGCCGAAGATCAACGCAAGGGTCTCGAAATAAATCGACTGCACGGCCATACGCGGGGTGTAGGTGCCGCTGATGGTTCCAATCACCACCAACACCGCTGCTCCGGCCAAAACGGCCAGATGGCTGCCCTCCGCCCACCGATAGATTACGGCGAACGTCGCGATGAACACAGCGAGGGTGATAAATCCAACCACCTAGTTATCCACCTTGGACAGCATGACCTCGTCGAAACTCAGCGGCTGATCGGAGAAACTCGGCTTGGTCGTATCGCCGATTTCGCGCGCTTCTGCGCTGACATGCAGGGATTCGATGCGGCGTATCTTTCCGCAGACAGCGGCCTGCACCGCCTCGCAAATTTCATGCGCCTGTTCCACGGTGTTCTCGGGATCGACGCCAATAATCATGTCGGCCCAGATGTCTTGGCCCACATAGCGAGCCCGCAGATGGATGACGCCCCTGACCCCAGGAACGCGCTCCGCCGCCTCAACAATCCGGTTCTGCACCGCCTCACCCGCGGTGTGATCCATCAGCCCACGATAGGCATCCATGAAGACGACCTTACCCAGCAGAAGCAGGTCGATGGTCTCCCACAGAGCGACCGCGGGATCAATCCAGGGCATATTGAGATAATGGGCGCCGATGATACCCAGCGCGACCGCGCCCGAGGCGGTGGCGTCGCCATGGTGATGCTTGGCCATGGTCTTGATGAGGGGGCTGTTAGTCTCAATGGCGACACAGCGGGAATAGAAATACATGCCCACATTGACGCCGATGGAAACCAGGGCCGCCCACAGCACGATCAGGTGTGGCGTCCGGTGCAGGCTCTCGTCCAACAGGATCTGGACGGCATGGACCAGCAGGTAGCCGGTCAGCACGATGAAGACCACGCTGACCACCATGGACAGGATGAATTCGACCTTGCCATGGCCGTAGGGATGCTCGGCATCCAGCGGCTTGCTGGAAATGGTGGTCCCAATAATCACCATCAGGGCGTTCAGCATGTCCTTCAGCGAATACATGGCATCGGCGAGCATAGCCTGCGATCCACCGATCAGGCCGACGAATGCCTTCATCACCATGAGCACGGTACTCACCGCCAGGCCAACCCAGCCGATGCTCCTGCTGCAGACCGCGCAACCGCTCTTCCTCATCCTTACCTACTCCAAAGCCCCGGCCCAGCTCCGACGGAGCATGGAATGTCAGCGCTTAATGACGATGTTTTTCCCAGGCAGTTTATGCTTGCGCCGTTTCATAACATTCGCAAACACCAACACAATCCCAATGGCGAAACCAAGAAAAAACGTAATGCCAAGAACCACGAAATGTGGCGCAAGCATTATCAGTGGCCCAAATCGGGTTTCCACCATATGGGCGTTGGACGATGCCAGCAGCAGGATCAAGCCGCCGAACACCAACGATCCGATCACTCTTACCATACCAATGTCCTGGACAGCCACGCATCTTCGCCAACCAAAATGACATCCCCCATCACTGACCGGAAACGTCACCAAGCTGACACCAATACTGGGGCGGAAGTTCTTCTGCCAGCCGCAGAGCGCCCCGGCAACCATCAAAAGTCGGGTCCTTGACGCAAGTCACGTCCGCATTGCCGAACGGGCGCAGTTTATCTTTCACATAGGCTGCCAAACCGCGAATCCGCGAGCCGCCGCCGGCAAATACGATATTTTGCAGCACGGTGGCCTGATATTCCGGCTGGAAGGACCGCAACAAAATCTCGATGCTTTCAATGATATCGGGCATCAGCGCTTCGCAGGCGATCTTTACCGATTCGGTCACATCGCAACGCACGGGCTTGCCGGCGGCGCGGAACTCGAAGGTGGCTGCTTCGCCGCGCGCGCCGACGAATGAAAATTGCTCTTTCACCGCGCAGGCCACATTCGTATTCATTTGCAATTCGGGATGGCGTTCCAAAATGGCGTTCTGCAGGCGCTCGTCCAGATAATTGCCCGCCTTGGTCAGGGTCACCTGATCCTCGGGTCCGGGCACGGTGCCCTTTAGGGCGCAGATATCCGTGGTCCCGGCGCCGATATCGACAATGATGGTATTGTTCAGCTTGTCCAAGCCATAGCCGACCATGAACGGCTCGGATACCACCAGCGCGGTGTGAACCACTTCTTGGGCCATCTTAAGCAACAGCGCCTTGTTGGCTCCCGACGCTCGGGCCGGCACGCCGATGACCGCGCAAATCTCGTCGTTGGCGCCCGGCTCCGCCGACTTCACCACATGGGTCAGCAGGTGACGCGCCACCTCGATGTCGCGGTCACTGATCTCGCTGAGCACACCGTCCTGGAGCGGATAGCGGAGATCCAGATAGGAGCGCATCTCGAAGGCTTCATCGCCAACCACATAGGGGCGACCGAGCAGCTTCAAGCCAATGACATCCTTCGGGTATCCAACCACTGACTTCAGCAGGAACTTCTTTCCCCGGCTCGTCATCACCGCGGTATGGGAAGTCCCAAGGTCGATGCCAAGGAACAACCTGTTCTTGGCCTGGCCTTCACCTTCACTCATTTTGTCACTCCGTTCGCGTGCTAACAGATCAATCCACAGGTCTCTATTTATTCTTATCTTCAGCATCACATTTCGGCGATGAACAACTACCGCAACTTACCTCGATAGTTTGCGCCAACCGGCGCGTCCCGGCGACCACATTGCTTCCAACGAGGCGGCCTCCCTTGACCACTCCATCGACGAATCCGCCGCCAATAGTGAACACACCCCGCACCGCCGATCCGGCGACGCCGAAAATCCCCCCCAGAAGGTCTTCCACGGGAACTTCCTGAACCGGGGCGCGCTTCTTAACTGACGCGGTGATCTTGTTAGGCTGGCGGGTGGCTTCGACCGCCACAGCAACGGCGGGAGCAGCAATAGCAGCAGCCTCATCCAGAAGCTCGGCAAGACGGGAGCTTTCAGCAGGTGCGGGATTAGCGATCAAATCCGCTGATGCAACGCTCTCCGCCTGCGAATACTCGAACTCGGTCACCAACTCGACTACCTCGTCGATAAGGACAGGTTCCAGTTCAACCCTGATGGCTTCGATCTCGATCGCCGGCTCAACCGGCGCGGGTTCCGGCTCGACTTCGGCGGCTTCGGCTTCGATCTCGATCACCGGCTCGACCGGCGCGGGTTCCGGCTCGACTTCGGCGGCTTCGGCTTCGATCTCGATCACCGGCTCAACCGGCGCGGGTTCCGGCTCGACTTCGGCGGCTTCGGCTTCGATCTCGATCACCGGCTCGACCAGCGCGGGTTCCGGCTCGATGGAAACTTCAACCTCGGCATTCGCTTCCGGCTGGACATCAATCACCAGATCAGACACGGCAAGCACAGAATCCGACTGCGTCAGCGAAGGAGCTACGACGCCCTCCTCAGAGGATTCTGCATTCCCGGCCAGCGGGGCTGTTCGCCAGATCGGCTGTGCCCAACGGTTGACCAGATCGGCAACCGGCGCAGGTTCCGGCTCGACTTCGGCGGCTTCGGCTTCGATCTCGATCACCGGCTCGACCAGCGCGGGTTCCGGCTCGATGGAAACTTCAACCTCGGCATCCGTTTCCGGCTGGACATCAATCACCAGATCAGACACGGCAAGCACAGAATCCGACTGCGTCAGCGAAGGAGCTACGACGCCCTCCTCAGAGGATTCTGCATTCCCGGCCAGCGGGGCTGTTCGCCAGATCGGCTGTGACCAACGGTTGACCAGATCGGCAACCGGCACAGGGTCCTGGGAACGAATGGGGGCGGAAGGAGGTTGTGCCGTCTCGACCAGCCCCCCTTGATTAGCTGACCACGGCGAACTTTCAAGCAAGCTAGCCCAAATGTCGCCCTGCACCGGCTTGGCCGCCGCAGCAAGGTTCGGCGAGGGATGGACCGTCACCGAAACAATCTCCGGCCCCGTCGAGATCTTTTGATCGCCATCGCCAGGAAGGTCCGTGCCGCGATCACGCCGGTTTTTTGCCATTATCCCGCTCCACCCTCAAAGAACAATCCAGAACTCTTGGCCATTGCGATGGACCTTGAGCAAAATCTGCTGCCCGGCGGCCGTCGCCGCCTTAATGGCGGCATCAAGCCGAGCGGGGCTTGTCACCGGCCGATTATTTACCTCGATGATAAGATCATTGGCCTGAAGCCCCGCCACTGCGGCGCGTGATCCGGCCAACACCTCGGCCACCTGAGCCCCTTTACCCCCCCCGGCAACAGGAGTAGCGCCCGGCATGCCGACCACCGGCTGCGGAGCCATAAAAGTCTCGATCTCCATCCCCAGCCAGTTGAACTCGGTCGGCACCTTCGGAATAACAGGCTGAACGCCAGGAACCGTGGGAGCGCCCCCCGCCATCACGACCGGAGCCGTAGGTGCCTGAACCACGGCAGCCGCCAGACCCGATGGGCCGGTGACAAGAGACATGTTGCTCACATCGCCGGCACGCAGGACTCCGATTCGCACCGAACGACCGTTGGGCATCTCGGCCATGATGGCTGCCACTTCCTCGGGTTGATGCACGGGACGGCCATCGACTTTGAGGATAACGTCGCCAGGACGCAGCCCCGCAGATGCGGCAGGGGTATTGGGAGTAACGCCGTTCACGAACACCCCGCGACCAGCAGGCAGGTTAGCCTGCAGCCCCAGACGCTGGGTCAAGGGGGTCAAAGCCGCCCCCAGGAGCGAGGCCCGGCTACCACCACTTCCGGCAACAGCCCCCTGCCCACCGCGCGGCCCCTGGATATTGATGGCCAGGCTCCCTGGCGGCTGGGAAAAGCGATAGGCGCCCCCAGCTCCCGGCGCGGCGATGGGAGCCGCGCCGACGGAGCCGATGATCTGATGGCAGCTGGCGCAGTTCATGTTCTGCCGACCGTCCGTGTGAGGGTTGGCGGCATTGGCCCGAATCGCCGGTGCGGGTTGCTGCGGTGCGGCAATGGGCATCATCGGTTGGCCAAAGGCGATCGGACCGGCTGCCGCACCACCGACGAACTGGTGGCATGTGTTGCAGGTCATGTTTTGCCGACCATCGGTGTGAGGTGATACGGCATTCGCGGGAATCGGCGGTGGCGGCACGGGAGCAGCCACGGGCATCATCGGCGCCTGGAAACCATTACCGGCGGGAATAATATCGTGACAATTGCTGCAATCCATGTTCTGGCGGCCATCCACATGCGGCGACGGAGTACCCGCAGCAATCACCGGACCTGCCGCACCGACACCGACACCCATGGGCCGCTGCATGGCCACCAGTCCCATGGCCGGCCCCTCGGCGGTGGATGTCGGCAACCAGCCCACTTCATCCAGTGCGAAAAGGCGGGCCTGATTGCTGGGCACGGCAAAGCCGATCCCAGCAAACGCACCATTGGGGGTATAGATTGCCGTATTGATGCCGACGACCGTGCCGTTGGCCGCCACCAGTGGACCGCCGGAATTACCCTGATTGATCGCCGCGTCGGTCTGCAGCAGGTTGGAGTGCGTCATCCCTTCGATGACCATGGTTTTGCGCTTGGCGGAAATGATGCCGCGGCTGACGGTCATATCCAGGCCGAAGGGAGTCCCGATGGCGATCACCTCGTCAGCGACGTTCACCGCATCGCTGTCGCCCAGAACCGCAGCGGTAAGCTGGACCTTGGGGGTGATCTTGAGCAAAGCGAGATCCAGCGCCTCATCCATCTTGACGATCTCGCCGGAATAGCGGATCGAACCCACATCGTCCTTTACGGTGACGTACACCGAATTGGCCCCGCGCACCACATGGTAATTGGTGACGATGAAGCCGTCATTGCGGACGATAACGCCGGTGCCGATATTCTCCACCGACCGAGTGGTGGGATTGGCGAAACGGGGAAGACCGTCGGGATTGACCAACCCCAAGGGATCGGGCATGACTTGGCCGCCGGATGAGGAGGCGGTCACGCTAACCACGCTATTGCGCAGAAGGGTTACGACGCCGGTGAACGGGCCACCGCTCACCACCGGGGCCGGTCCAAAATCCACCACCGGAGGGAAGGTCGCGATAGCACCGGCAGCCGAGGGCGGCGCCACGCGCGCCCTAGCCGGAACCGACATCGCCGGATCGACCACCGCCGACGGCGCGCCATGCTGCGCAGGAACGTTCACTGCGCCGCGTGCGCCTGTCATCTGCTCCATCATGGCGCCCAGGCGAAGACCGCCCGAGGACTGCCGATAGATGAACGCGCCGAACAGGACGACCAGGGCGACAACGCCCATGAGCATCAGGTAGCGCTTCAGGTCTTTGCCGCAAGAGACATTGGAACGGCCACCGTCTTCCACATCACCATTGAACATGGTCATCAACCATCGATGTTAGGGTCTGAGTTCGCCCTCTTACCGGCAGGAGGCACTCGCACCGACTGGACCCCTGCGGCCAGCGCAACCAAGCCGAAGATGATCAGAGCCACCGGCACCGCACCACGCAGAAACTCGGTCACCGACCACCACCACGCCGTCAGCCCCAGCAATCCAATGGCAAGCGCCAGCAGCCCGAAAATCACGCTTGGCATAAACGTTCTCCAGTCTTGATACAGAACACAAGCGGCGCTAGGCCACTTCGTCATCCCCTGGGGTGTTACCCCCGCCAACCCCACGCGCCTCACTTTTCACAAGACGCAACGCATATGCTGATATAATCAAATTTCCAACGCCCGTAAAGATAAAAGGCGCAGGAGGGCCAATGTAATCAAATAAAAACCCACCAATCTGAACAAAAAAAATAATTCCCAGGCACCCAATAACATTAAATGCGCCGAGAACAGAACCGAGCAAGTCTTTTGGTGCATGATCAACGGTTAGTATTTGCGGAGCAACAAAGCAACCAGCTTGCCCGGCCGAAACCAACAGAATAGGAAACACAATAAATCCGTCAAATGGATTGACCACAAATCCGAGCATTATAAATCCAAGGGCGGATAGCATCATCCCCAATAAAACGGCCTGAATGCGCCCGAAACGCTCGATAAACGAGCGCCAGACCGGAATCGAGAGCATGACCACCGCCCCCATCAATCCGATCAACATGCCCGCCCTTGCAGCCGCCTCCGCCTGCCCGACCTTTACGAGGTCGGCGAAGTAGATGAACCACAGCATGAGGAACAGTCCGACAAACACCATATCGCTTCGAGCGAACAATGAACTTGCAAAGGCCAGCCGCAGGCGCGGCTCCGCCTTCACCAGATCCCAAACGGCCCGCCAGGGGACAGAGGTCTCGACGGTGCGCGGAGCCACATCCACGAGAAATTTGCGCGCCAGCCAAGCACCGGCCACGGAAATGGCCGCAGTCAGCAACATGGTCACCGTAATACCCGCATGGCCAGGGATCTGCATCAGGACCGCATAGACCAGCGTCACGCCGAACGCCATCATAAAGGCGGTATTGGACAGCAGCCGAGCCCGGTTGCTGTCGTCACTGAAATCACCGGCCAGGGCCGACAATTGCGGCCACACAGCACCGCTGCCCGCAGACATGATGACCCGCGAAACGTAGTAGACCACCAGCGCCCCAATGGAGGCTCCGCCAACCCAGGGACTTAGCGGCGCGATCACAGCGCCGACCGCAGCGACGAGAAAGCCCGCCACGATGATCCGGACCCGGCCAATGCGATCTGACAGGTAACCAAGATAGGCAAAGATGAAAAGATCAAGGACCTCGGTCACCACCTGCACATTGGCATTGACTGCCCCGGCAGTCTCGAAGGGGATATTAAGAACGTTTCGCAAAAAAAGCGGCTGAATAGCAACGACGAGAGTCATGAAAACCATGCACAACGCCGACAATAAATAAAGGGCGTTGCGCTGGTGCCCCTCAACTTCTGATCTGCCAGGTTCCATTCCCGTCACAATTCACCTCCAATTCGCACGGACTATAGCAACGAATCGAGGTCGGTTGACAAGCCATAAAAACTGGGTTCATACGAAGGAACCTCGCAATGTGGCGCACTTAGCGGCTAGCACATTTCGCGCATCTGCTCGAAACAAGACGTCACATCTTTGCGCCATCGCCTACCGATCAGGATGCCATGCTCTCTTTCTTGGAAGATAAGGATAATCGAACGCAACAAGCCGGCCTCACGCGGATGCGGACTTATGCAACGACTTTGCTTGCCTTCGTCACTGCAATCTTTGCATTTGCAGTTTGGGGCTTGGAAACATGGCCATGGCTAGCGCCGGTCAAGGCCTTCGCCGAAGCCGCGCTGGTTGGCGGCGTTGCCGACTGGTTCGCGGTAACCGCCCTGTTTCGCCGTCCATTTGGACTTCCCATCCCCCATACCGCTGTCATTCCCCGAAATCATGGCCGAATTGCCGCCGCCATCGGGCGGTTCGTCGCTGACAACCTTCTGGCGTCACAGGCTCTAGCCCAATGTCTGGAGGAATTAGACACCGCCGGCCGCCTGGGACGCTGGCTCGGCCAGCCCGACACGAGGCCGATGATCGCGGCACGCATCGCCGGGTCGCTCCCCCCCATCGTATATACGATTGGGGAAGAGCGGTGGCGTGACGCCATCGGCGGCGGGCTGCGCAAGGTGGTGGATACCGCCATTACCGGACCGCGCATGGCCCACATCCTCTCCTATATAGTCGGTCGGGGCTATCATCACGCCATCATGGATTATCTGGTAACCGAGGCCCGGTCTTTCGTGGCCCAGAATCGCCCGTTCATTCACAAGAAAGTCGCAAAAGAATGCCCGGAATGGCTCCCCCTATGGGTCGAGACCCAGATCGCGCAGGGGGTATCCCATGGCATTGACGGATCGCTGGCCGAATTAACCTCCCACGATCATCCCTGGCGGCGAAAATTCGAGATGTTCCTTCACGAAACCATTGACGGCATGGCCCATGCCCCTTTTTTCGCCCAACGGATCGAGGACGTGAAACGGCAGGTTCTCGGCGACCCCGCCGTGGATGACTACCTCCAACAGATCGGAGCCAGTGCCTATGCCCACCTGATGGGCGGAGCCGAGACCGTGGAAACCGTAATTGAAGGCGCGCTGCGCGAAATCAGTCGGAGGCTGGAGCACGACCCCGCCATGCGGGCGAGCTTGAATCGCTGGCTGCGTGATGCCGCCGAGGCGCTGCTGGTCCCCCGGCGGGAACTGATCGGCTCGTTGATCACCGATCTGGTCATGCGCTGGCGAACCGCCGTGCTGATCGAAAAGCTGGAAAACCACGTGGGCAAGGACCTGCAATATATCCGCATCAATGGCACGGTGGTCGGTGGCCTGGTCGGACTGGTCATTTACGCGGTTACGAGCCTGGTCCGGCATTAGGAATGTGGAGGGCAGCGCGTTGTTTGTTAGCTAAGAGCCCGTCCGCAAAGTTTTCTATGACTTTCGGTTCCTTGCGATCCTGCGCAGCATGACGCGGATCAGTGCCAAGCGTAGGAATGCCAGGGCCATCCTGGACAGATTCTCGAAGTCCTTGGCGAGACATCGACAGCGCCCGAGCCAACCGAAGGTGCGTTCGACGATCCACCGTTTGGGCAGCACCTCAAATCCCTTGGCGGTGTCTGAGCGCTTGACGATTTCCAGGTGCCAAGCCCCCAGTTCGCGCACCGCCGCCGCCGTGGCCGCGCCCTGGTAGCCGCCATCTGCGAAGACGCGCTCGATGAACGGAAACAGGCGGCGGACCTCCTTCAGTACCGGCAATGCGCCGTCGCGGTCCTGGACATCGGCGGGCTGGATGTGGGCCGCCAGGATCATGCCGAGCGTGTCGACGACGATGTGGCGCTTCTTGCCTTTGACCTTCTTGCCCGCGTCGTAACCCGACGGATCGATCCACGCCCCCCTTTTTCTGCGCTTTTGACGCTCTGGCTGTCGATGATCGCCGCTGTCGGGCTGGCCTCTTTTCCGGCCATCTCCCGCACCTCAACGAAAAGCGCATGGTGGATGCGGGCCAGGGTGCCATCCCATTTCCCACAGCCCGAGATACTCATGCACGGTGCTCCGGGGCGGCAGGTCCTTGGGAAGTGCCCGCCACTGGCAACCGGTCATCAGCACATAAAACACCCCGTTCAGCACCTCGCGGACGTTCACCGTCCGCTGGCGACCGCCCCGTTTCGCCGGAGGAATCAGCGGCTCCACCACTGCCCATTCTTCATCCGTCAGGTCGCTGGGATAGCGCAGCCCATGCCGCTCATAAATCCGACGGCTCTCTTTCGTCCACATGCTGCCCCCCGAATTCGTCTGGAGAGCCATAGAATCACAACCGATTCATTGAACTCAAGAACCTTCCGGACGGGTCTAAACAACGCGAAGGCAGAACTGTTCGGGAACATGGCCTTCATGCTGCCCGACATGCGCTCCACCTCCGACCGCTATCCCCCCGGAAGCCGCCATTTGTCGGGAACGTCCGCTGTAGCCCCCTTGTGCCAAATCCAGCCATCCTGCCTGCGGCCAGTGAGCCTGCCCCCCTGCCCCGTCGGCGTTGGGGCATGCACACATGTCGACCGTCCCCAATACAGGGGTGCGCCCAGCTTGGTGTGAGCGTTATCCGCACTAGTCCTGCCGGGATCGCTGCGCTTGCCCGGCAAATGTGGCGCCATCCGATCCCACTGATGATCCTTTAAGATCAAACGGACCCCGCTCATTCAAGCCTCCTTCTCGATAAGGAGTTTGAATCAGATTTTGGGGTCCGCGGGAATCCTGAATGTCAACGCCCTCTAGCTTGCATACATTTTCTCCTTTACCTGCCCCATATGGAGGCGGTATGCATTTAGCCATAGGCTGGAGCATGGCGAATACTGGGTACTTCATGGTCGTCGCTGACAAGCGTCGTGCGTGAAAGCCTCTTACACGATAATCATCAGGATGAGACTGAGCTTTTTGGCGGCGACTTGAACACTGATCGGCCCAATACAATCGGCAAATTGTGGTGCAAATTCACGAGCAGCTGGAAGTTGCCGACAAAATCTGCCAGCATATGAAAGTTAATTATCGCCGTTCCGGAGCTGGCCCATGTTTGACTTCACCGATGATTTGTCGGTCGGGAACGAGGCTATCGATGCGGATCACCGCGCATTCTTCGAGGTGGCGCGGCTCATCCATGAATCTGTGCATGGAGGTAAACACGATTTGATCATCCTGAGCGCCCTCCTCATGCTGGATGAGTATGTTGAAGGGCACTTCTATCGCGAAGAGAAGGCGATGAAGGCTGTGGGATACCCACGGCTCGCCGGACATCGTCATCGCCATCGGGTCTTCCGTGGACGCGTCAGGGCAATTGTCGAAGCCTATCGGGAAGGCACCATGTCGGTTGCCGACAACCTTTCGACACTCGTCGTGCAATGGCTCCGAAGCCACATCACGAATGACGATCTCCAATACAAGACTTGGATCACCCACTCATCCGTCGATTCCCGACCGCTGGTCTATCTTACCATGGAAGCGGAGCTTGCGCACCGATAACACGGTTGTCTCGCCGCGTCCCATATCAGATGAACTGGGGGTTTACTGATGATGGCGCGCCCGCCGTTACGCGGCCCAATTGATGTTCTGGTAGCGGTAGCGATGCCGGCGGTATGCAGACTTCTCGTCGGCCTAATTCGCGAGATGGGCATCAATGAAGTGACGGTCGTTGATTCGGTCGATTTCGCCACCCTGAAACTCCGTCATGCCAGCATAACCTTCAATCTGATTCTCTGCGACAGACTGGGCGGTGCGGGCCACCTCGACCTCTTGAAATTGGTACGCTGGGGCCGGCACGGTCTTGCTCCGTCGATCCCAGTTATCTGCGTCGGTGAGGAATGGACCGGTGACGAACTGCTTGCCAATCGTGACGCCGGGGCGACGGCGACCTTAGCCTTGCCGCTCACGAAGCACACGCTGAAGGTGGCGGTTGAAACTGCGATTGCTGAGCGGCGTGAGTTCGTAGACACCCCCACATTCCGTGGCATCGATCGCCGGCATAGCCGTATCAAGGGCTATAAGGGACCGTTCCGCAGGGCGACCGATGCCAACCGCGCCAAAGCCCACGGATCACAAGTTGGCCAGGGGAATGTTGGGCCAACTGAGCCACAAGAAATCTCCGCTTACGATGAAGAATTGAGCGTTCCTGTCAAACCGGATTTCGGCTGGTCGAAAGCGATCGAGACGGGAAGAAACGACATCGACAGCCAGCATCGCGGCATCATCGACATCATGAACGATCTAAACGAGGTCCCCGACACCGAGGATGGGGACGGCACCAAGGTTGAAAGGGCTCTTATCGCACTAAAGGACTACGTTAAGATACATTTTTCCCACGAAGAACAGTTGATGGATAGCTTTGATTATGACGACCGCAAGCGGCACAAGAAGCTTCACTCGGCGTTTGTAGCGAAAATTGAGACCCTAAAGGCGGGCAGCCTCACTTCGCCTGACGTCCGTCGCAAACTGCTTGGCATCGTCTACAATTGGCTGATGTCGCACATCACCTGCGTCGATCGAATCATGATCGCCCAATTGAACGGCGAACAGGGTTCCTCGGGGATTGACCCCAATGAGAAGCAGACGACCATCGTCATCGACGACGCCCTCATGATCGTCCGCGATATCCAAAAGCTGACCGTGAAATTGTCCGGAATGGACGATGGCCCCCGAAAGGTGGCCTTGTGCCGGCGGATCGCCGAAGAGACCGAGCGTCTGATTAATCTGATGGGGTTGGCCTGCGATCGCATCGAGATGTCTGGGTGCAGTACCTTTCACATACGTCGCCTCGGCGACATCCGAGCCGCCGTCAATTTCAACGCCGACTGCATGGCCCAAGACGCCGCCCGTAGCCTGATCCGCTATGGCAAGCGCATCATGTCCGGATCCCATGGCGTTCCGCTCGGCGTCGGAGCCGTCCTGTCCAGAATGAAGGAACGGGTGCAACTCCTGATCCATGTCATCGGCGGCCACGACGCCATGAGTTTGGCGGCGAAAGCCGCCGTAACGGAGGCCATGGACATCGCAGATGCCGTTCACGCGCTGGAATCCAAGATGTCGGCGGGACTTACAGAAATCCATCTATTGGCAACAGCAAACTGCTACGACCAGACGGGGCGCGATTGACCCATGGCAAAAGACGACAACAAGATTGCCGCACTCGCCATGATCCAAGGGATCATCGACAGCGCGACCGAACTGGCGGCGGTGGCGAGTGTGCGCGCCGGAGAGAAAGTAGGCCATGGATCGGCGCCGTTGTGGTGCTGAGGGCTGCGTAAAAGTCGGCCAGTGATATGCCCTTCGTTTCTGATGATGACGAAGGGCGGGAGCATGAAGCCCGTGGATCTTTATCTGTTGGTGCGGCAGTCGGTCTTCGTTGAAGGCCGGTCCCGGCGAGAGACTGCGCGATTATTCGGCGTTGCGCGCAAGACGGTGGACAAGATGTGCGCTTTCTCGGTGCCGCCGGGGTATCGGCGGAAGGAGCCAGCCGCACGGCCGAAGCTGGACAGGTTCACCGGGATCATCGACCAAATTCTGGCCAATGATCCCAAGATGCCGGTGAAGCAGCGACACACGGCGAAGCGGATCTTCGAGCGTCTCAAGGCCGAGCACGGGTTCACCGGCGGCTACACCATCATCAAAGAATATGTTGCCGAGCGGCGGTTTCGATCGAAGGAGATGTTCGTGCCGCTGTACCATCCACCCGGCCATGCGCAGGTGGATTTCGGCGAGGCGCTGTCCGTCATCGGCGGGGTGGAGTGCAAGATCCACTTCTTCTGCATGGACCTGCCGCACTCCGATGCGACCTTCGTAAAGGCGTATCCGGCGGAGACCACCGAGGCGTTTCTGGATGGTCACGTCGCCGCGTTCGACCGTTTCGGCGGCCTGCCGGTGTCGATCCTCTACAACAACACGACGCTGGCGGTGGCCAAGATTCTCGGCGACGGCAAGCGGAAGCGGACGAGGGCCTTCACCGAGTTGCAGTCCCACTACCTGTTCACGGATCGCTTCGGGCGCCCCGGCAAGGGCAATGACAAGGGCAAGGTCGAGGGGTTGGTCGGCTACGCCCGGCGCAACTGGATGGTGCCCAAGCCGGTGGCCGCTGATTTCGACGCGCTCAATGCCATGTTGCTGGCTCGCAGTCTGGAGCGCCATGGTGATGTGCTGCGGGGCCACCACCAGACCATAGGTGAGCGGCTGTGGCCCCGTCCTGTGCCTTGGGCCAACGGAATTCGCCATCTTCCAGCCGCCTGGCGACCAGCACCATGCCCGAGCCATCCCAGAAGATCAGTTTCACCCGATCCGCCCGTTTCGCCAGGAACACATAAATCGCGCCCGAGAATGGATCGGCGCCCATGGCCTCGCGGACCAGGGCGGACAGCCCCTCGGCTCCGCACCCTGCTCGCATTGGCGGCGCGACCAGATTTGCCTTGTGCCGATGCAGACCAGATGGTTGCCCGCCAACTCGGCGAGGTGGAACGGAAAATCGCCGATCTCGTCCTGCTTCGACAGGAATTACGTAAGATGACCAATTGCTGCGGCGAGGTCGTCGCTGAATGCCAGATCATTGGATCAATCGCTGCGCCGCATGACTCCTGACGGAAATCCCTAAAAGCCGTCGGCCGAGAAAAACTTAATTGACAATGATTTGCAATTGCGGTATATCTGCGTTCGTGAGTTATTCTCAAAAACAGCCGATAGGTGTCCCATGAGCCGTCAACCCACCGCGTTCACCTCCTCTGCGGGTTCTCGTACTATCGTTCGCTCCACCGTCGCCGGAGCTGGTAGCGCTGTCGCGGCGGGAACCGCCAAGGCTGCGGGTTTCCTGACCATGGGCAAGATGGCTGGCGTCGGGGTTGGCGCTTTGGCTGGCGGTCCGCTGGGTGCCGCCGTGGCTGTCGGCTTGATGGCGGGCTTAATTTTTGGCTCTGCCGCCGCCCGCCATCGCCGCAGCTAGAGCATTTTCACATCGAGCGTCCATATCCGTCGTGGGCGAAGAAATTGGCGCATTCCTCGGGCGGAAACAGGTCGATGAGTTTTCCGATCACGTCCCATAAGGTGTTGATGGTGCGGGCTTGCGCCTTTCGCAGCAGGCTCTTGAGCTTGGCGAAGGCGAGCTCGATGGGATTGAGGTCTGGGGAGTAGGGCGGCAGATACCGCAGGGTGGCCCCTCGGGCTTCGATGAGTTGCTTGACCCCTGCCACCTTGTGGGCGGGCAGATTGTCCATTACGACGATGTCGCCGGGCCGCAAGGTCGGAGCCAGGACCTGCTCGACATAGGCCAGGAAGATCGCGCCATTCATCGCCTTGTCGATGACGAAGGGGGCGGAGATTCCGTCATGCCGGAGCGCCCCGACGAAGGTGGTCATTTTCCAATGACCGTGCGGCACCGCAGCCAGCAGCCGCTGACCGCGCGGCGCCCGTCCGTAGCGCCGGGTCATGTTGGTCGATGCCCCGGTTTCATCAAGGAAGACCAAGCGGGTTGGGTCCAGCGCCGGCTGCTCGGCTCGCCAGGCGATGCGTCCTTCGGCTACGTCGGGACGTTCCTGCTCGGCAGCATGCGCACTCTTTTTTTCAGACTGAGGTCGAGCCGCTCAAGCGTGTTCCACAGGCCGCCGACGCTGATCGACACGCCCAATTCGGCCAGAACCCAGGCGCGCAACTCAGCCAGCGTGGCATCGGGCTCGACCTTGATCTGCGCCTGCAACGCCTCAAGGTGAGCCGCCAGCTTCTGTCCTGGCCGCCCAGGCCGTGGCTTCACCGTCGTCTCGCCGGTGGCCCGGCGGCGGCCTTGGGCCTTGTAGATGTACGAAACGCTCACCCGGAACAGCGGCGCCACCTCGTAGGCGCTCATGCCGCTGTCCACAGCCGCCAAAACTCTATCGCGCAAGTCCTGAGAATAGGACTGCCCTGAGCGCCACGTCATCGCATCATCCTCGGGAGCGTTGTTACCGAAGATGTTGAATCACAAAATGACCTCAGGGGGAATCCTCTACCGATTCCGCTCGGCGTGAAACCGCTCTAATCTGCTATCAGCGGGTGAGGGCCAGTTGATCGAAAAACTGAAAAGCGAGGGCAACAATAGCTCCGCCGATATCTTCCAGACTACCGACGTGGCTCGTCTCAACCGTGCACGGGTCGAGGGGCTGCTGCTGCCAATATCGTCGCCGGTTCTTGACAATAGCGTCCCCACAAAGTACCGAGACCCCCAGGGCTATTGGTTCGGCCAGTCGGCTCGTGCGCGAGTGATCTTTTTCAGTAAGGACCGCGTCAAGCCCTCCGATCTTTCCACCTTCGATGACTTGGCCTCCCCGAAATGGAAGGGGCGCGTTTGCGTGTGCAGTTCGGCTTCTGCCTATAACCAATCGCTGCTGGCGGGAATGATTGCCGTTGATGGGGCGGAAGTTTCAGAAAAGTGGGCCAAGGGTGTAGTCGATAACATGGCCAGGAAGCCGCAAGGCGGCGACCGCGATCAGATTGCCGCCGTCGCATCGGGACAATGCGACATCGCCATTGCCAATACCTATTACTTTGCGGGAATGCTGACATCCGACAAGGCCGAGGAGCGCGACGCAGCGAACAAGGTCGCGCTGTTCTGGCCAGGGCAGCAGGGGCGTGGCACGCATATGAATATCTCGGGAGCGGGTGTCACCAAGTCCGCCAAGAACAAGGCAGAGGCGATCAAGCTGGTGGAGTTCCTCTCAGGGGCCGAAGCGCAGCAGTTTTACGCCGAGGCCAACAACGAGTTCCCCGTTCTTCCTGGGGCCAAGCGCTCGCAGCTCGTATCGTCCTGGGGAGATTTCAAGGAGGAGACGATCAACGTCGCCATGTTGGGAGAGAACAACGTCCAATCTATTCGTATCTTTGATCGGGTTGGCTGGGGGTAATCTTCCAACGAAATTGTGCGCGCCCCGGATTGAACCTAAGGGGCATCGGAGCGCCCCACGCCGGCGCGGCGCCATCATGAATGCCCGTTCTTGGCACACAAGGGCCTCAGCGGACGTTCCCGCCGGATGGCCGCTGTCGGGGGCACAGCGGTCAGAGGCAGAGAGTGGGGCAGAGAGAGCACATCGGGGTGAATGACGACAGTGTTCTTGTTCGGTTCTGCCAGGGCGTTGTTTAGATAACAACCAACGCCCTGGCCTCCGCCGGTGTCTGAATGCCGTGAACCAGCCCAATATTTCAGGCCAATTCTTCCCTCAGAATGTCTTCGTCGGACGCTGTCGCCTCGGCGGACTTGCCGTGACGCAATTCCTTCTCGATGAAATCGACACCCAGGTCCCAGGCGTATTTGGCGGCGACGCCGGCGATTAGGGCGGCTCCCAACGAGACCACCAACCCACCGCCGACGGCGGTGGCGGCGACGGCGGAGAAAGCGGTGGCAAGCCCGGCGCCGGCGGCTTCCTTGCCGGTGTCGATGGCCGCTTCTGTGCCGGTTATCTGCTTGTCCTTCAAAAGGCGGGCATTCTTGGCAAGGGCGGCGGCGCCACCGACAATGCCGCCGAGAATGCCGATTCCAGGGACGGATTTCGCCAAGTACGGCGCAAGTTGAAAGCTCATCGCTGTTGTCCTTAATTCAAGGGTCAGGCTTATTCCTCGCCGACAGCCGCCAGAAGAGCGTCATCGGAAACATCGGGAGCGCCATGGCGGCGGCGCGCCCAGGTATAAAGCGCGACAACACCCGCTAGGCCGATAGCCCCTAGGGCGAACGGCCCCCAGGCGCCGAGGCCCAGGCCAAGCCCGAGGCCAACACCTTTGGCTGTCAGCATGGCGCTGCCAGCGGCGGCGGCAGTGACGGGGGTGATCGTACTGGCGCCCGTGGCCATCAGGGTGGTGGCGGATCCGGCCCCGATAGCCGCCGCTCCGCCCGTGCCGGTGACGGCGGCGGGTACGAACTTGGCGACGACGGCGCCGCTGCCCACCGCCTTGCCGACCCCGGTCGCCATGGGCTTCAGGACCAGGAATTTACCGGTGGTGCCGCCAATGACGGGGCTGGGGGCGACGGTGAAGGTCTTGCCGACCAAGCCGCCGGTCTGGGTCATGGCGTTCTGAATGTTGATGGCCACCATATCACCACCGCCAACCGGATTCAGATAGAGCATGCCCGCCGCTTTGGTTCCGGCGGCTACGGGGGGCTGGGCGACGATGAAGCTCTTACCCGCCAGGGCGGGAAGCTTGATGGCCGCGCCGGTGCCCTCGACCTTCATCATGACCAGCTGACCGGTTCCGGCCACGGCAGCGCCGGTCTTGGCTCCCGCCGCCGGGGTCAAGGCAATCCAGTTTCCGATGCCGCCGATGGTGGTCGGGGTCTTTCCGACCAGCACGGTCTTTCCCATCAGGGCCTGCAACTCCGTCACCTGCCGTGCCGCGTCCAGTTTGACGATGATAGGGGCCTGCCCGGCGGTGGTTGGGGTTATGGTGGCCAGATTGGTCGTGGCCGAGACTGACGAGACCGTCGCCGTCTGACCGGCAAGTGCCCCGACCTGGGACGCCTGCATGGCGCTTTCGACCTTGGCGAGAAAAAGGTCCTGCATGGTATTGGCCTTTCCTGAGACGAAACTGCGCCTACATGGCAGAAGCCGCTTGGGACTCCAAAGCAAAGGACTCCGGTCGCGTGCTTGCGCTGCTGTCCGGGTCCGTTAGATCGCTCGCCGTCAGATCAGGGCGACTACATGGCTGATCAGGGGCAGACGCCAGGTGCGGCGCAGCGCCACCGAGACCAAGCCGACCACGGACAGCATCAGGACGCCCATGGACGAGAAGCCGAAGAGCCACTTGCCGATGCCCGGCAGATGCAGCGCGAACATGGCCAGGATGCTCCACATCCACAGCACCAGCCCCTGCTTGGCATGGAAGTACACATATTCGTCATCGCGGCTCATAAGCAGCGGGACGAAGCAGAGGATGCCCAGATAGCTAGCGCCCGCCATCAGATATGAACGGCAGTTGCCGCCAGCGGTTTTAGTTTCGATCAAAATAGTCTCGGCCATTGCTTTGCCCTCGCTTAAGCAGGCTCGGCGGAGGCCTCAGCCTGCGCTTTGCGATTCTTCAGATAATCACATAGGGAGGCGGCGCAAGCCAATCCGGCAACGCCGAGAAGAACGGGACCCCAAGCACCGAGGCCAAGCCCCAGCCCCAGGCACACCCCCTTGCCGGCCAGCAAGGTGCTGCCGACAGCAGCGGCAGAGACCGGAGGGGCGGCACTCCGCCACCGACGCCAAGGGCGGTTCCGCCAACTCCCGCGATGCCCTTGATCATCTGATCTCCGGCAAGTGTATGCACGATTCCCTCTCTGCCCCTTAAAATCGACGCAGGGAATTTATTGGAGAACTAAGAGCTAGTAAAGCGAAAAAGTTGAGAATAGATATCAATTTCTGTCAAGGTGGCTTCAGGCGACGGGGTGTGCAAAAATAGAGTTATTCCTTATGCTGTCGTGGGCGCTTAGGTAGGGCTGACTGGACTCCACCTGTCAATTCCTTCCCTGGTCATCGCTGCGCGCCATGCCTGCCAAACAGGGTGCTTTGCTCACGGTGGCAGATTTCTGTGGGGAGGTTTAAGGTGGTGGTGGTCATTGGCGTTAAGGGATCGTCCCGTGCTTACTCTTTGGGATTTGTCGACAATTATTGGGCTTGTGGTTTTGGCGGGAGCTGCGGTGCTTCGCTGTGTCCACAAGAACCGCGACAGCGGGGCCGGGTGCAACAGGGGCTGCTGTCAAAACCCGCGCAGAGGCAAATGCGAATAACCCGCAGCTAGCGGGGGCGGTGCAGATAATAATCGCTCGTAACTTCCATGTAATAGTGTTTTTTAGCCCCATACAGGTTGTCCTATTCGGCAACCTCATGGTATTGAATTGTATGTCTGGTGAGGCTGATGTTTTTCAGTCCCGCACTACTTGATTGCTAAGGAGAACTCTGGTGCCTGCTCAGATCGCCAACGGAATGGTTTGCCCCCCTGGGGTTCCGGTCGGAACCAAGGCCGCCGCCCTGGGTGAAATGGAACGCGAAGGCGCGACTGCCAAGGTTGGCGCGGGCAAGGTTGGCGCGGGCAAGGTTGGCGCTGCCAAGGCCGGAGCCGCGCCCGCCGCGGCGCAGGGGGCTGGAACCAAGGTTGTCGCGGCGCAGGGGGCTGGAACCAAGGTTGTCGCGGCGCAGGGCGCTGGGGCCAAGGCCGCTGCGGTTGGCGTTGGGAAGGTCGGCGCCGGCGCCAAGGCTGTCGGCGGCACCATCTGGTCCGGTAAGGGGCTTGCCCTGGGGCTCGGTATGGGCCTTGGGGCTTGGGGGCCGCTCATCCTCGGTGTCGTCGGGGCCGGGGCAGTCTACGCCTATATGAAGAGCCGTGATATCGAAGCGGCACAGAGCGATGAAGAAGTCGAACTGCGCGACGCGCTGTCCTGAACGGGGGGGGGGGACATGGTTGAAGCAATCCTTCGGAGCACTCTTGGCGCGCGCACGACCGTCATGGCGGCGCTGTCTTATCTCAGCGTCCTGTGCTTCGTTCCGCTGCTGGTGGATCGGGACGACGAGTTTGTCTACTTCCACGCCAAGCAGGGTCTGGTGATCTGGATGTGGGGCGTGCTGGCGCTGTTCGCGCTGCATGTTCCCGTTCTGGGGAAGTGGATTTTCGGGTTTTCATCCATGGGGGTCCTGGTATTCTCCCTTCTGGGCTTGGTCTCCGTGGTGTTCCAGCGGGCATGGAAACTGCCCGTGGTCAGCTGGGTGGCCGACCGGATCTGAGGTTCGGCCTCGGGTGATTTACGTCTGATGCCCGGCTGTGCAGGGCATCAGCTGTTTCAGGACCGTTTCATCTATAATATTAATGTCTTGCCAAAGGGATCGGTGATCGTGAAAATCGCCGTTGCGGGGCGGTTGGGCCCGGTTGCAGGCCGCGCAGCTAGCGGAAGCGGAGCCAATGGACATCAACGAAAAGGCACCGGGACCGAGTGGTCGCCGTCCGGCTCGACGCCGGGATGGTGGTGGACAGGTCCTGGTTCTGTATCTGGCCATCGCCGTGGTCGTAGCCGTGCTGGCATGGCCTTGGTTGGCACCTCGCCTTGGGAGTTTTCCTGGCTCATTGCTGTCCTGGATAGGTGACGGCGGATCTGTTGGCGCTCCGCGTCCCGCGACCCTGGATGAACGGATGGATATGGTGGAAGCCGCCCTGGCTCCCCTGGCTATGCGGATCGCGGAGGCCGACCGGCGCCTAGCCATGCTAGAGGCTAATCCCCGCACGGCGGGGGAAGACCCTCGTAAAGAGGCGGCTGGTGTTTCCGCCGATCCGGAGCAGATGTCTTGGATGGCGGCGGAGATCGCAACGCTTAAAGGGGACTTGGAGATTGTTCGCAAGTTGGCGGCGGATGAAGGGGGCGCAACCAAGCTCTCCGGTGCGGTGGAGAAGGCGGAGGCGGCTTTCCGACGTATCGCCGAGCGGCGGGATCGCGCGCCCTTGTTCCTGGCCGCACTCGGACAATTGCGGGAAGCGGTTGACCGGGGCAGTCCTTACCCTGCACAGATGAAAGCGGCCATGATACTGGCCGAGAAAGGCACCGCCGATAAGCTGGCGCCGCTGGTGATGGGCTCGGCGACGGGAATCGTCACCCGTGTGGGTTTGGCCGAAAGTTTTCGGGTGACGGCCGCCGCGGCACGTAAGCTTGATGTCCCCGCGGATTCCGGTTGGGTGCCACCAAATATCCGGCGGTGGCTGGGAGGTGCGGTATTGATCAGACGCACCGAGGGGGGCGAAGAGGGGCTGGATGGTATCCTGAACAGCACTTCCCGGTTGCTGGCCGGGGGCGATTTAGCCGGGGCTGCCGCCTTGCTCCGTCGCGCGGAAGGGCCGTCCCTTGCGGCCATCCAACCCTGGCTGGAGGCGGCGGAATTGCGTCTGTCCGCGGATGCTGCATTGTCTGAATTGTCGGCGATGGCCATGACCGTCGCCTCGTCTCGAGACGAGTGATCCATGCTATTACGCCTGATCGTCCTGTTGATTTTCATGTCGCCGGTTGTGTTTGCCACCCTGTGGTTCTCAGACAATGTCGGATCGGTGCAGGTGGAATGGCTTGGCTGGCACGTGGACAGCAATATGCCGGTTCTTCTGGCCGTGATCCTGGTGGTGTTTCTGATTTTTTCCGCCCTGTCGCGTCTTTCGGCATTGGTGGCCGACCTACCCTCCAAACTGGGGAAATCCCGGCAGGCACGGGGGCTGGAAAAAGGCATGAGTGCCTTGCTGGCGGCCCTGGATGCGGCAGAGAGTGGGGATGTCGGCGAAGGCCGCCGCTTCGCGGCCGAGGCTGCGCGGCTGCTGAACAATCCCGGACTTGCCGCCCGCCTGGACCGGCTTTTGCCGCGCCCGCCCGCACAGCCGGTGGCGCCGACCCGGTTGGAGGCCGCGAAGGGGCGTCTGTTCGCGCGAAAGCCGGGCCCGCCACCACCGCCGACTCCGGTGGTGGATAAGATACAGCCTGTCGTCGTTGAAAAACTCGCCGCCGCTCCCGCCGGGCCGAGCCGAGAGGATTTAGAGGCCTTTTCCGCCAAGATCCGGGCTGGGGAATGGGGGGCAGCCCAGGCCTGGATTGGTGAGGCGGTTCTGGCTGGTCGGCTGACGCCCTTGGTGGCTGCGCGGTGGCGATCGGTGGCGCTTGAGGGACAAGCTTTGGAGGCATCCCCCGGTGATCCCGCTCGTCCCTTGCGTCTGGCGCGCGAGGCTATGGCGGCGGACCAGACTTTTCTGCCTCCTGCGTTGCACGTGATCCGGGCCGAGGTTTCCGAGGGACGCAAGGCAGAGGCCGAGACCCTGCTGGCGTCCGTTTGGCCGCATGTTCCTGCTCGAGTGCTGCTTGATGCTTGTGCACCATTGTGGCGCGACGAGGATCAGGATGCTTGCCTGAAGAGGCTGGAGGCCCTGGCGGCAATCGCCCCCCATCATCCCGATGGGCACTTGGCCGCCGGAGAGGCTGCCTTTGCCGTTCAGAAATGGGGGGTGGCACGCCGCCACATCATGGCGGCATTGAAGATCGCTCCCGATGCGCTGGGATGTCGGCTGATGGCCGAAATCGAGGAAAGGGAGCCTGGAGGGTCGGCGCGGTCGGCTGAGATCTGGCGGCGGCGGGAGCATGAGGCTTCGCTCTCTCCTGCTTGGGTCTGTGGTGCTTGTGCTCGCGTGGTGGAGGCGTGGGCGGCTTGTTGCCCGTCCTGCGCTGGTGTCGCCACCATTGAGTGGACGCGGTCGGTTAAGGCCGAGGAGGCGTTGCTGCCACCCGCCACAACTGCGTCGAGCATGGAGACGCCGCGACTGTTCCGCAGTACATGAGGGCATCGCGTTGTTTGTTAACTAAACAACGTTAAGGTGGACTTGCCCGGAAAGAGTGGAGAGCGTGCTGTGATAAAACTGCACGAGGGATACTGTTATGTCTGGTTCAAGGATGAAGGCGTTCACGGAGGAATTCCGGCGAGAAGCGATCCGTCTGGTTCAAACCAGCGACCGCACCATCGGCGAGGTAGCGGATAATCTTGGGATTGGGAAGTCGATGCTTGGCAAGTGGCTGGCTCGGCACCGCGAGACCGAGTTGCTGTCAGGCCCACATGACGATGTGCAAAAAGAGTTGGCACGGCTTCGGCGATAAAACGAAATTCTTCGTGCCGAGCGTGGCCTGTTAAAAAAAACAGCGGCCTTCTTCGCGAAGGAGACAAGTCGATGATGTTTCGAATCATCGGCGAGAAGAAGGCCAAGGAATTGTCTCTCGCTCGGATATGCGCTCTGTTTGGCGTCAGCGCCAGCGGCTTCTATGCCTGGAAACGGCGCAAGCCCAGTCTGCGGCAGTTGGACGACATGGCGAGGCCTTTGCTGTCCCCTCAGGCTCCATTACCGCGCCAGCGGTTTCGTTCAATCCCCTAGCTGACGACACGCCCTACTCCTTCCGTCTCCACAAAACCTTTACGATAAGTTTTCCAAAATATCACGGCCCGGTGTATGATCTGAATGTTCGAATAGATAGATCGATTGCATGTGATGGGAAACGTACACCACCTACAACATCTTGGCCAAGGGGCTGGCGACTGGAACGCTTGGCGCCAGCAGGAGCCTGATGTGCGACCGGATCTGACCAGCGCCAATCTGCGAGGAGCCAACCTTGCCGGGATGGATCTCAGCGGCTCGCTGCTGTCCCTTGCCAATCTGCGCAAGGCAGTTCTGTCGGGGGCGAATCTCAGGGACAGCAACCTTCCTCGGGCCAGCCTTGAAGACGCCGACCTCTCCGGCGCGAAGCTGCAGGGCGCCAACCTTGCCGGCGCAACTTTGCTGCGCGCTAACTTCTCCGGCGCCAATATGCGCATGGCCAATCTGGCCGGCGCCAACTTGGCCGGAAGGATGGATCTGTCCGGAGTTGACTTGACCGGGGCCAATCTTGCCGGGGCCAAGCTGATGGGCGCCAATTTCTCCGGCGCAACGCTGACCGGAGCCAATCTTGCTGGCGCCGACGCCCGCAACGCCAATTTCTCCGGCGCTGACCTGACCGATGCTGTAACCGCAGGCACTCTGCTGGATGGCGCCAACATGTCCGGCGCAGTCATTCGTCGATCCTCCTCGCGCACCCAGGCCCCCGACGCCGTTCCGGAACCGGAGGCCCCGCAATCCTATGATGAGGCTGAGGCGGAGCCCCTACCGGTCCTTCCTGACAAAGCCCCAGCCTCCACCGATCGTACCCCCCCTCCGGAGCCGATCGAGCTTCCGCCAAACGACTTGGATGTTGGGCTTGATGCCGAGGAAGCGTGGGACGACAAAATCCCCGATGAGCAGGAAACATCACCCGCGATCGAAGCAGAGGTCGAGTCCGGGATTGAATTGGAACAGCCTGAGCCGCCGATGAGCCTGTCTGACGAGGATATGGCGGGAGGCATGGCCGAACTGACAGATTTCGCCCCCGTCGCCAAGCCCGTTCCGCCTCGACTGGCCGAGTCGGAGATTTCCGACCTTCTGTCCACCACCGATCTGGAAGCCCCCCCACCCCCCCCCTGTTCCAGGGCAATGAGATCCTCGATGATGAGGCAGACAGCCCGTTCTACACTTATGAGACCCGGGACCTAGCGATTCTCGCCTTGTATTCGGATCAGCTAAGACGGAAGACCAAGGCTGAAAAGGCCATGCTTCTTAACTTGCTGGTCCAATATAACCGTAATTTCCTGGGTCAGGACGTCAGCGTCCCGATGACAACCAGCGGGAACGCCATTCTTGTCGGATTCGGCGACCCGACCAATGCGCTGCGCTGTGGCGGGCTGTATATCAGCATGCTGCGCGATATGCATGTGGACTCATATGTGGCGGTCAACTGGAGCATGGCGACGGTCCGCATCGACCCCGAAGGGACCGAGAGCGACGAACTCATCGCCAATTCCATTTCCCCGTCGGCGCGTCTGACGCCGGTGGGAGTTGTCGGTGAGGTTCTTGTACTGGAGGAGTTATACTCCAATCCCCAGACACAGCGGGACCTCTTCACCTTCGAGCGCGTCGCCCGGAAGTGGAAAGCCACCAACGACACCCAGAGCGAGGGTATTGACGTTATCTGCTACAGCGTTCGCAGCAATCAGCCTCCCCGCCCCTAACCTTGCTCCATCAAGGCGACGGTTACCTTACCGCCGCCACATCCAGGCCTTGAATCGCGCCGAGAGTTTCGACGGAATTCTCAACTGTATCCGGGATCCAGGCCCCAACGCGCGCTGAGCCGCCGAACGGACGAGGAACACGATGACCGTTCCCACGGCAACCGCGACAAAAAGCTGCACAAACAAAACCGCTACTGTCAGGCCCAGTGCCGCGACGACGAGTGTCCGTATCCAGCTGCCAGAGCTCATCGCCTTGAGACGCATGTTGAATCGGAAAGGATGATCTGGCTCCACTTTTGATGCCTTCACAGTATGAGTTCCGGCCAAAGCAGCGCGGACGGGTCGATTCATCGCCAAGGAACCTGCGCCAGTCAAGCGATTATTGATATCCAGATTGGGCGCCCCCCCTGAATTGCGAGTATATTTATCACCTGGAATAGCCAATCACATGATACTCTTCGAACCTCGCCTCGCCCTGGGGCGTCCGGTCTTTGGCGAGACACCAAAAATCCGCAGCGCACAAATCATCTATTTTCAAAACATCCCTTAACGATACGAGTTGGCTATGTAGCAGTGAGGTCGTTCATGGAACAGAACAATACACTTCCTGAATGGAACGATAAGTTCTCGGTAAACGTTGATGTCATCGATGAAGACCATCAGGCGTTCTTTCGCCTGGCGGCGCTGATGCAAGATGTGGTATCCAGTCCGAGCAATGAACAAACCTATCTGATCGAAACGGCCATCAACATCCTTGAGGAATATATCGAGGGCCATTTCCTACGAGAGCAACTCGCCATGGCCAAAATCGACTACCCTCAATTGGCCGAACATATCAGCGCCCACGACGCCTTTGACGATCGCGTCACCCTTCTCATCAAGGAATACCGGACGAACCACGATCTTACGACCATCCTCGCTCTGGCGCGATTGGTCGCTGACTGGCTTACTCAACACATTCAGGGCGTAGATTTACAATATAAAGGACTTCTAACCAACGAGAATGTGGATAACCGCGCCTTGGTCTATCTGGCAGCAGGCCTGGATCCAGTGTTTGCTCCATAGCCCGAACCGGTCGAGATCTTCAGAACAGCGCGAGACGATTCTTCTTTGCCGCGCCCGTGGTTCGGTTCTTGCCATCCGCCACGACATGATTGCTGATTTCCGTGTATTCAGAAAGAATACGATTATCTGCGGTACCTCTGGTGTGTAAGAGATGGCTCCCCCTTCTATACAGTCTGTCGCTCTGGCGAACCTGCAGAAATCCCGTGAATTCCTGCTAAAAGTTCTGGACGTCTGCGGCAAGCTTCCAGACGCGCCGGGGACGCCTTCCGATCAGGCAGTGATTGCCGCCGTCGCTCAATTGGCGCAGATGACCGAAGCCGTCATTCAGGGCGGCGGCATTGTCCAAACGGCGGAAACATCTCCGGACAATCTCGGCTCCCCGGATACGAAGACCAGGCGCCAGGAGGTCATCTTGCAAATGTGTCTTCAGCAGAGTGAACAGCACTGGCTGCAGGCCAGACGCCTCAAATCCGAGAATGACGCTCTCCGCCGCGGATTAAAACAGGTCGAGGCCGATGTGGTCGCTGCCAGATTGGCTCTGCCATCGTATCCGGCGGCTCCGCCAAAACCGTCCCCGGTGCCGAAGCCCGTAGCCGCCGCACGCCCCCCCGAACGACAGAAACTTCAGATCAAGTAGTCCCGCCACCGTTGACACGAGACCGCAGGAGGTCCGCGACTGCGTTCTGACTGGCTGCGCCTCCGTCCTCGACAGGGCGCACACCCCGCCGCTGCCGCTTATTTCGTTCAAGGTCGACCAAGCTAAACTGATCAGCCTCCATTTGCTGAAGCTTTCCGATTCCTTCCCATGCGAAATCCAGCTTCCGCTTCATGCTCTCGTTGGTTTTGCGCCCCCCCAGAATCACTTCGATTTCCTCCACCGACGCCAATCGCTCCCGCAGCTGGTCGCTGCCACCCAACACAATCTCCCCGCCGTACAGAAACCTCTCCATATCGGTAACGATGGCATCCAGCCTGGAATTAGACATCTGCCGCAATATATCGGTGAAGAGAGTCGTCAACTTCTTGATATTCTGCCGCACAGCCTCAACTTGAGGCCGACCAGAGTTCTCGTCGAGATCCACCAGTTTTATGAGATTAACAAGCCGTTCAGCCGCCTCCATGATCTCAGAGCGCACTTCTCCTCTCGTCTGCTCGTCGTCGGCCGCATGCAAGGCTCGCTTCAAATGCTCAATTCTGGCCGCAATTTCATTCACGCCGATGAAGATGATAGATGTTTGGGAATCAAGCGACTCGTCATTCTCGAGCACCGCCTTGGGGTGCAAAAGCCCATGCCGCTTCGAGGCTGAAGCCGCATAAACGGAGAAACGCTCTCCACTCTTTCCGGGCAAGTCCACAGTCCCAGCGGAAGGGGAGGAGGCCGATAGAGACGGGGCCGGCAGAGCCTGGTCGGTGACACGACGGAGCGCCCCATTGTAAGTATGGGGCACGGAGTTCCGCCGACAAGGCCCCCGATAGGTCGCATTCGAGATCATCTCCCGATGGTCGCCCAGCGCCCGATTGACGTTTTTTAGCATGCTGCGGGTATTGATAGGCAGGGTTACGATGCAATTCGCGCCAGAATTTCGCATCGCCGCCAAATCGCTGACATCCATATGACCTGTGATGCCAATTATCGCTCCAACCGCAGCCCCCTCGGGCGTTTCCATGCGGATGCACCGAACCATATGGAGGGGTTCGTCCGTTGTTTTGCCTGCGCAAACTATGACATCATAAGCGGTCGATGATACCAATTGAACGGCATCGGCGACGTCCCCCGCCGTCTGCACATCGGCAAACCCGATCTGATGCAAGGACGTCACGATCAATCCACTGAGAAAATCGTCCTTCGCAACGACAAGGCAGGCCTTGCCCAAGAAGGGAGTATTCAAAGACATTCCCCCCCCCCCTGGCCAAAAGTGCTTTTCGCTGCCCATATCCCAGAGAAACTGTTAATAAATGCGGAAAACGCCCCCCCCTTGAACTCCGTGTATTGAAGCATGATTATGCCCCTCTTTCAAACCCCTTGTGAATCAGGCGGATATTGCGGCCTCCTAGACCCATAGGGGTGGCAAAACTCCTACAGGAGTGATTCGTCCGCCCCCACCAATGACATCGGCATCCGATTGCGCTCACCCGGTTGCCGCACGCCTCGCCGGTCCCTGCGTCGGCAACGACAGGAGACAAAAATGGGGCCGGAGAAAGAGGTGCCCTCGCCTGAAGCGGAAAGCGCACGGGACGCCAAGATGCCGGAACCGACATTTTTGACTCGCCCCCCCCAAAAAAAGCCGAGGGGAAAAACCCGCCCGTCATCCTCCAATCCTAATTCCACTGCGTCATAAATCAAGTTATGGTAAGAATGGAGATTCGGTCTGCTCGATAGGGGGTGAGCATGGGTCTCCATGGAATGTCTGGCGACAGTGAATCGCGATTTGAGTCGTATGTCGAGGACCTTTGCCGCGCAGTTCGCCATGCCGACCGGGCGGCGCCATTGCGGGCGTATTGCCTGGGTCTGATGCTGCCGGGCGACCGCAAGAGCGTCGAGCCGATGGCGGCGCGGGTGGAGCCGGGGCGCGTGCAGGCGGCGCACCAGTCGATGCATCACTTCGTCGCCAAGGCCGACTGGTCGGACGAGGCGATGCTGGCGGCGGTGCGGGCGACGGTGCTTCCGGCCATCGAGCGGCACGTCAAATTGCGCACCTGGATCATCGACGACACCGGCCTTCCCAAGAAGGGCGTCCACTCGGTGGGCGTGGCCCGGCAGTATTGCGGCCAACTTGGCAAGCAGGACAATTGCCAGGTGGCCGTGACGCTGTCGGTAGCCAATGACCATGCCAGCCTGCCCATCGCCTACCGCCTCTATCTGCCCGAGGGCTGGGCATCGGACCCGGCGCGGCGCCACAGGGCGGGCGTGCCCGACGACGTCACATTCCGCACCAAGCCGCAGCTCGCCCTGGAGCAGGTCCGCGCCGCCCTGGCCGAGGGCGTGGCGCCGGGAGTGGTGTTGGCCGATGCCGGATACGGCGTTGATACCGCCTTTCGCACCGGCCTGTCCCGGCTCGGTCTGACTTACGCCGTCGGCATTCAGTCCACCGCCAGCCTGTGGAGGCCGGGCGAGGCGCCATTGCCGCCCAAGCCATGGAGCGGTCGAGGCCGACCGCCGTCGCTGGTCCGCCACGACCCCGAGCACAAACCGGTTTCGGCCAAGGAAATGGCGACCTCGTTGCCGCCCGCGGCGTGGCAGACGGTGACTTGGCGCGAGGGCACCAACATCGTGCTGAGTTCGCGCTTCGCCGCCATCCGGGTGCGTCCCGCCCACCGCGACACCTTGCACTCCGAACCCAGACCGGAAGAATGGTTCTTGGTCGAGTGGCCCGAGGATGAAGCCGAACCGACCAAATACTGGTTCTCCACCTTGCCCGATGACATGAAGCTGGCCGACCTCGTCGAAATCACCAAGTTGCGCTGGCGTATCGAGCGCGATTTCCAGAACCTCAAGCAGGAACTCGGCCTCGGCCACTACGAAGGTCGAGGGTGGCGCGGATTCCACCACCACGCAGCGCTGTGCATCGCCGCCTACGGATTCCTCATCACCGAGAGGAGTCTGATTCCCCCCTCAGGACTTTGCTCCGCCCCGATCCGCCAAGCGCCTGCCTTACCCGACGGTTACCGACCCCGAGGATCCGCCCGTCCGGCCTGAGCGCCACGTGATGACGTCGATCACCACCATACGGATTCGATTGACACGGGCACTCGCCCGACGATTACCAAGATGTCCTTGTTGCCAAAGGCCAATTATTGAATATCGTTTGTTTGTGACACAGTAGAACTAAGTGGCGTTGACATTTAGGATTCCCCCGGCCTTGGAAATCTGATTCAAACTCCTTTTCGGGAAGGAGGCTTGAATGAGCGGTGTCCGTTTGATCTTGAAGGATCACCAGTGGGAGCGGATGGAACCGCACTTGCCTGGCAAGCGCAGCGATCCCGGCCGGACAGGTGCCGATAACCGCCTTTTCCCGGAAGCGGTGCTGTGGCTGGCGCGAACGGGTTCGCCGTGGCGCGATCTGCCGGCCTTTTTCGGTAATTGGAACAGCGCGTTTGTCCGCTTTTCCCGCTGGTCCAAGGACGGGGTGTGGGATCGGCTGTTTGCCATGATGGCCAACGACCCCGACTTCGAATACGTCATGATCGACTCGACCATCGTCCGGGCGCACCAACATGCGGCGGGTAAAAAGGGGGGCCTGAAGCTCGTGCGATCGGTCGTTCGCGCGGCGGGCTGACCACCAAAATCCACGCCATCGTCGATGCCTTGGGCAATCCGCTCCGCTTCATCCTGACGCCAGGCCAAGCGAGTGACTATACAGAGGCCGAGGCATTGATCGCCGATATTCCGGCAGAACACGTTCTTGCCGACAAAGGCTACGATTCCGGCGCGTTCCGAGACGCAATCCACGCTCAGGATGCCGTCCCGGTTATTCCTCCCCGGAAAACGTCGCCGCAGGTTCCTTGCGATTACGCCCTCTATTGCGAGCGCAACCTCATCGAGCGTTTTCTCCAGAAGATCAAACATTTCCGCCGGATCGCAACCCGCTACGACCAGACCCCCAGGGCGTTCTTGTCCATCCTCTGCCTCGTCAGCGCATTCATCTGGACTAAATGAATGTCAACGCGACCTAGGGTGCGCAGGAGCTCTTTCTCCATGTGGTGGTTGATCGCTTGATCGCGGGACAAAGCCCGGTTCAGATCTATCGGGAATATCGTGGCATGACCCACGAGGCCCTGGCCCCAAAAGCGGGAGTCAGCATTGAAACCCTGACGACGCCGACGCCCTGGAGATTGATGTCAAAAAGATGATATAAGCATACTTCGCAGTCCCCACTCCCTCAGAGTCCAGGCGATTGCTTCCGAATCGGCGAAGCCGTCGGAGAGGCGGCGATACGGGGCGTGGTGCCGGAACGCGGAGCAGAGGACGGTTTTCTCACTGCTTTCGGCCCCCAAAGAATCAAGGCGATCCCATCCTTCACCCGGATCAGAATTCGGACGATTCCGCGCTCGGCCCCCGCCATGCGCTTGAAGACATGATAGGCGCGCCGCCGCCCGCTTCCCTGACCGACTTGGCTATAGGTCTTGAAGCGCACGTTTCGAACCACCCGCTGACCGAAGCGGGTTCTCAGGAATGCCAGCAGCAGGCCGTTCTTGGCCAGCCAAGCGACGAGAATGACCATGGCGTGCGCGAACACGCCCTTGATGAGAACCCCGAACAGAAACAGCAAGATTCCGGCAATGATCGCAGTTAGCATGGCCGCTTTCCAAACAGGTGAACCGCCCCCGATTCTCGGATGAAATCGGAGTGGTACGGACTATAATGGAGAGACTGCAAAACTTCACCCCCTATGGCTGCAAGCCTCGGGGGTCGCGGAAAATCCGCTCCTCATCGATTCGGCGTAGCGCCTCCTCGATCTGGCGGGCGACGTCCCCGCGAGAGGCAAGCTGCAGAATAGACTTGCCTCGAAAATGCGGCTGCGGCTCGGTCAGCCAAACCTGGGCCCTGGCCTCATCGCCGAACACCTGTTGGGCCAAAACGGTCAACCGCCGAATTCGGGCGGATAAGTGGTCGCCGACGACTGATGTGGGCTCGCTAGCCGAGGAATTGTCACCAGTCAGCAAGATGCGGATTTTATCAATGTTTCAGCCCCCTAATTGACCGGACAGGTCCTATCGCTTAGCTAGAGCGGTTTCACGCCGAGCGGAATCGGTAGAGGATTCCCCCTGAGGTCATTTTGTGATTCAACATCTTCGGTAACAACGCTCCCGAGGATGACCCGCGAGGGGACAGCGGATGTCGTGCGCTAATGGACTTTTCAGTTGATGTGCGCGCGCTAAAGTGGATTATCCATTAGGACACATACTCTCGCGAGGGGAAAATGGACGATCTAGAGTGGGCGCGTTGGGGGGCGAAATACATTTACGATTTCAGGACCGCTAAGCACGAAGAATTTAATTATGCGATGGAAGATAACAAAGCGAAATCAGGTTATGCACCATTCAAAGGGCACGACGTTCCAAAGTCTATAATATCGATGTTCTATCACGATTCGATGGAGATATTTTCTGACTCAACTATTCCAGGACAAAAATTTGGATCCCCTGCGGAGTTTGAGAGGGAAGTTATATCATATAAAAGCACGCTTGAGGGATGGCTTAGGGCGCTGAATCGCACTGCCGAAGAAGTGAAGGATTCTGACGCAGACATACCACACCCACTGTACGTCGTGCTTTCCTTGGTTGAGTCCATGAAAACAGCGATTGATTTTGTTCTTTCGAAGCGGGTGGCAATAACACCATCGACCTGCTGGTTTACACTCTCGCGTATTGCGCGTCGGCTCCACGAGTCAGTCCTATCGCTTAAGAAACACCCTCACGGCGGAACGATACTTGCAATAAACGATGAATGGGATGCCCAGTACCTTTTTCGCGCTCTATTGGTTACTTCATTCGATGACATTCGCATTGAAGAATGGAATCCTTCGACGGCCGGGTCATCGTCCAAGTGCGAATTCTTCCTTAAGGACGAGAAGACGCTTGTCGAAATAAAATATGTTCGAAAGCCGTCATGCCAAAAACGCATAAAAGATGAAATAGCGGTAGATATTCTCGATTACGGAAATAACGATAAGGTTGATAGGCTTTTTGTTTTTATTTACGACCCGGATATGAAGTTAGAGAATCCAGTTCAGGTTGAAAGAGACCTAAGTGGAAAGAGGGAAGGTCTTGGCGATGTCCGAGTAGTTATTGGACCGCCGCGCTTCCAATAGTGAAATCTGGCCCCGCTGTTTTCCAGTCAGCGGGGCCAGATTATCCCTCAACACCGTCATCGGAACCGAACTCCCCTTTGCGCTGCTCAATATCGGCGCGCGTTTGCCGCACGAGAAAATCAACGGTGCCAGCCTCGTCCATAGCCGCGAGGAAGGCCGATTTCATCGCCTCGAAATCTTCTGCTCCACGGACCGCCGTCTTTAGGGCGGTCAAGCCGTTGCTCAAGTGTGCGAGATACTCGTCCACCCTAAGCTCAAGCTCAAACAGCTTATCTGGCAGAGCATCCAATCCCGTCTTGCGCCACTTCTCGCGTCGCGCTTCCTCCCGCAGAATTCTGTCCGTGGCGAACTCAACCACCTTTGAGTCGCGAACCTCACCGGACCACAAGCGCGTCAGCTTCGGCTGCGCGCGCTCCAATGCATTTTCCGCGACATGCTGTTTCAGCACTTTAAGCGCCCACTCTGGACACCTTCGGCTGCTCGGCTTCCCAGGGTCAATTAGCCAAGCCTGAAGCGACCGCACTGATACATTCTTGCCAGTTGCGCGCGTGAGCACGCTCGCCGCTGTGGCGTAGTCGCTAGGGAAGTAGGTGCGCAAAATGCCATCCATCTCCCAGCGCACGAGTTCGTCCCGCACCGCGCCTCGGATTTCTTCCTTAATCGCCAATAATTGCTCGTCGGACAACCCTCCCTCCGGCAACCGAACGGGATCAATCTCGACATCGTCGGGGCACGATCCGCGCACCTTAAATGTGGCCGACAGGTCGTCATTGGACGCGGTGTGCGCAAAACGATCATATTTCCAGGCCATCGGGCACCTCATTCATTTCACCACGCACAATGTGCGCGCACATTGTGCGCCAATCAAGCTTGATTTGCCCAGATGTCCGCCGGAGTCCAACCGGCGTCGCCACAGTCAGTTTCAAAGACAGCGCCTTCCATGTCCTCACTCCCCTTCGGCAACATCCACCCATTGATGTAGTCCGTCACCTTCTGCTGCGCCCGCCGCAGGTGCTCGCCCGAGCCGACGTACACCGTCGTCACGTCGCCGCTGAGCGCATGGTTCATCAGCAGCTTGAGGTCGTAGACGCCGATCCCGGCTGCGTTGGCGCAGGTCGCGAAGGTGTGGCGGAGGGCGTGCATGATGAACGACATGCCCATCTTCTTGATGTCCAGCGGCGCCAGCTTTGGTTCGGTAATGTGACCGGCGCCCGACTGCGCCGGCCAGGCCCACGGGTTGTCGGCACCATAAAATATCATGTTTTGTTCTTTGCGGCGCTTGAGAATCTCCACCATGGACGAGGACAGTGGCAGGCTGAACGCGCGCTTCTTGCCACCCTTGGGCAGCGGGACAAACAGGGTCGCGCCCTCCAGGTCCACGTCTTCCCAGCGCATGGTCAGGGCGGCTTGGCGACGCATCCCCGAGTACAGCAGGAACAGGTAGAAGTCCTGGCGGATCGGGCTGGGCAGCTTGCGGATGCCCCGGTACCACTCGGCCAGCTTCTCGGCGGGAATGGCGCAGTCGCGCTTTTCCTGGGGGAAGCGGTCCACGGCGATGGTCGGGTTCACCGGCGGCAGGTCTTCGAACTGCTTGAGGGCGCGGTTGTAGATACCGCGCAGGACGGCCATCGCGTTGTTGGCGACGTAGTGCCCATGGTCGCGGCCGATGCGCTGGTGACGGTCGTAGCAGTCCTTGCGGGTAATCTCGGCCAGCGGACGGTCGAGCCAGTCGGACAGGTAATAGTCCAGGGCGTAGCGGTAGGTCTGCGTGGTGCGGGCCGCACGGACTTTCGTACCGTTGATGTAGAGGTCGGCGGCCTCACGCAGGGTCAGTTGTTTGGCGCGCGCCTGTTTCTTGACCTTGTTGGGGTCCACGCCCTCGCGCATGTCCTGGAGGATGGCCTGGGCCTTCTTGCGGGCCTGCTCGGTGGTGATGACGCCGTGGCGGCCGATGGTCACCAGCCGGGTGCGGCCGTTCGGGGTGCCCTCGGCGATGTAGGTCTTGGTGCCGGTGCCGACCTTGACGCCAAATCCTTTGAGCTGGCTGTCCTTGTAGATGACTTGACCGGAAGGCGGGAAATCAATAGCATCCACAGTGGATTTAGTGATCCTGATAACTGGCATGGCGCAACCCCTGCAAAGTAGTGGCATAGCAGGGTTGGTGGCTACAACATGCCACACCAGCCCTACAAACTTACAGGGTTATTATGCCAGTTTGGCCGCAATGCGACCAGCACTACTACATCAATACTATACTCAGCTACAATGAATACTTTGCAATTCCTAACCCGTAGGTCAGGGGTTCGAATCCCTTCCGGGACACCACCTTCTTCACTCGCCGAATCCGTGGTTGTGATAACACAACCGCGTGGTGTCCCGCAAGGATGCGCTTGCGATGGAGAGGCGTGGACTTCCAATGACATAAAGCAAAAAGGCCGCTAACCCAGAGGATTAGCGACCTGCCGTCACCGGCTAAGAGAATTTGTTTGGCGACAACTTTCTTAGCCCAGGCAGGCCGCACTGTCAACGGAAAACCGTGAGGTTTCCGAACGGGTTAACTCGTCCCTTTTTCTACCGTCGTGATGTTGATCCACGTTCCTCCTTGGAGGGGCGATGCATAAATCCGAGTACATGCGGTCTCTGTATGAGGCCAGCTTTCACGCATCCCATGCGTTGGGCTCGCAGAGCCGGACGCTGGAAGCGGCCATTGTCGAGGCGCGCAAGAAGCATGCGCCGGCTCTGATCGGCGCCAGCCTGGAGCGCTACCGGCCTTCCCAGCAGGAGGACAGGCCGGTCGCGGTCGTTTGCACCAGGCGCCAGCGTGGGCCATCGCGCCGCATGGTCCAGCAGCGCCGTGCCGCGCATGCGCGGGCACGGTGGCCGTGGAAACTTCAAACCCAATGGCCATGGACCGATGCCGAGGTTTGTCTGATCGACGTGCTGTTGTTCCTGGGCGGCGCCAGCGGTGAATTCGACGTGTACCGGTCCGAGCTTGAGAACCGGGCCGGTGTCCGTCCATCCACCCAGCGGGCGGCAGAGGCCAAGTTGCGTGATCTTGGCATGCTGGAAGTCGTCGAGAACCGGCGCGAGTACGACCGCAACGATGCCAACAGCTACCAGCTCAAAGGGGTCTTGAAAGAAGCCGCCCGTATCTTGTGGGTGCGAAGGGGGGAGGGTACAAAACTTTGCGCACCCTTCGGGGGTGTAGAGAATCTACAACCCCATACATCTCCTACATTGGCGCTGCCGACGTTGCTAAAGCGGACGCCTGGACGGCGCCCTCCCGTCACCCCCGAACCCAAGGCCAGGGCTGAACGCTTCGACCACATCGCCACGGGTGTGCCGACCTCCCCCCAATCAGGGGAGGTATGTAAGTTGCTCGGCAGGAACGAGCAGGCGAAGCCGGCAGCGGCAAACGCGGCTGGCGATGGTGTCGCTGAAACCGTGGCGCTGGACCTGATCCGTTCATTCCTGCCCGAGGTGGCCCCGGCAGAGGCACCGCCCGATAACGTGGACGATGCCTTGGCCCTGGCCGACCGGCTTCAGCGGACCTATGCCCCGACGCTGTGGCCGCATGTCTGGCGGGCGTGGCGGAAGCGCTGGGGGCTCACCGCCGCGCTGGCGGTGCTGGAAACCGGATTGATGCGTCGGGGCGGCCAGATCGAGACCAGCGGGGCGCAATACCTGTCGGGCATCCTGGGGCGGAACCGCCGCCAAGCGCCCGCACCCGAGGCGACCTTGCAGGCCATGCGGGCGTCCCGGCGGGCGCCGGGGCTGGCCCTGGGCCGGTCCGGGCGGGGGGCAAGGTCATGAAAAATATGATCTCAATCACTATATTTTTCCGCATTGCTTTTGTTGTTGCCATCTCTTCTCCATGTTTTTCAATGGCTTCGTCGCCTGTGACTGATGGAAAAGTTTTGTTCGTGATCGATGGCGATACCTACCAGATCAGCCATGCCGGCGCCCCCGACGGCGAGCCGGTGCGGGCACGGCATTTCGACACCCCGGAAAAGGGCGACCGGGCGCAGTGTCGGGCCGAACGGGAAAAGGCGCAGCAAGCCAGCACTTTTGCCCGTCGTCTTCTGCCCCGTGGGGCAGCAGTGGCATTGTCCGACTTGGGCCGGGATCGCTATGGGCGCCTGTTGGCCACCGTCACCTTGCCGGACGGCACCAACATTGCTGCCCAGCTGATCGGCGCCGGACTGGCCCTATGAGGGCGGGCGAAAGCAGGGGTGGTGCGCCCCTTTTGGGGCGCCATGACGATCAAGAAAGGGGCGTTCCGCCCCGCGCCGGCAATGGACAAGCGCCGGGCTGCGCCCGTCGTCGGGGGCCGGGATGCCCCGAAAATCCGCAAGCGGATCGCTGCGCGCCCTGCGGGTTTTGGGAGCTACCCCGCCCGGCCCCCGATCCATGCCTCTGCCCCCCTGATTCTACGACGAGGAAAAGGTGCGCCGCTCGACCCTCGATGCCGCCCTGATCCAGATGGAGGTAGCTATGAATATTCGTGTTGGGCAATACCGTGAAGCCATCGACCACCTTTTCCACCTGATCACCGTCGATTATTGCGCCTGCGTCGGCCTTCGGGAGCGAACCACTTGGGCCGGTATTGCCCGCAAGGTTCTGGCTGAGGTCGAACAATTGGAATGCCTCAGGGCCAAAGCCGATGACCGCCGCCGCCATGCGCGATGCATTCTGGCCGCCAAGGCGCGCCTTTCCGATTTCCCGGACAATATCGCCTTGATGCCGAATGGGGAGGGTTGAGACCATGACCAGCCCCATCACCTCTTCCCGCCCCGTTCATGTGGAAATCGTCCTGACCGACCGTGTGTTTGCCACCCTCCAGGGGCAGGAGGGCCGGCCATGAGCATGAGCCAGATCGACACGATGACCCCCGGCGCCGCCCAGGCCATCACCTATCACAACCAGGAAGCCGATTCCGCCCATCGGCAGGCCGTACAGGCTCTCGACACCTACACCCGGGCCATGCGGCAGCTGCAAACCGCCCTGGCCCGAGGCGACGGCGAAGCCGCTGAAGTGGCCGAAGCCTGGGCCGATGCCGCCTGGAAAAATGTACAGGTGCTGTTGCAGCAGGGCTATCAGCACCGCAATTCCGCTGCCATCGCCGCCGGCATGGCCGCCGAGATCGAGAACGACAGGAGGAAGGCATGATCGACGACGCCCCTGGGCCGGTCGCGAAGCCTGTTTCGCCATCCATGTACACGGTTCCCAAATCAAGCCCGCCTGAGGCATCTGAGGCGCCCCCGGTGACCCAGGGCACCCGGAAGGAGGAAACAGCGCCCAAGTGCTGCCGCTGGTGCGGCGCGGTGATGCTCAATCCGCGTCGTAATCAGAAATGTTGCAGTGCCGTATGTCGGGAAGCCTATGAACGGCAAAAGCGCCAGCAGTCTCGACAGAATGCGGCTGAAAAACCGAAGTGCAAATGCCTGTGGTGCGGTGGCGACTTCGACCAGGTGCGCAAGGCGCAGGAATTTTGCTGCCCGGAACACCAGCAGGCTTTCAACAACTTCTGGAAGGGCAAGGGGCCGGCGCTGGCCAAGGCCCTACACGCCTGGCGCGTCGGCAAGGAACCCGGAGGCTTGACCAAGGTGTGCCGGGAGTTTTCCGCTGCCAGAGAGGAACTTCAGGACAAGCAGGACAAGCAGGACAAGCAGGACAAGCAGGACAAGGCTAAAAGTTCTACGACGAGGAGGAAGTGATTATGAGCGTTATCACCAACAGCATCGCGGCATCTGTGCATCACACGGTGAATAAGCGTTGGTTTAAAATGCAGCTTCAGACTATCGAACGCATGCTTATCAGCCAAGGGATCATGCTTGTAGAAGCTGATGGACCAAGCGATTTTGAAATACCGGAATACATCACGGAGATCGTTGCGCAGGAGTTCTGGAGAGAGCGAGAACTTCTTAATGCACCGCGAATAGATATTGCCTATCTGAATGAACGGGTGAATTTCGCGTCAAAAGAGGGAACGGCTGTCATTTACTTGAGAGAATATCTGAGTGCCTTAGCTGATGCCGGTATCTATCCGGTTGCCGCCCAAAATACGCATAATGTGGAAAGCTGAAGGAGACAATGCCGTTGGGACCGACACCCGAAAACGAAAAATTGTGGGCTCGCCACTATCTCGCGGAGGCCCGCTACTGGCGAGAACATGGGAACCGCGCCGAGGCCGCGTCTTGCCTTTCGATGGCTCGCGGATGCCTCGCCGTGGCCACCGCGCTGATGCGCCGTTCCTGAAGATTTAGGGGTAGTGACCGTGACCAAGCAGGCCGACGACAAGAACCGCCTTCAAGCCGTGCTGGATGAACTGGCCGACGCCGCCGGCTTTGTTGAACGGCCTCATCTGGTCATTGACCCAATCAGCGCCAGATGGTCGGGCACCACAGCGGCGGCAAATGCGGACCTCAATGTGGTTCGTGTTTCCCCGGAGCTTGCTCAGGAGGACATCGCAACGGTGCGGTGTGTTCTCGCGCACGAGCTTGGTCACCTTTGGCACCGTCACGGAAAGGGCGCGATAGCCTGGAGCTTCCTGTATGCCATCGGTGCCGGCATCGCCGGCATTGTCGGGTGGATGATGTGGGACCTCCGGACCGGCGCCGCCTTTTTTGGCATCGCCATGGTGGCACGATATTTCCGCCAGTCGATGCAGCGTGAAACCTACCGCGAGAATTGGACGAACGACCCGCGCGAACGCGAGGCCGATGCCTTTGCCGAACGGCTGGTTGGAAAAGAGGCGTTCGACGCCTACCGCTGTGGACATCGCCGCCTAAAGGGGATTACCAGCCCCGACTTAACGGCTTCCTGAAGCTGTACGCTACAACCGCCACCTTAAAAAGGAACCCCTAAGGTTCCTTTTTTCTTGGCGTGGAACCTTTAAGGTGCTATTATTCTTTCTATGGAAAAGAAGCGCCCCACATACGCCCTCGACACCTTCAAGGCCGCCGCCAAGACCTTGAGTGTGACCGTTTCCGCCACCAAAGATGCGGGTGCGATGGGCTTTGATCGAGACGGCATCAGCGCCGTGATCAAGAACATGGAGGTCGGGCACTTCTACAAGTCGATGACCAGCTATAACAATAACCGGGAATGGCAGGACGTTTATCACGTTCCCTATGGCGGGTTGGTTCTCTATGTGAAATTCGTGGCCGATGTGGTCACCGAATTTCGTCTGCTGTCTTTCAAGGAGAAATGACCATGGCGACGTGTCATGAATGCGGCGCGGAAATGGTTCGCGACATCCGGCCCATGGAGTTCACCTATAAGGGCCACACTCTGACCGTTCAGCAGCCGGGGTGGTATTGCGCTTGTGGTGAGGGCGTTCTGACCCCCGAGGACAGTGCCGTCACCCAGGCGGAGTATGTTGCTTTCCGCGATCAGGTGGATGGCATCTTGCCTCCCGCAGAGGTTCGGCGCATTCGTAAGCGCCTGGGCTTGCAGCAGAAACAGGCCGGTGTGGTTCTCGGCGGTGGCGCTTCGGCATTCGGTAAATATGAGCGCAAGGACGGCAAGCCGTCGCTGGCCATGTCCAACTTGCTGCGTCTTCTGGACAAGGACCCCAGCCGCTTGCAGGAGATCGCGCCGGAAGAGAAACGCGCCTGACTGGTGGAGCGGAACAGGCGCCATCCGTTAGGTGACGCCCAGGGTTGGGGGCATCGTTCCTCAGCCCCCAACCCTGCCCGTCCAAGGCCTTCGGCCTGTTATTTCACCGGGAAACCACTTCCCGCGAAATAAGAACCATCCCATTGGCTTCAAAACACATATCCCGCAACTTACGGACCCGCTCGCGGCGAGCATATTCCGTCGTCAGGCCTTCCTGAGAGGCCGCTTCCGCCTCGTATTCACATTTTTTCCCGATGGCACGCTCTTCTTCCTCGGTAGCCCCAGGCTTTGCCCAGACGGAAACCACCTGAGCACAGCCAACCAAAAACAGGGCTCCAACCGCCAAGACTAAAAACCGCATTGCACTTTCCTCCGACTATCATCATCCGGGGGAACTGCTACCAATGATGGTGCCTTGTGTAAATATTTCATTCGCTGGATATGCTGCTCCAGAACTCCGCCCATCCCTCTTCCCGCAGCTTGATCACGACGGTTTCGCCCTGATGCTTGTCCGGGATCGGCGTCAACACGATCTCCGACAGCAGGCATTGAAACATCAGCCGTTGCGTCGGCACATCATTGCTCAGTTCCACCGACTGGACCGCATTCATCAACCGCGCCCGGATCGCCGCCTCCACCGGCAACGGCGCCGGCAGATCGTGCGTTAATTCTGCCCGGATTTGCCCCAGCTCATCCTGAAGGCGCAGAATACGGTCTCTGGCATTTTCGTGATCAACGCCGTGTTCAACCGCGTCCAGCAGGCGAACTATTCTGGCCTGGATATCCTGTTCCTGATTTTCCAGTTCCGTCCGCCGCCTCGATTGATGGGCAAAAAACTCCGTCAGCCCCGGAGTGAAATCTGGTCCAGTTTCAATCCGGTGATAGAGGGTGCCGAAGGTCCGCGCCATCAGCACCGGTTCCTTCGTGCCCCGCGAGTTGGCACAGGACTTCGCATAGCGATGGGTCGAGCACAAATAGCGCGTCTCATTGGCCAGAGACTTGGACCCGCCGCACCAACCGCATTTGACCCAGCCGGTCAAGGCGTGCTGGTTATAGACGGTCAGACCAACCGGCGTTTTGCGCTGGCGCGGCTGCTGTGGCTTTGGCTGATCAATCACCCGCACCGCCGCCCATTGCGCATCACTGATAATTCGCAGGTGCGGTACATCCACCTTGGTCCAGTCCGATTCCGGGTTATGGATGAACTTCTTCTTATTGCTGACCGGGTCACGGACAACGTGGCTACGATTGAAGATCAATTTGCCGGTGTAAATTTCATTGCGCAGGATGCCCTCCTGCTTTTTCGCTCCGCCCATGATGGCGTTGCGTTTCCATAGCCCGCCGTTGGGAGCAGGAATGCCGTCCTTGTTCAGCCCTGCGATAATTTCAGGGATTTTCCGGCCCGCGATATATTCGTCATAGATGCGGCTGATCACCGGGGCGGCAGCTTCGTCGATTTCGCGCAGGCCGTTGATGTTCGCGCCTTTCTCATCGACCACGCCACGGACCACCCGATAGCCATAGGCGCAGGAAGACGCTGCATAGCCTGCTGCGATTCGAGAGCGATGCCCCCGCTTGATCCTGGCTTTTAGGTCGCGCAGCACCAAAGCGTTCATTGTTCCTTTCAATCCAATATGCAGTTCGCTGATCCGGCCCTCATGAGCCGTCCAGATCATCACGTGGTGATAGTCCAGCGTTTCGTAAATTCCAGCAATGTCTTTCAGATTACGGGACAACCGATCCAGACCTTCAGCCACAACCACATCGACACGCCCGGCCTTGATTGCATTCATCAACCGAATCAGACCTGGACGCTGAAGCGTGGAACCGGAAATGGCGGAGTCGGAAAAAACCAACACTGCCCTTGGATCAGCCCGTCCATGAAATTGATCATCGACAAGCTGTCGGCAAAGCGCCACCTGATCCTCGATTGAGGATGGGTTCTGCAAATCGCTGGAATAGCGGGCGTAAATGGCAATGCGAAGGGGGCGGATCATGGTCATGGCCCGCCCTTATGACTGCTGAAGGCCCCTCAGGCAACTAGGCCGTGCGTCTGTGCACCTTTGTCGAAGTTTGTCGATGTTTGTCAAAGTCTGTCGATCTTTGTCGGTTTTTCACCTGTCGTGTTGTGGCAGGATAGGCGCGGTGATATCACCGCGCACCGCCCTGTGGGGCGGCAAGGCTTATTCGCACCCTGCGGGTGCTCAACGTGGAAAATCCGAAACGGATAAAAACAGTCCACGACCTTCCGCCCTTCCCGTCGGTCTCATGCATGCCCTGTTGCCGAAGCTTGGCGATTGGGGCTATTGTTCCCTCTATGTTCTCACGACGCGACAACGCCCCGTTACCGCCCGGCACTCGTCTGGCATCCTCCCGCGCCTTCGTTCCTGCTGATGGCGCGGCACCCATCTATTCGGCTTTGGTCCCGGCGGGGTTCCCCTCTCCGGCGGACGATCATTTGGAAGGCAAGCTCGACCTGCATGAGCTGATGGTGAAGCGCCCCGCCGCAACCTTCTTCTGCCGAGCCGATGGCGACTCAATGACCGGGGCGGGAATTCACAGCGGCGATCTGCTGGTGGTTGATCGCTCGGTCCAACCGCAGGACGGCGACATCGTCGTCGCCACGCTGGACGGCGGCCTGACGGTCAAGACCCTGCGCAAGACCACCGAGGGATGGGAGCTCGCCCCCGCCAATCCGGATTATCCCAGCTTCCCCCTCAACCAGGAGGACGGGGTTCAGATTTGGGGCGTCGTCACCTTCGCCGTTTCGACCATAGCCCGACGCTGACCCGCCATGGCCATCTTCGCCTTGGTCGATTGCAACAATTTCTATGTATCCTGCGAGCGGGTGTTCAATCCGGCCCTTGAGGGCAAGCCCGTCGTCGTTCTATCCAACAACGATGGCTGTGCGGTGGCGCGTTCCGCCGAAGCCAAGGCCATTGGTGTCCCAATGGGTGAGCCGGCGTTCAAGCTTCGGCATCTGGTCGAGCGGCACGGCCTGATCATGCAATCATCCAATTATGCCTTGTACGGCGACATGTCCGAGCGGGTGATGTCCGTGCTGGCCACCTTCGCCCCCGGCGCCGAAGTCTATTCCATCGACGAGTGCTTCCTTGATCTCGACGGGTTATCGGTGCCCGACCTTACCCAATGGTGCCAGCATGTTCGGGCGACGGTCAAACGCTGGACCGGCATCCCCGTGTCGGTGGGGATCGGCGGCACCAAGACGCTGGCCAAGCTCGCCAACCGGCTGGCGAAGAAGTCGCCCAAGGCCAACGGGGTGCTTGACCTGGTCAGCCATCCCGCTTGGGTCGAGGTGGCGCTGAAGCGCACCCCGGTCGGTGAGGTTTGGGGCATCGGACGGCAATATGCCGGTCATTGTGGGGTTCACGGTATCCTTAGCGCCCATGACCTGACCCAGGCAGAGGACGGTTGGATCAGAAAGACGATGGGGGCGGTCGGCCTGCGAACAGTGATGGAGTTGCGCGGGGTGGCGGTCCACACCCTCGACACCGAACCGGCGGACAAACAGACAACCTGCTGCTCGCGTTCGTTCGCCGAAGCGGTCACGCTTTACGACCATGTGCATGACGCTGTGCTGACCTTCGCCAGCCGTGCCGCCGAAAAAATCCGGGCTGATGGTCTGGTCGCCGGGGCTCTCCAGGTGTTTGCCCAGACCGACCGCTTCCGCCGCGATCAGCCCCAGTTCACGTTGAACGCAATGGTGCGGCTGTCGCCCGCGACAGATTCGACGCCGCGTCTGATCGCGGCGGCTATCTCTGGGCTGCACTCGGCGTGGCGCGACGGCTATGCCTATAAGAAGGCAGGGGTGATCCTGATCGATCTGGTCGATCCGGCCAACATTGCCCGCGACCTGTTCTCACCGCCGCCAGATACAGGCGCCCGAGCCCAAGCGTTGATGAATGCGGTTGATGGTCTCAACAACCGGATGGGCAAGGGCGCCGTCGGCTATGGTTTGGTTGCCAAGGGGGCGCCATGGCAAATGCGGTGCGGCAACCGCTCTCCGAGCTATACCAGCGACTGGATGGACCTGCCGGTGGCTAAGGCGTGAGGCGGGGCAAATGGCCAAATGGGGCCGGAGAACGAACCCGCTGCGCGGGATGGATGTTCTATGTTGATGCGCCTGTCGGTCCCGGATAGTTGCGCCATGGTTGAGTGCGGCCCGGCATAGTCCGAGCATTTTGGCTCCTTCATTGGATTTGAGGAGCCGTCCCATGACCACGCCCATTCCCTGCGCCCCGATCAGCCCATTGCGTCAGCGGTTGATCGAGGACATGACCTTGCGCCGGTTTTCACGCGAGACGCAGCGCAACTATATCCGTGACGTCGGGCGCTTCGCCGCATTCCTGGGGCGCTCGCCCGACACGGCCACAGCGGAGGATGTTCGCCAGTTCCAGCTGGAGCAGCGTGAGTCCGGCGTGCCGGTGCCGACGATGAACAGCATCGTTTCGGCATTGCGGTTCTTCTTTACCCATACGATCGACCGGCCTGATCTGGCGCGCAAGCTGATGCGGATATCCCATCCACGCCAGTTGCCAATGGTGCTGAGCCGGGAAGAGGTCGCCCGCCTGTTGAATGCGACGACGTGCCTCAAGCACCAGGCGGCCTTGTCGGTCGCCTATGGCGCGGGTCTGCGCGTCGCCGAGGTGTCCGCGCTCAAAGTCCGTGATATCGACAGCGAACGCATGCTGATACGGGTCGAACGCGGCAAAGGCGGCCGGTCTCGCAACGCGATGCTGTCGCCCGATCTGCTCACTCTGCTGCGCCAATGGTGGGCGTTCGGACGTCAGCAGGGCGTCATGCATCGCGATGGTTGGCTGTTCCCTGGACAGCACACGATGAAGCCGATCAGCACCCGGCAACTGCACCGTATTGTGGTCGAGGCGGCCCAGGCGGCGGAGATCGCCAAGCGGGTCGGACCGCACACGCTCCGCCACAGCTTTGCCACCCATCTGCTGGAAGACGGAGTCGACATCCGGGTCATTCAGGTCCTGCTCGGCCACAGCAAGCTGGAGAACACCGCCCTCTACACCAAGGTGGCGACGCGGACGGTGCGCACCGTGGTCAGCCCGCTCGACAGGCTGGCGCTGTTCAAGGTCGAAGAGACCGAGCCCAACGGCTAAGCGGTTGCGGGCCTCGCTCGAGGTCGCCGATATCTTCCGAGTTGCCGGACCGGCCTACCGGGCTGCCCATGCCGGCCATCTGAGCCTGCATCAGCTCAAGGTCATGTCGGCGATCGAGCATTGCCGTACCGCCGCGTTGGGTGGTCACGTCGAAGCCTGCGAGGAGTGCGGGCATTGGCGGATCGCCTATAACAGCTGTCGCAATCGACATTGCCCCAAGTGTCAGGGAGCCGCCGCGCGGACATGGTTGGCGGAACGGGAAGCCGATCTGCTCCCCGTGGGCTATTTCCATGTCGTCTTCACGCTGCCGGACGAGGTCGCCGGCATCGCCTTTCACAACAAGGCGATGCTTTATGACCTGCTGTTCCGCGCCGCCTCGGAGACGATGTTGACGATCGCGGTGGATCCGAAGCATCTGGGCGCCCGAATCGGCATTACCGCCGTTCTCCACACCTGGGGTTCGGCTCTGACGCATCATCCCCACGTGCACATGATCGTTCCCGGCGGCGGCATCGCGCCCGACGGGAGATGGGTGTCGTCCCGTCCGGCTTTCCTTCTTCCCGTCAGGGTGCTGGGCGCGCTGTTCCGTCGTCTATTTCTCACGCGTCTGATCGCGCTTCACGATTCCGGCCAACTCGCCTTCTTTGGCGCTATCGCCCATCTGGCCGAGAGGCGAACATTCCTGCGGCATCTCTCTCCGGTCCGAAAGAAACGCTGGGTCGTCTATGCCAAGCCTCCCTTCGGCGGCCCCGAGGCCGTGCTCGCCTATCTGGCGCGCTACACCCACCGCGTCGCTATCTCGGATCGCCGCCTCATCGACTTCGACGAGAACGGCGTCACCTTCCGCTACAAGGACTACCGACGCGAGGGGGCTGACCGGCAACGCGTCATGACAGTTCCTGCCAGCGAGTTCATCCGCCGGTTCATGCTGCACATCCTGCCGCGCGGATTCCATCGCATCCGTCATTACGGCCTGCTTGCCGCGTCCTGCCGAAAGGCAAGCCTCGAACGCATTCGCGCGCTTCTGGCCGTCGCCCCGCCGGCAGAAGCCGATGTCCCGGATGAACCCGCCGATGCCTCGCGGCCATGTCCCTGCTGTGGCGGGCGCATGGTGGTCATCGAGCTTTTCGAACGGGGACACCAGCCTCGTGCGCCGCCCGTCGCGGCACTGCCGAACCGGGAGAGTTCGCCATGATCCGGCATGGCCTGACCACTCCAGGCACCCGAGGCGCCACGCGTCGGATGACGATCCCGTATGCGCTTTTCTCCGAAACCCTCGACGCCACGCGGGTTCGCGGCCATCCTGGCCTTCCGGAAGGGGGCTCGACAGCCCAACCTGACGATCTCTCCGCGTCAAACCGGCCCCTTCCGACCAGCCGTTGCGCCGGCGCCAGGACCAGCCGGAAAACGAAATCCCCATAGGCCTGTCTTTGCATCCCGCGGGTTCGTTCCTCGGAGACTTTCGTACGCCTCCCGGCGCCCGAAACTCTTCACGAAAGCGGTCAGGCCGCTTCAGGGTGGTAATCGCGTAGAATTGTCGGCCAGCTTCTGCCCCATCGACCGAGCCGCGCCTTATGGGCTAATCTACCTGAAGTGGCGCAGCTCTCAGGCGTCGCGTAGCTGCAGCCGACCAATACGGGGGTTCCAGGATGGCCACGTCTGTTCGACCTCGCTAGAATTCATGCAATTTACAGAACTGGGGCAATTCGCTGGAGGGACGGAGGCTGACAGCAAACCTTCTCTGTTTAAGAATCAATGGGATATGATGTTGTCGGTGCCCAATCGCGGCGTCATTCCAGCGGATCCGACCGGTCTTGGCAGCCCGATCGGCTTCTCTGGCATTCGCCGTGTCGGCGGCATGAGGGCGCAGGGCGAATCGGATTGTAGTGAATACAAAATTGTCACTGCTACGCCCCCCATTCACGGATCAGCACGACCATGACCGACCTGGCCAGCCGGCCGATGAGGCTGGAGTTTTCGGCCTCGATGGAGATTGTCCCGATTTCCTCATGGGCGGGCGGCGGGCCTTCGAGGGCGATGGTCACCCGGGTGATGGCGCCGTCGGGGATGACGGTCTGACCCGAGACCCGTGCGGGAATGTCGCCGCCATGGACGGAGGCCAGCGCCCCGTCGGGCAGGGTCTTGGCGGGTGACGGATCGATCCGCTGTACGCGCCCGGGCCGGGACGCGCTTTCCATCGCGTGGGGGGAGAAGGTGGCGCCCGCGCCGCCCTGGATACGGGCAAGATCGTCCTCGGCCACATAGGCGACCGCGATCGGGGCGGAATTTTCCAGGACAAGCCCGAGCTTCTGGCGGGGTGAAAGCCAGTCGCCGGGCTGCATGTCCGGCAGGATATCGAGGATTCGGCCCTCCATGGGGGCGAGAATAGCGAGGCGATTTGCTTCCGCTTCCAGGACGGCCAGCTCGGCCTGGGCCTTGCGCAGATCCTCTTGCACGATGCCGGCACGGTCGCGCAGCAAAGGATCGAGGGTGGCGGCTTCAAACTCGGCGGTCTTGCCGTCGATGCGGGCCTGGGCTACCGCCTTGCGCAAGGCGATGTCGGGGGCGGTGAAGCTCATCAGCACGTCGCCCGGCTTCACCGCCTGCCCATGGGAAACGTGGATTGCTTCCAGCCGGGCCGGAAAGGGCAAATGGAGGGCGGCGGACCGGCTTCCCTTCATCACCGCTGGCGCGCTCACACTGCCCTGCCAGGGGATGAGGGCGAGCAGGATGAGGGCTCCAAGCGTCCCCAGCGTCCAGCGGATACGTGTTCCCGCCATGATGGTCGTCTTCACTTTCTCCCATTCCCGTACCTCGGCCCAGATGGGCCGGGCAACGAACCACCAGATTTCCACCACGAACAGCATGATGCCCACGGCCTTGATGAAGAAGTGGTAGACCATGACGGCGATACCCAGGAACAGCACCAGGCGATAGATCCACACCGCCACGGCAAAGGCGATCAGCGCCCGGCGCCTGCCTGCGGGCAGAGGCTCCGGCGGCGGCGTGCCCAGTCCGAACAGCACGTTGCGCAGCCACCATCGTGCCATGGCGAAGGAACGCGGGTGCAGGTTCGGCATCTCCATCGCGTCCATGGCGATGAAATAGCCGTCGAAGCGCATGAAGGGACTGAGGTTGATGGCCAGCGACGAGATCCAGGTCAGCGCCGCCAGCACGAAGGTCGCCTGTTTCCATGGCCCCTCGGGCAGGAAAGCCCAAGCCAGGGTTGCCCAGGCAGCGATGATGAGTTCGGCCAGGATACCCGCCGAGCCGACCTGAAGGCGCTTCTTGCGCTCGGGCAGCATCCAGGTGTCGTTGACGTCGGTGTAGAGCATGGGCCACAGCACCAGGAAGGCCACCCCCATGCTGGGCACGCGGCAGCCATGGTTCTTGGCGGTGTAGGCATGGGCAAGCTCGTGGATCACCTTCACCACCGTGAGCGCGATGCCATAGGACACCAGCCCCGATAGCGAGAAGGTGTCCACCAGGGTGGCGACGAACAGATCCCATTGCCGTCCCGCCAGTATCAGACCGATGGTCAGGGCCATCATGGTCGTCACCTGGAACCCGTGCGATCCCAGCCAGCGCACCAACGGCAGTGTCCGGTCGAGCCAGTGATCGGGCCGGACCAGGGGGATACGGAAGAACAGGTAATGGTGCATCAGCCAGTGGAACCAGGACTGCTTCTCGGCTTCGGCCCGCGACACCAGCCTTTGCGTGTCTTGGGGACCTGCCGGTCGGGTCAATTGGTTGGCGACCAGAAACTCGGCCACGCCCTTTACGTCGTCGTCCGTGGGATGAAGCGTGGTTTCGGCCGATACCGCCTCGGCGATTTTGGCGGGCGTCTCGGCCCACCAGCGGCTAAGGATCTCGAAGGCCGGCCAGGAAATGCGGAAAAAGCGGTTGCGGACCGGGTCGCGGATGGTCCAGGACGGCGAGCCGTCGGCTCCGGCGGGGCCGGGATGCAAGGACAGCTCGGTGCGTAGCGTCGGCAGAATACCCATCTCTGTTGTCATTCCCGCCCCCCCATGGAGACACGGAGATGAGAAGGATCTGGGCAGTCACCACCGCGTTTCTGGCCTTCACCTCCTCGGCCATGGCCGAATCCGATTGCGAATTGGCAAAAGCCGCCAAGGATATCGCCATCGAAGTCGAACGCTTCAGCACACCGGGCCAGCGTCGCGGCATCGAGGACGTGGCACGCCTGCTGGTTCCGTCCCCCTGCAAGACCAGCCCGGCTCCCCGCCTGGTTCTGGAGAACGTCGAGCTTGGACTGCTCGCGGAGGACTGGCGCCGAGGCACCGAGGAACTGGAGCAAAGGCGGCTCGACCGCTGACATCGCTACCATCCAAGCCATTGCCTGATCACGGCCAGCGGTCGACGGAACAGCCAATAGACCAGGGAGACCCGGTCGCCATCCAGGCGGGCAGTGCCCTTCAATCCGATGCGGGGGATGGCGTCGTCATGGGCAATCTTCGCCCGTACCCGATGGGCCAACACCCCGTCGGGCTTCAAGGTCGCCTCGAAAGCCACATAGGACAGCGTGGCCACGACGGGTGACAGCGGGGCGGTGTTGAGGAACAGGACCACTTTCCCGCCCGGCTCCAACGGGATCAAATCAGCGGGCGCCAGCCAGGCTTCCACCTCCACCTGACGAGGATCGGCCACCGCTAGCACCTTTTCGCCCACGCTGACCGGGCGGCCTATCCATTCGCTGGGATCGTCCATCACCGCGAGACCGTCGCGGGGCGACTTGACCTGGGCGCGGGTCATCAGGTCTTCGAGCTGGGCGCGTTCGGCCTGTTTCTCCTCCACCTTGGCCTTGAGGACCGCCCAGCCGGCCTTGGCCTTGGGGTCGAAGAAGGCCTGCTGGGTGGCTTGGTCCAGTTCAGCCTTGGCCGTATCCAGGACCTTGGCCGCCACCTCCAGCTTGCCGGCGATGGTGGTGCGGTCCAGTTCGAACAGAACGTCACCCGCCACGACACTCTGGTTGGGCTGGGCGCGGACCAATTCGATCACGCCTTCCAGGGGGGCGCGGATCACCGCCGGGTCCGAGGGGACGATCTCGGCTGAGGCCAGGACTGACAGGCGGACGGGAAAGATCAGGGCCAGGAGGATTCCCGCCGCCACTATCCGCTTCCAGCGTGGCAGGCTGGTCAGGCGGTGGCGCCACTGGGACAACGGCGCGGATTGGTGCTTGGCCGCCCAGGCGAAGGCGTAGGCATCGGTCAGCCGCTGGACGATCGCCGTGGTGCCTTCGTCCCAATCCTCGTCGCGGGCCAGAAGCAGCGTGCCCAGGCGCTTGCCGTCGGCATCCTTCAGCGGCAGGAACAATGGCTTGGGCGGCAGCCAATCCGCCCATTCCTCGCGCTCGGCGGAAGAAATTTCCTTGCCGGCCTCATGGAGCTTGAACATCCGTTGCAAGAACAAGGTGAAGGGCGCGTTCTCCTCCACCGAGGACACTCCCGAAACCGCCACCACCCCCTTGTCCGCCATATGCAGCGCCGCCTGATGGTATTCAGCCAGGGCGCGGGTGTCGTTGACCATGACGAAAGCGAGCTGGATGGTGGTGCGCGCATTCAGCGCTTGCTCCTCGATCCCCAGCAGGGTGACGAGCGCCTCGCTCACTGCGGGGCCATGCTGATTTTTCCCGTCATTCCCGCCATCAATTCGGGGAAGTCGCCCTTGATCTCGGCGGTGATCTTGACCGAATGGCTGACCGCATCGACCTTGGCGCCCATGCGGGCGATCCGGCCCGGATAAGTCTTCCTGGTCTCGTCCACCATGATCTGAAGAGAGGTGCCGGGCTTCAAGGTCGTCACCGCCGACGAGGGTACGATGAATTCGGCGTTCAGCACGGAATCATCCAGAATCTCCAGGATGGCCTGGCCCACCTGGACGTATTGATGGGCGCGGGCCTTCTGCTCCACCACCCTGCCCGCGAACGGCGCGGAAATACCGCATTTGGAAGCCACGGCACGGGCCGAGTTAAGCTTGGCCTGCGCCACCGCCGCGTCCCAGCCCGATTTTTCCGCCTCCAGCGTGCCGGTGGAGTTGAGCTCCAGCAGCCGCTTGTACACTGCCTTGGACTTCTCGGCGGCGGCAAAAACGGCACTGGCCTCATCCACCAGAGCCCGCTGGATGGTGCAATCGAAGGCCACCAGTTGCTGGCCTTCCTTAAAGCGCTCGCCTTCCTTGACGGTGATACGGTCGATCTTGGCGGGCAGCTCCGCCGACAGGGTGGTGTAATTCACCGCGACCAGTTGCACGGGAATCACCGGCTCCTGCGCCTCGGCCCCGAAGGACAGAAGGCACAGGAGGGGCGCCACCCAGCGCTTGAGGGCAATGGGGCTAATCACGTCAGTGGCTATCGGCCTGCTCGGCCAGGGCGGCGATCTTGCGGCCCAGCCAGAATAACCCGTCGCGCACCACGTCCTCCCGCTCCGGCTCGGCAGCGGCGGCCTGTACCTCAGGCGCAGTCACCGGCGCCGGATCGGCCTTCACCGCCGGCGGCATGGAAAGGACGATGGCGCCGGACAAGCCGTCCAGCGAGTGCGAGGCCACCTTTTCCGGCACCGGATCGGCGCCGATGGTCGATTGCAGCTTGCCGTAAGAGGATTGCATCTGGGCGTAGGTCTGGAAGCGGCGGAGTTCGGCGGCGATGGCCGAGGTCTCGGTGCTGATGCGCTCGATTTCGTTGACGGTGCCGCCGCGGCTCTGGTTGCCGGCGGCATCGGCCAGGCGCTTCTCGATGCCCCACAGCTTGTCGGCGCGCTCGAACTGCTTGGCGGCGCTGGCGAATTGGTGGGACACCACATGGACCTGGGCCAGAACCGCCATGCGCAGCGCGATGCGCTTGGCCTCGACCACCTTCTCGGCGCTGTCGGCATGGGCCATGCGGTCGGGCGCCGCCAGCAGGTTGATCAGGTTCCAGGTGACCTTGGTGCCCACATCGTTCCAGCGGTTGTCCACCAGGAACGAATTGGAATCGTACTGGCGCGAGAACGACACGGTGATGCCGGGCAGAAGCTTCAGGATCTCCTTGTGGGTGTCGTCGAGGGCGATGCGGCTTTGGTAATCCTGTTCGCGCAGATCCGGGTTGTTGATCATGGCGGCCTGTTCCATGGCGCCGATGTCCATGGGCCATTCGGGCACGCTCATGCCGCCATTGGCGGGCACATCCAGCTTGAAATCGCTGCCGGGCGCCACGTTGATCAGGGCGGCCAGTTCGGCCTTGGCCGAGGTCAGTTCCTGGTCGATGGCCTCCAGCTGGCGGATGCTTTCCAGCAGGGTCTTCTGGATGCGCAGGCTTTCGATGGGGTTCTTCAGGCGCTCGCCCTCGACCTTTTCCGAATCCTTCAGCGCCTTCTCGGCCGAGGTGATGGTGTCGGTCACCTTGGCCTTCAAGGTTTGTGCGGCGGCGGCCCGCCAGAAGGTGAAGCGCACCTCCTGGACCAGATTATTGATGGTCTTGCGTCGCCTCTCACTCGCGATCAGGGCGCGGTCGGCGTTCTGGTGCGCCGTGAAGTAGGACACGCCGAAATCCAGGATGTTCCAGGTCAGCCCCAGGTCACTGGTGACGGAGAAGCGATCCGCCGAATAGCTGGGGTTCGAGGTGCTGGTGGTCTGGGTATAAAGATCGCGCGACCGGGTGGCGTTGGGCTCGGATCGCTCGGTATAGCCGGCATTGGCGGTCAGCTTGGGCAGCAGGTCGAAGCGGTCCAGGCTGGTCTGCCCCAAGGCCAGCGCCTCTTCCATCATCTTGGCGCGCTTGTCCAGATTGTACTTCAGCACGCGGGCCACCGCATCGGCCAGGGTCAGCGGCTTGGCTATCACCTCCTGGCCTTCGAACATGGCTGCGCGGTCGGCCTTGGCACGCGCGGAGAACTCATCGGCCGTGAACGGCGTTGGCGTCACGGCGCAGGCGCTCAGCAGGGCAGCGGTGGAAACAGCGGCCAGCAGGCGGGCCATGCGAGTGGTGACGACGGTCATAACGAAGTGATCCCCTTGAGTGCTTACGCAGTGCGGGCGACGGCGCGGGCCGCAGCCAGCAATTGGGCCTGACGGGCGCCGGACAGACGGCTCGCCATGCGGAGTTCTTCCTGGAAGGTCGGCTTGCCGGCGAAGGTCTGGCCCCCAAAGGTCTGACTCGGGCCGAATTCCGACAGCTTGATGATCGGCGCGGTCGGGTCGGGCGCCAGTTCGCCCTGCTGGCCGGGCGCCTGCGGCACCTCGCCCTGCGGCGGCTGGTTCTCGGAGGCCGGCGGCGCGTTGTTCTGAATGACGCCGCCACCGCCGCGGACCCGAATCTCGAAGGTCGTGCCCACCTCGTTACCGGCATTGTCACGGGCAACCACCACCACCGACAGGGCGCCGTTAAAGCCTTCTGGCGCTTCACCGACAAAAACCCCCTTGGCAGAATCGAAGGAAAGCCATGCCGGCAACGGGCGCCCATCGGTCAACTTGGCGGCCAAGGTGATGTTGGCCTCAGCGCTGGTATGCCCAAAGGCATCGATCGGAATGGAGAAATTGACCATCCGGCTTTCCGGCAGAACCGCAGGGATTCCCTTTTGCACGAAAAGCGCACCGTCTCGGACGGCGTTGACCGAGGGTGTTCCCACGGCCACTTGGAAACCGTTGCCGCCGGTCGTGCTCAGGTGCCGCATCGCCTGGAAATTGCCCTGAACCCCTTGAGCGAATTCACCCGCAGGTGCCCGCACGGCGGTGACGAGGGAAGCACCGGTATCGCCTGTCTGAGCAATCGGAGCCTGGATTTTCACCGAGACGGCCTCCCCCGTCCTTGGCGGGGGGGGCGGAGACGACGACGACGACGACGACATGACGCGGTGGAGGGCGGGATGTATCTCCACAGCTCTCTACCATTGGAGCCTTCAGAGGCCGAAAAATACAGGGTGCCGTTCACGTAGATCATATTGGTAGGGGAAGAGCCGGTTGCGCCGGGCCAGATATCCGCGACCCTGCTGGGCGCGTTGATCCCGTCGTATTTCCACAACTCTAGATCGCCGTTGCCTTCGCCGGCCGAAAAATACAGGGTGCCGTTCGCGTTGGTTATAAATTCTATGGTACCGGGACTTCCGGCGGGGCCGATATTCGCGACCATGCTGGGCGTGTTGGTCCCGTCGTATTTCCACAGCTCATTACCGTTGGTGCCGTCGCTGGCCGAAAAATACAAGGTGCCGTTCACGTCGGTCAGATATGACGGGCTAGAGCCGGTTGCGCCGGGGTTGATATCCGCGACCATGCTGGGTGCGTTGATCCCGTCGTATTTCCACAGCTCAGTACCGTTGGTGCCGTCATTGGCCGCAAAATACAGGGTGCCGTTCACGTTGATCATATTGCCAGGGGAAGAGCTGTTTGCGCCGGCGCGGATATCCGCGACCCTGCTGGGCGCGTTGGTCCCGTCGTATTTCCACAGCTCATTACCGTTGGTGCCGTCGTTGGCCCTAAAATACAGGGTGCCGTTCACGTTGGTCAGATGTTCTGGGGTAGAGCTGTTTACGCCGGGGTTGATATCCGCGACCCGGCTGGGCGCGTTGATCCCGTCGTATTTCCACAGCTCTTGACCGTTGGTGCCGTCATTGGCCCCAAAATACAGGGTGCCGTTCACGTTGGTCATATATTCTGGGGTAGAGCTGCTTGCGCCGGGGTTGATATCCGCGACCATGCTGGGCGCGTTGGTCCCGTCGTATTTCCACAGCTCAGTACCGTTGGTGCCGTCATTGGCCCCAAAATACAGGGTGCCGTTCACGTTGGCCAAATTGTTTGGGCCAGAGCTGTTTGCGCCGGCGCGGATATCCGCGACCATGCTGGGCGCGTTGATCCTGTCGTATTTCCACAGCTCAATACCGTTGGTGCCGTCATTGGCCCTAAAATACAGGGTGCCGTTCACGTTGACCGGCATACCTACGTTGCTACTATTTACGCCAGGGTTGATATCCGCGACCCTTTCGGGATTGGCAAGCAATCCGTCAAACCCCGCCAGTGCCGCCGCATGGAAATACTGGGACGCATCCACATCGCCGGCTTCCAGGTGCCAGTCGCCGCCGAACGCCGCATTGCCTGTGGAATCGGCGGACGCGGCAACCGAACGCCCCGTGATGTCGGACAGGTAAGCCAGCAGTGCATTTCCGACACTATCGCCCGCCACGCCGCAGGCCAGCAGGTCGATGCGCCCGCCCTCGGTGATTTGTGCCCCCAGCCCCCTCATGAAGGCTTGCAGCGCGTCGTCGCCGGCAAGTCCCGCCAGCGACACGCCGTATTGCGCCGTCAGCTCGAATGCGCCGTTTGCGCCGTGCGAGGCCAGGGCGATGGACGAAGCCTGCCGCCCGTCCAGCGCATGGGAAACACGGGCCAGGATGGCATCCAGGCTGTCGGCTTCGGCGTCATAGCGCACCACCAGCACATCATCCTTGGCCGCAAGCGCCAGATCGTCGCCATCGGCGACGCGCGAGGACAGCAGCAGAACGCGCGGATTGGCCGTCACCGCGACCGGCATGACGGCATCCGCCCCATCCGAATGCGCGTCCACCGCCTCGGCCATGGCCGCGCCGTCGAACATGATGCGCGGTTCAAGCGCCATCATCGGGGCAAAGACCCGACCCGTTGATTGACCGGATTTGTGCAAAACCTTGCCCATGCCGCTTCTCGCCCTCGACCCATCATCGCCGTTGGATATAGTATTGTTCGAAATAGGTGCCTGCAATGAAAAACAGTGTAAAAACATGATGTTAGCTGATGAGCCTGACCTTCCCTGACCGAAGCTGACATTGGCTGACACGATTTCATTCAAAGGATGTTTTTTGAGGCAGATGGGATAATCAGATGTTGTCTTGCCGCCGAAAGGCTCTGAGCGTGATTTTACAGGTCCTGGCCATCCTTGGGCTGCTGGCGGTACTTGTGGATTCTGCCCAGGCTTCCTCTCCCGTGGTGCTCGACGGTCGGGCCGGCGACGTGGACGGGCGCGGCCATATGGCGATCTTCCGCGATCCCGAGGGCACCCGGACATTGGACGAGATCATCGGGATTGACGCGGCGGGAAGGTTCAAGCCGATCCCCGGCAATGTGGGGCTTGGCTATACTCCGGACACCATCTGGCTGCGCATGGATCTGGTCCTGCCGGAAGGCGCCCCGGAGAGGTGGCTACTTGAAGTCATGCCGTCCTATCTCGACCACCTCGACCTTTACCTTCTGCCCCCCGACGGCGTGCGGCACGGGGCGACGGCCGGCGACAGGCTCCCGTTCTCGGCCCGAACGGAGGAATACCGGAACTTTCTTTTCCCGCTCCACATCCCGGCGGGAAAAAGCCGTCTCTATCTGAGGGTCAAGAGCACCAGCGCGATGACCGTGCTGCCCCGCTTCTGGCAGCCTTCCGCTTTCGAGCACGCCGTCAGCGGCGAGTCCGCCTTGCTCGGCCTCTATTACGGCGCCCTTCTGACGGTGACGCTCCTCAACCTGATCGGCTTCGCCATCAACCGCCAGAGCATTTACCTGACCTATTCGGGCTACGTGTCATTGATCGGCGTGCATTTTTTTGCCATCGACGGATTGCTGGCGCAATTCGCGCTGCCCGATCACCCGCTGATCGCCAACCAGATGCTGGGGGCCACGATGGGACTGGGGGCGATCTTCGGCTTTCGCTTCTATGCCCAGGTTCTTCGGCTGCCGGGCCGTTTCCCCTGGTCTGATCGGGTGATCTGGGGCATGGCCCTATTGGGCGGCGCCACGGCAATATCCGCGTTTACGCCTTACTACTCTGCCTTTGCGCCGCTGCTATTGCTCGCGATGATCGCGTCACTTCTTGTCTTTCTGAAACCCCTGATCTCCCTTTGGCGCAATCGGGATGCCGAAAGCCGGCTGATCGCGCTCGCCTATACATTTTACGCCGGGCTGCTTTTTACGACGCTGACGGCCGCCCTTGGCCTTACCGAGCCGACGAAGCTGTCTCTCATAAGCTCGCTGTGCGGAAGCGTGATTCATTTCGCGATCCTGCATTCAAGCCTTTTCCTGCGCGCTCATCGCGCTCAGCGGGACAAACTCGTCGCCGAAGCCGTTGCTGAAAGAGCGCGGCAGGAAGGAAGCATGGAAAGGGAAATGAGGATCGAGCGCGAGCGTCTGCTGGACATGATCGGCCACGAAATTCTTACCCCGGTGGCTGTCATCGATGCGGCGAACCAGACGCTTCGGGTCCTTGATACCGATACGTCGCCCGATCGCGAAAAGCGCTATGACCGGATCGGGGGTGCGGTCGAGCGGTTGAAGGCCATGCTGGATTTGGCCACTCATCGCCAGAACCTGGAGGCCGATTACAGCGAACCCGCCCGCCATCCGATCAATATCGAAGGGCTGATGCAGGAAAGTGTCGAGCTTCTTGGTCCCGAGGGGGAAAAGCGGGTAGCGGTTCGCTCCGGCACCACACTTCCTTCGGTCCAGGCGGACGAGCGCATGCTCCGTTTCGCTCTCCTCAATCTGCTGGACAACGCGGTGAAGTATTCCCCCCGCAATTCGCCCATCGAAGTGGACGTTTCGCCTCGTTTCCATGACGGCCGAAGCGGCCTGTGCTGGTCGATCGTCAACGATGGGGCGGCAATTCCGCGCGACATCGAAACCACGATTTTCGACAAATATGTTCGCGGCAGCGAGGAAGCCGGCCAAGCCGGCATGGGATTGGGGCTTTACCTGACCCGGTACATCTTCGAACGACATGGGGGATGGGTGCAACTGGAGGAAAATACGAAGGGAAGAATCTGCTTCCTGGCTTGGCTACCGACCGATACGGAACAGGCCGGAGCGAAGCAGGAGGCCGGCCAATGCGAATAGTGCTGGTCGAGGACAATTCCGACTTCCGCGAAGAAGTGCAGTTCCATTTGCAGCGGGCCGGACACGAGGTTTTCATCGCCGCCGATGGCGCCGGCCTCGACCAGGTGCTGGCGGTGCATCACATCGAGATTGCCGTCCTTGACCTGGGGCTTCCCGGCGAGGACGGCCTGTCCATCACCCACCGCCTTCGCATGTCTCATCCCGAAATCCGGATCTTGATGCTCACCGCACGATCCAGCCAGCATCACCGGATCAGCGGATTGGAAAAAGGGGCCGATTCCTACCTGACCAAGCCGGTCGACATGCGGGAATTGTGTGCCGTCATCGAGAGCATCCGCAGGCGCATTTCGCCAGCCGTGGCCGACCATCGCGCGCCGGGCTGGACCCTGAGCCTGTCCACCATGACGATCATGACGCCCAAGGGTGAACGGATCACCTTGACCCCGACCGAAATGCTTCTGCTGCGCCCGCTTGCGGAAGCCGCGCCGGACATCGTCAGCCGACAGCAATTCGCCAAGGCGCTCGGGCATCGCGAGGAGGATTACGATTACCGGCGTCTTGAGGCCGTCATCAGTCGCTTGCGAAGAAAAATCGCGACGTCGGATGAGGAAAGCTCTGTGATCAAGCCGGCTCGTGGTAGAGGCTATATCTTCGCCGCGCCAATAACGGTGATCCCCTAGTTATGACGCCACGAATCGCCGCCGGTTCACTTCTGATATGCTCGCTGGTGATTTCCGCCGCCAAGGCGGAAACGCCCGTACCCAGGCTGTTCGCCACTCCCAGCTTCGTCGAGACCCGCTTCATGCAACGGCATGCCGGCGAGGATGTGCCGCGTCCAATTCTGTTGCCGTCCATTCTGACGGCTACGCCATTCATCTCGCCAAGGCATCCCCCGCCGCCGGAAGTCATCCACCAGGGCGGGCCGGCGACGGGGATGATGGCGGGGCTTGAAAGCGCTGGAGACGTTGCTTTCTCGGGCATCGCCGCCCGGCAGGCCATTGATGACACCGTTCTTTGGGCTGGGCTTCGCGCCGACCGGGCCAATCCCTATCGCGACGGTACGGGGCAACGGGTGAATTATGGCTATGAACGCGTCAGTCCCCAAGCCGTGCTTACCCATCCGCTGGGGCCTCGCACAGGTTTGACGGTTTTTGGCTTGCTCGACAATTTCGAGGAATCGCGAACGCCCCACAGCGCCACCGACGCCCCCCAGTTCCAGCACGGTCTGGGAACCATCCGGATCGACCACGCCCCGATGGGCTCTGTCTTTGACCGCCTTGAGATCGCGGCCAGCGTGGATAGCATCACCTACGCTGCGGACAACTTCACTCTACGCGCACCGGGCGCCCTGGGGCTTCGCTATGAAGGAGACTGGATCACCTGGCGCGGCCATGTGCGTGGCGAGTTCAAGGCCGCCGAGTGGAAGGGCGCCCTCATTCTCGATGCGAGCTTGCTGAAATACCTTACGGTGTTGGACACAAGCCGAGTTACCCAGGGCCGGAGTTCCTACCGGCTGCCTGACACGGAAATCGCCACGACCGCAATCGCCCTCGAAGGAACTCGCCCCGTCGGTCAGGCAGACAGACTGGCCGCCGGCCTTCGGCTCGACGTCGTCCACAACTCCGTCGGCATGGCGCATGAGGTGCCCGCCGCATCGGGCGCCAGCGCGGCATCCTACAACCGAGCGGCCCAGGAGCTCTACGACACCTATTACGGCGCGGGTACTCGCAACGATCCGGTGGACATCAATCTCAGCGGCAAGCTGCGCTATACCCACGCCATCGCCGACGGGGATGTCTATGGCGAGGTCCGGCGACTGGTCCGCACGCCCGACCCCGGAGAGCGATTTTTCGCCAGTTCGGGACCAACGGCCCTGATCCAGGTGGGCAATCCAGGTCTCGCCCCCGAGGCGCACCATGCAATCGAGCTTGGCGGCGAACGCAGGGCCCAGGGGTGGAAAGGGTATTTGTCCCCCGCTGCCGTATCGGGGACCTGGCAAATCTCCGGGAAGCTGTGGCATGACCGAATCGCTGATTTCATCACCCCCGACCGCGCCAGGGGGCAGTCCGGCATCCTGAAATCCGACGGCGGCATCATCTATCGCAATGTTGACGTCGCCATGACCGGCGTGGCCGCCGAGGGACGGTGGAATGCGATGCCCGGTCTGGGCCTTCGCCTGCGCCTGGACTGGACCCACGGCGACAATCTGACGGATTCACGCCCGCTCTATCAGGTCGCTCCCCTACATGGTGAGGCCGCAATCGAACGGCGGCTCGCTTTCGCCGACCACCCGATCACTCTTGGGGCGGCGACGCGCTTCGCCGACGGCCAGCATCGGGTAGACGATTCGACCACGACCGGATCGGGCCAAGACACCGGCGGCCCAACCGGCGGATATGCCGTCTTCGACTTGTTTGCGCGCACCTCGGTCACCGAGCGCTTTCACCTGTCCATGGGAGTCACAAACCTTCTGGACAAGCGATACCAGCAGCACGTCAATCCGTTGCCTCAGGGCGTCACCACCCAGCCTATCGCGGCGCCCGGTCGGAGTCTTTTTCTCGCCGGAAGACTGGAATTCTGACACGTCGATACGGGCTACTTGCCGATGGGCGGCGCTTGCGCCAGCAGGTTCCGCGTCTGCTCAGGATCCGCCGAGCCGCCGAACTCGAAGTCGAAGGCGAACTTGCCGGCCAGCAAGGTGACGACGGAAATGATGCAGCCGCCGACGGCGGTGTTGCCGTCAACGTGGCCGAACACCATGAAGCCGATGCCGCCGACAATGCCAAGTCCGGCGATGACCAGCAGGACATTGCGCGGGTGTTGCTGCGCCCCGCCTTGATGAACTCGCTGTCGCGGGCGCGGGCGTCCTGACGGTCGGCCAGGGTGGCGGTCAGCGTGGTGAGCGCGCCGGCCAGACGGGCCAACAACGACCAGCGCGCGCATCTTGAATGCTATGTCCGCTTTTCGGGAACTGTCGCCAACCAAGGAATGACCAGCTTGGGCGCAAAGCCGTCATCGGATTGGGTCAACCTTATCCTTACCGGTGGTTTTCCGCCGGCCTGTCTTCGGCTGGTCGCCCAGGACGTCATCCAGCGACAGCGCGTCCTCCACGAATGCCCCCATGTCCCTGGCCAGCACCGGATTGACAGCGACCGGGCGTTTGCTCGCGAGATCGGCAACGATCTTGGCCTGGGCTTGGATGCCGTCGATCACCACCAGCTCGCCGGCGGCCACAGCCGCCGCCTGATCGGCGTGAAGGTTGCGGGTCGGGCTCGCGATCACGATGCGGCTTTTGGGATGGTGCAGGCGGACATCCGCCGCCCGTGCCGGCAGATGGCCAGTTTTCGGCACCACGATCACCGGGGCGCCGGTATCCTTGTGCAGGACTGAGGCAGATAGGCAGTCCGCTGTGATGATCACCGGCCCGCCATAGGCGGCTTTCTCGCGGGCGAGATCGCCGCCGGGATCGATCACGTGGGTGATGTTTTTATCCGTGTCGCCCAAATCGGCGGTGCGGCCCTGGCCATCCATGGCCCGCACCGCCCAGATATGCCCCTTGTCGTCGCGAAACGGGAAGATCACCCGCCCGTGCTCATCCGCTTTCAGATCCATGTCGCGCAGATCGCGTTTGAGCCAGGGCGTTTCCGGCGGCGTCCAGGCCGAGGCCGACAACCAGGTCTTCAAGGCCGGCGCCATGCTGCGCGGCGGCTGATAGGGCCGGCGCTGGAGGGTCGTGGCCTCATCCAGCATGTGGAACAGTTCTTTATAGGTCAGCACGATGGCCAGGGCCAAAGCATCCTTGTGGGCTTCGGCCAGCAGGTAATCCTTCCAGTTCCTGATATGCAGCACGCGGCCAAGGAAGCCCGGCTTCTTGGCCTGCGTATAGGCGCGCCAAAGCCGGTTCTGGCCAGGGTGGCGGGTCATCGGCTTGGGCTGATACGCCTTCTTCTTCGGCGGGGCATTGGCTTTGTTCCGTTCGGGTGGCGCCGCATATGGCCCCAGGCGGCTTTCCAGCTTGGCCAGCGAGCAGGAGCGGTCAAGCGTGCTGGCCTTCATCCGGCCCTTGCCGTCCACCTGCGCCACGACCAGGCCGGCGCCGCGCTTCTTCAGCTCGATACCATAGGGTGCCAGCCCTTCATGCACTTCGGCCCAGGTGCTGGCGCCGTCGATCACCTTGATGATCTCGGCTTTGTGTTCGACCACATGGCGCTCAAAGCTTTGCTGCCAGGTCTTGGCCTCATAGTCCCTGGCCTTGCGTGACACCGGGTTGCGTTCGGCGCCGGCATCGGTCATGCCCTTATCGACGGTCAGGCCGTATTTCTGTTCCATCTCGCGGGCGATTTTGGCCAAGGTCTTGAAGTCTTGCCGGGGTGTGTGGCAGCGCCCGGTGACCGGGTGGATTTTGTTGAAGGCCACATGCATGTGGAAATTGTCGGTGTTGATGTGGGTGCCGGCGACACGCTGGTGGTCGCCGTAGCCCAGCGCCTGGGCGAAGCTGCGTTCGATATCCTGCAACTGATCCTGGGTCAGTTGGTTTTCTTCACCGGGGTGGAAGGACACGACAAGGTGATAGGTCTTGTCGGCAATACCGGGCTTCAGCGTCCGTGTCGCCTCGATCTCGATCAGGGCGGTGTCCAGGTCTTTCAGATCAGCGCCGGCGTCGCAATTGACGATCCAGAACTTGTCGAGCTTCTCGCCCTTCTCCTTGGCGGCGGCGATATAGCGGCCAAGGTTGGCATAGTCGTCGCGGATTTCAGGCTTACGGTCGATGCGCTTGGCGATCATCGGCCCGCTCTGGGGTGAATCTGGTGATGGATTTCCTTCACCGTGGCTTTCAACTGGTCCTGGGTATCCTGGATTTGGACCATCAGCCCGTCGATCCGCGCCACCATGGCCGCTGGCCAAGTGCCGTCACTTTCATCCAGGGCCAGTTTCAGCAAATTGCCGAGGCGGGCCTGATCGGCGTTCACCTTCAACAGATCGCGGATGGATTGGGCGCCGGTGAAGGCCGAGGGATCGGGCAGGGTTTGGCCCAGAGCAAAGCGGCGCAGCATTTCCGAAACCGATAGTTTGAACTGGCCGGCCTGGGCTTTGACCGTCGCCAATTCCTCGGGCGTGAATGAAACAAGCTGGCGGTGACGTTCGGTGGCCATGGTCTTTCCCGTCGTTGAAGATGAAGACGGCCCGCGCCGGCGATGCCGGGCGGGCCGTTGCTGTCTTGAAATCAGGCGATGCCGCGTTCCTGGCCCTGGGCTTTCGACAGGGCGCCCTCGATGGTTCGACGGACCCATCCGGCACCGCGTGACTGGTGCAGGTCGTTGAAGTCGGTCAGTTTCTGCGCCTTTTCTTCGGCGGTGAAGCTGGGGGCGACCATCTTGCCGCCGACCGCCTTGGCCGCTTCCTCGGCCTTGACCATGCCGACATTGCCGTGGACGTTGGCATGGTCGTTGTCGCCAGCAATCAGGATCGGACGGTCGGGGAACTTGGCCCGCACCGCTTCGGCCACAGCCTTGAGGTTGGAGGAATCGAAGGCGGAAATCACCGGTCGGCCCGTTTCCTCGAAAATGGTGGCAGCGGTGGCATAACCTTCGGCGATGATGATGACGCCCTGTTTGAGTGGGAGCAGGGCATCCAGAGTGCCCTTGCCGGTCACCTCCAGGACGTGGAAGGTGCCCTCTTTGCGGCTGTCCCTGAGGAACAGCTTGTTCTCCGGGGTGACGGTCTGGATGTTCCACAGGCGTCCCGCCGCATCCCGGCACGGAATGATCATGTGGCCTTCGCCGTTCACCTTGACGCCGTGGCCTTTCACCCCCTTGGCGGCAAGGTAGGGGCTGTTTTCCGGGTTGGCTTCACCGGGGAGGTTCTGCCACACCCCATAGGCATTTTTCGCGGCCTTTTCGGCGGCGGCAAGGCGTTCAGCCTCGCGGGCGGCGCGGACATTCGCCGCCTCGGCCTGGATGTGCGCTCGTTCAGCGTCGGTCAGCGACACGCCGGCAGCCACCCATTTGGTTGTCCCGCCTGCCCGGTAATTGGTGATGTTGCCGGAGGGCCGGCCATCCAGGTAACCGATATAGGAACCACTCATTTGCTTGGCTTTGTCGCCCTCGACCGGGCAGCGGTGCCATTGGCCATCCATGACCGGATCGCCCTTGACGATCAGGCCGTGGGTTTTGAGGGCCTGGGCGAATTCCTCCACCGGCGACAGTTCCGGCGCCGGCGCCTTGGCCGCCGTCGCCCATTTGCTGAAAGCGGCGGGGTCGGTTCCCTCCGGGACATACCAGGACTTGGCGCCCCGGTCCCATTTGGCCCCGGCAGCCTTGGCCTCGTTCTTTTCGTCATAAGGGACGGCGATGTAGATTTTCGACATGGCCTTTTCCTGCGTTTCTTGGAAACGATCAGCTTGTGCAAAGGCTGCGCTTTCAGCGATTTCAGTCTGACGCGACAAATAATCGGAGATGGCTTGGTTCGTTAACCGGTCTTCCGCAGCCTGCTTCACGGCGAATTCCACAAATTCGGTCACACTTTTGGGGCTGATCCCGTACCTTTCAACCGCCGCCCTACGTTCCTCAGGTGTCCCGGCGGCTTCCAATTCCTTGATGTAAAGTCTCAGTTCCTTTGGAACTTCGACCGTCTGGGCTTGCGCCAGCACGGCCAAACCTTGACCGGCACCGCGCTCCAACTCAGGCCGCCGTTCCGGCTCCATCACCCAGGTCTTGATGATCTCCGCATCGCGGGCGGCCCGGAAAATCTCGTTCTTGTCCTCACGCAGCACCTTGAGCCAGGATTCGACGTATGCCGCATGGTTCGACGGATCGAACGAAATCCCCATGTCACGGGCCAGCATATAGCTGGCGATTTCGGCCTTCAGTTCCTCGCGGGCATAGACCTCGGAGCCGAACGGACCGAATTCGCGGTTCAATCGGCTGGGGTGGCCGGTGGCGTGGCCGAGTTCGTGCAGCGCCGTATCGTAATAGGAGGCGGCGTTGTGGAACATCGCCATGGGCGGCAGATGGATCTTGTCGGTGGAAGGGCGGTAAAAGGCTCGATCATGCTGATCGTGCAGCACCGGGATACCGGCGCCCTCAATGATGGCTTCCGCCCGTTTGATGGGATCAAAGGCCGGCGCCGGGGCCACATAGGGGGCCAAGCCGTCGATTTGTTCGGCGTTGAACACCTTGGCCAGGAAGACCTTGGGGCGGTCCAGCCTGACCGTCTCGTATTGCTGCTGCCCTTCGGCATCGAGGACGGCCTTGCCGTCGGCATCCTTCACCGCAGTGCGGTCGGTCCACTGCCAGTATTCGATAGTGGTGGACTTCTCGCCCTTGCGCACCTGGGCTTCCGCTTGACTTGCCTGACGATAGGTCATCCAGCGCGGGTCAGCTCGGCCCTGCATACCCAGCCACAGATCGTTGATGCCGCGATAGGGCTTGCCGGTAATCGGATTGAAGGGGCCGACGCCGAGGGCGCCGGCACGCCACGGCTTCAGCCAGGGCGCGGTACCGGCCTCGATGCGGGCGATGATCTCGGCGGCGATTTCGTCGCGATAATTGCTCATTCTTCGCCCCCTTCGGCCACATGGTCGAAGCGGCTTTCCAGGGCGTCGTCGGCATCGAGCGCGGTTTCCACGAAAGCGCCCATCATTTCGGCATCGTCGGGATCGACGGGCACCGGCTTGCCGGCGCTGGCCATGTCGGCAATCTGGCTGGCCACGGCCTGATTAATTTCCTTGTCGTCCATGTCATGTCCTCCTGGGGTTAAGGCTTGTCTTCCAGCACCGGGGTGATGCCGCCGGCGCCATCCACTTCGATCTCGACGGAATGGCGGATTTCGCCGTCGCTATCCGCCCATTCGCGGGAACGCAGCGCGCCCTGAACCAGCATCAGCCGCCCCTTGGTCGCGGTCTTGGCCAGAACCTTGTCGATCAGCGACGGGGTGAAGGTGACGACGCGCAGCCAGTCGGTCTTGTTCTGCCACTGGCCGGCGCTGTCCTTGTAGGACCGATCCGCTGCCAAGCTGAACGACGCCACCTTGCCGCCGTCCTGGCCCGGCAAGGTTTTGATATCGGCATGGCCGCCGAGGCGGCCAGCCAGGTGCACCATGTTCATGGCCGGGCTGTCCGCCGTGATCGGGACGATGCCGCCAGTGGGATCGACCTCGATCTCGACGATGTTCATTTTCTTGCCGTCTTGTTCCCACGCCCGCGCTCGCAGCGCGCCGTGGATGAACATCATCCGGCCCTTGGTGGCTTCGCTGGCCAGCACGTTGTCGATCAGCCAGGGCAAATAGGTGACGATTCGGAACCACGAGGTTTCGGTCTGCCACTTGCCGGCGCGGTTCTTGAAGTTGTGATCGACGGCCAATGACAAGGTGGCCACCTTGCCGTTGGTCAGGGTCTTGATTTCGGCATCGGCGCCCAGGCGACCGGTGACCATGATTGTGTTCTGATTGAACATGTTTCCTCCTTACGATTGGCCGGCGGCGCGCAGCCGGGCGGTGATCGGTGACGGCATCGGTGGTTCGGCCTGGGGGACGCTTTCGTCATTGGCGGCCTCGACGGTGCCGACCGGGGCCATGCGCGAGCGCGCCAGCAGTGTCTTGTCGAAGAAATAAAGCGGCTGACGCCCCAGGATCGGCGGGGCGCCTGCCGAAAACACCAGCATGTCGCCGGCCTCGACGATCTTTTCGGGATCGCGCCTGGATTTGCGTGCCGCTTTCAGGCGCATGCATTCGTCCGGCGTCAGCAAGGGGCGCCCGACCTCAGACACATTATCGGTGACGTTGCCGCCGATGACCTGAAGCGCCCGCCGGCTGCGGCTGCGCTTGGTCTGAACGATGGTGGCCTTGCCGCACATATCCGACAGCGTTTTCGCCGTCGTCACGTCGTTGGGGGCATAGGCAATGCGGATATGGCAATTGCCCATGATGGAATTTTCTTTGCCGTAGGTGCCTTGAAGCTGAAGAAGGTCCTGGATGATCAGGAAGGCCTTCAGCCCATACCCAGCCATGAAGGCGAGCGAGCGTTCAAAGATTTCCAGTTTGCCGATGGAGGTGAACTCATCGAGCATCAGCAACAGGCGGTGTTTATGGGTGGCCCTGCCATCGGCGCCGACGTTCTGCATCAGCCGGCGCATGAACAAGTTGAGGATGATGCGCAGCAAGGGCCGCAGCCGATCAATGTCCGACGGCGGAATGATGATGTAGAGCGACAGCGGCACCTCGCTGTTCATCAACTCATCCAGGCGGAAATCCGAGCCGGAAATGTTCCGGGCAATCATCGGGTCGCGGTACAGCGACAGATCGACCTTGGACGACGATTGAACGCCGGAGCGTTCTTGCGCTGCGCGGTCGCGCATTTCCTGCGCCGCCGCCTGGATCAGCCGTGTCGCCGCTTCGGTCCCGGCCTCGACCGACACCATGTCGGCCAGCAGGGAATCCAGGCCTTCGCCGACAGCGGTCAGCACGGCATCAATGTCGGGCAGGGAGGCGATGCGGTTTTCGTCGCGGCGGATTTTGTAAAGGGTGTAGAGGATGGCCCCGGTCAGCCACGCATAGCCCGATTTCTGCCAGAAATCGGCCAAGCCCTTGCCGTCCGGGTCAATGATCATGGTGGCGATGTTCTGGGCGTCCGCGACCTCGTGCCCGGTACCGATCCTGACCTCGGCCAACGGATTGTAATGGCAAGCCCCCTCTTCCGCCGTGGGATCGAACTTGAGGATGCGTTGACCCTGGCTGGCCCGCCAGCCCGAGGTCAGCCGCCAGTTCTCGCCCTTGATATCCAACACCAGGACGGAAGACGGCCACGACAGCAAGGTCGGCAGCACCAGCCCGACACCTTTGCCGGAACGGGTGGGGGCAAAGGTCAAGATGTGTTCGGGGCCATCATGGCGCAGGGTCTTGGCGCCGCGCCATTTGGGCCAGCCGCCGACGACGACACCGGTCTTACGCAGCAACCCGGCTTCCTTGACGTCGGCCTTCCTGGCCCAGCGGGCCGAGCCGTGCAGGTTCTTTTCGTCGTAACTGCCGTGCCGGGTTTGGCCGCCGATCCGCATGGCGATGGCCTGGATCAGCAGGATCAGGGCGATAGTGCCGGCGGTGGCGCCGAAGATGCCCCACTGGATGAAGCCGGGGGGCTGGCCATAGGCTTGCAGGTACTTCCACACCCAGGCCCAGGAATCGCCCTGCGTGGCGTGAAATCCATAGATTTCCTGCCACGCATAGAACAAGGCGGCAAAAGCGCCGGCAACGGCAAAGGGAATGGCCAGAACGATCATGCGGCGTTCCTTTCGAGAAAGTGACCGTCCTTCATGACCCAGCGGTCATGGCACGGTTCATAGATGTCGGTGATGCGGCGCCAGCCATCGCTGCTGCGCTTGATCTGGACGATCACGTCCACCAGCTCGGCCAGGAATTCGGGCACGCGGGGCATGCTTTGGCCCGACCAGGCGATGTTCTGGTCGAACTTGCGGTGCAGCACCTGATAGGGGCTGGCGGCATGGATGGTGCACATGAAGCCGGTGATGCCGGAATTGAGCGAGCCCAAGGCGGCAAAGGCGTTCTGCGTTGAAATCTCCCCGAAAATCACGTTATCGGGGGTGATGCGCATCTGGTGATCATAGAGTTGGCGCCAGTCGATCATGCCCGAGGCGGTCGAGGCCTCGCGGGCGGCCAGCAGGGCGACGCCATCCCAGAACCGGTCCATGTGCAGTTCCGGCGTATCCTCAAGGGCGACGACGCGCCGATCCTCGGGCAGAAAATCCAGCAGCTTGTTGATGAAGGTGGTCTTGCCGGTGTTGGTGGCCCCCGAAATGATCATGTTCAATTCCGCCGCCATGGCGGATTTCAGGTATTCGACGATTTCAGGGCTTGCCCCCACCTGTTCCCAGGTGGGGGTGAAGGGATGTTTGCAGCGGATGGCCATGGAGACGCCGTAGGGCGCCGACGATCCGACCAGACACTCGAAACGGTGGCGCACCTCGGGGATTATGCACGACAGCTTGGGCGAGGTGTCGGGGTCGAACTTGACCCCGGTGAAGTTGGCCAAGCTGCGGCATATGTCCTCGATGCGGGCCAGGGTCAGTTCCGGCGCGGCCACGATGATCTTGCCGTGGCCGCGCCGGTCGATGATGACCTGCTTGGGCCGGGTCATGCGCATTTCGACGGTGGTCGGATCGTCGTAATACGCCGCCAGCGGACGCAGGATGATGGAGATCGCCGACGACATGGCGATTACCAGCCCAGCTCGGCACGCCACGAGGATACTGCGGATGATGTGGGGTAACTGGGGCAGGTGGGATTAGTTCCGGCTGGGTTACCCTTGCCGTCGTAATCGTGTCCGCAGTGGAATGTTTTTGTGGCGGTCTGACTGGAAACTGTCGTGCCATCATCGCGGACTGCTATACGGGTTGCGCGATAGCTTGCGTAAAGATCGTTTTGATCCCACGGGTCGTTTGCGGCCCACCATTCAGAGCCGGCCACCATTGGCCAGTCGCTGACATTGCTTCCGCCGCTATACGTGCAGGCCCAGGTCGGCCCAACCGGCGTGCCTGCGCCGACATCTTTTAGAAATTCGGTCTCATCGGGGCGGGTCCAACGCTCGAATCGGGTGGTATTGCTGTAGGCATTGCAGCCGTCATAGCTTTTCGAGCCGCTGGGTTTGTCGGTGGTGCCGTTGGGCTGGTAGACCATTTGCGCGGCACCGGGCAGCACCTGCGACGAAGCGATGGTGTAGGGCGATCCGTTGACGGTAATGGTCACCGTCATCAGCGGATAGGCCCATAATTGATCGTCGTGATGCTGATAGCCGGTGATGGTGACGCTATGCGGATAGCTCACCGCTGAAGTCTGGCAGGTGGTCACGTATTCCCGACTGCCGCCGGCCTTCAGGTAATAGAACCGCTCCTGGCCATACGAGATGTTGGCCGCCAGATCGTGGGTCCATTTCGACGGGTCCATGCAGCCGTCCGTGGTGGACAGGATCGCCGTGGTGGCGGTGTCGGGGGTGCATTCGGTGACGAATTGCGGCACGCCATCGACGGTGATGCGGCGGCGTGATTGCAGAATCGCCGTCTTGGTCGTCATGTTGGTGATGGCCGGGCAGATGTTGTTGCCGCCGGCATCGGCATAAACGACTTCCTGGACGAAGCTGCGTCCGGTATCGGTGCACGGTGCGCCTTGATAGGTGACGCCGCCGCGCAAATAGGTCCACATGGACAATTCATAGGAGCGACCGCCGGCGAAATCATGGCGAAGCGGGCAATTGGCCGCGCTTTCGGTCATGGTCAGCGCCGCCGACTTGGTCGAGTTCTCGCAGCCTCGCGCCTGGACCGTGCTGTTGTTGCGGTTGATGTAGACGAAGGCCGCTTGTGGCACCGCCTTGCCGTCGGTGAAATCAAGGAAGATCGGGCATTGCGCCTCGTCCTCGGTGATGGTGTAGACGGTTTCCGTGTCCTGAACACATTCGCCGACCGGGTGATTCTCGCCGGCATCGTCGATGTAATAGAGGCTGTATTGCGGCCAAGCCTTCATGGTGGCCAGATCGACCACATCGACCGGGCACGACAGATAAGATTTCTTCAGGGGGTAGCTGGGAGCGCCGTCGGTGCATTCACCGTCATTGGTCAACGCCCCGTCGGTGAAGGTCTGGATTTTGTTCTGCTGGACGGCAGTACCTTGCACCATATCGATCCTGACCGGGCAGTTGTCGGTGCTGGTGCGGTATTCGGTCACCGGCTCCTTTTCTTCATTGGCCGGCGCGGCGGTGACGGTCGGGGTTTTGTAGCCCGCCGCTTCGGAATTGTTGCCGCCACTGCCGGAAGCCGGGTTTTCCGACACGTCGTCCTTGATCTCGCGCTTTTCCTTGTCGTCCGCTTTCGGCGCGGCAAGGCGTTCCAGCGCCGCCACCAGGGCGGATTTGGAACCGCTCACCTCCATGGTTTTTTCCGGGAAAAGCTGATTGGTGTCCTTGGCGTCGAATTGCGCCGTCAGACCTTCCGTCGAGATGGTTTCCTCCCGCTCGCCCTTGGCCACCGACATGACCAGGATTTGGCCGATGGATTGGTTTTCAACCGCGACCTTGCGGGCGAAGCCCTTGGCGGTGACGCCCGACAGCAGCGCCGGATCTACCCCTTCGATTTGGCCGAGCGAGAACGAGGCCGGCACCGCCTGTTCGGGCAGGGCGACGGTACTCACCGGCCAGATCGGCACCGCCACCTTGTCGGCGGCCCCCGTTCCGGGGGTAGTCGTCGCCGGCGGGGTTTGGGCAAAACAGGGTGACGACAGGGATAATAGAGCGACCAGTGCCGCCGCGAATTTCATACGCATGGCTATAACTCCATTTCAGCGATGTACCAGTCGGTGTCGGGGCGGATGCACACCCGCTGGCCTTGGAAGGTTCTGAGGATGGGCAACAGGTTGATGGTCTGTTCCAGGGTGGCGGCGGTGATCTCGCCCAGGCGTTGCGACAGTTCGGCGCCGCCTTCGCTCAACGCCCCGCCGTTGCCGGAAAATGTCGAGGAAGAGCCCGTGGCTGAGGCAGTGCTGCTGGAACTGGTGGCGCTGGTGTTGGCGGTGGCCGCCCGGACCGCCGCCGACACGCCGGCAAGGATAAAGGCAGTGCCGTAGCGTTCGCCGAAACGATGATCGACGTCCCCGGACGCCCCAAGGTGGCCTTGGACGTCAATCACATTGGCTTTAAGCCCGAATATTTCCGCGCGAGATTCCCCCAACAGAATCCGAGAGCAGCGGAAGGGCGAGCGGCTGGAACCGACTTTCTCCAGGCTCTTATAGCCGCACACCAGGCGCGAACCTTTGGGGACAAGAATGTTGCGACCGTGATAGCCGAAAGTGTCCCGTGATACTTGGATCACCACGGTGCCGCCGCTGCTTCCGTCCAACTGGGTGTTGGTGGCGGATTCCAAGGTTCCACAAACGTAGCGGTCGTTGGTAAGGACGCGAGAATTGTCCACCGGCTTGGTCGAGGTGCGCCCTTCTTCCTCGTATTCTGTCCCGCCAGCCCCTCGACCGGCACCCGAGCCCGAGGACATGCCCAAGGGCAACGGCATGCCGGCAGCAGTGCTGCCATCCGGCAACGACGCCAAGGTAACGGATGGTGGTGCCGGCCCAGCCGAGCGATGGAGATAACTGGCCCGCACCGCCAGTTCCAGCGGATCGGGAGCGGGCGGCGGCGCCGCCGCCGGGGCCGCTACCGGCGCCGGGACCGGCACGTGCACTTCTCGGATGACTTCCTTCTGGATGATCACCGGCGGCATCACCGGCGGCGGCTTCGGTTCCTCCTTCGGCGCCGGCGGGCGATGCGTCCATGCCGCCGGATCATCCGCCGGCAACGGATCGGTCGGCGCCGCCGCCGGCTGGCAAGCGCCCGACAAGGTCAGGCCCAGGGCCAAGGCGAGATCGCAGAACGCCGACATCAGGGCTTCGCCCCGGTGTACTGGATGCACAGGAAGCGCTTGCCGTTCTTCAATGTGATCAGCGGCGCTGTGCTTTCGATAACGAACACCGTACCTTCGACGTGCGTGTTCACTAATTCATCAATGCTGTCGAGGGTGACGTAACCCGACGCCAGCTCCATACCGTCCCACTTGGCGCCGTAGCGGATGTAGGTGAAGAAGTCGTCACGCCAGACGGTTTCCGGTTTCAGGCTGTCATCGCCCCACAGCTTGTAATCGCCCCAGCCGTGGAACTTGGCCGGGTCCACCGGCACGTGGCGGACGAAGTCCTTCTTGGGGACAGCACCTTGTTGCAGCGCCGGCGCCCCTGGCTTGGCCGGCTCCTTCTTTTCCGTGTCGTCAACCACCGGTGCCGGCGCCTCGATTGCCGCCGGCTTCTCCCGACCGACGATCTTCACGACAAGGTCGGGGACGTTCATGGAATTGACCGTTTCGGACCGGACATAGAGCGGATAGACCGCCCCCGATTTGGTGTAGACGTTGACGTTGGTGTCCTGGCCCCAACTGGCAGGCCGGATCGCCAGCTTGTTGGCGGCCTTGATCTTGACCGAGAAGCCGATTGCATCGCCCGGATCGGCGCTGGTGATCACCGCATCTTCGGGCAGGATCACCGTGGTGGTCATGAATTCGCGGGTGCGGACCTTGTAAACGCAGTCTTCGCACAGCCGCTGCACATAGACGCCGGCACGCGGTTCGGCATCGCTCCAAGCGTCCTGCACCTGACCGCCGGCGCCGGGGCGGTTCATTTCGGGAAACACGCCTTCGGCCTGGAATTCCGCCTGTTGCTTCATGTCCGGCGACATGGGCACCCGAGCAACGGGCGGTTGCTGTGCCGGGACGGTGGATTGCGGCGGGGCCGGGGCCGGCTGCGCCTTCGCCGGCGGCGTCGCCGGCACCGGCTGGCCCTTGCCGCCGAACGGGGTTTGCGCTTCCGCCGGCATCACGGCCAAGCCCAGCAGCGCTAGGGCGCCAACAGCGATAACAATCATGAATTCCCCCTTTCCTTGAGCGAGACATCAAGGACGCGCAGCCCCAATGGATTTTCGAATTTTTCGCTTTCCCGCACCGTATGCGGGCGTGAGGTGACGGCCAGATAAGCCCGCAGCTTGCGGGTCTCGACCACCTTGCCGCCGCGTTCGTCGGTCTGGACGATATCGACGGCGTAGCGCCCGATATTGTCGCGGAAGGAAATACGGTCAGCGCTTTCGACGACGACGGAACGGTTGAGCTTGGTGTCGAGCGCGGTGGTGATTTCCTTCAGCCGCTCGTCGGTGAATTTCTTCCACCAGGTGGTGTCTGAATGCATGTTGGCTTCGCGCATGCGGTCGCCTTGCGACGCGGTGTCGATTTCCAGCAGGATGCGGACATAGCGCCGCACGAAGCTTTCCATCAGCAGATCGAACCCAGGCGTATCCTTGGTGATCGGCAGCACCCGGACCATGGTGGCGGGATCGACCGGCACGGTCTTGCCGCCATGCTGTTCGATACGGACCAGACCGAGTTGGACTTCCTTCAACGGCACCAGGGTGGAGATCGCCGAGGCCTGGACGATGACGACGCCGCCCAGGCCGACCACCACCATCACCGTCAAGCGCAGCATCCAGGCCAGCCGGCGGTGTGCCGCCTCGAAGGCATAGGGATCGGCGGCGCGCACGGCGCTGTGATCGACCGGATTGAATAAGGCCGGTCGCCGGCGCCGGCGGGCTTTGCCTTTGAACAGGCGTTTCAGCCAGGGCAAGCGGTGCATCACGACACCCACTCGTAACCCGGGGCGTCATAGGGCACCGGCACGCAGACGCACGGGCTTTTCAGCATCTCGTCGGTGCCGCTGCCGTCCTTTTGGATTTCCCGGCTGCTGCTGCAAGCCGCCAAGGTGACGGCAAGGAAGAGGCTCAGATACAAAGCTTTCATCACTTTCTCCTGTCGTGAAACAGCACACGGGCGGGCCGTCAGGCCCCGCCGCCGGGCTTGTTGAACTTGTCGGCAAAGCGGTTCTGGATTGGGTTCTGTTGGTTGATGGTTCGGAACTTTTCCGCCAGCATCTGGCCCGCCGCTTGCGGGTTGGAGGATGCCGCCTGCACCATGTCGAGGCTGGCGCCCAACGCACCGGCGGCCTTTCCTGCCATCTGTGCTCCCGGCAGGGCTTTCTTCATGCCGAACATGGCACTGGCGGCAGCGCCGGCGGTCATGATGCCGGCGGCTGTGTTGGTCAGGGCGGTTTGAGCGATGGAATTGGCAATCGCCGTGCCCTCGGCCATTAGTGCCGTGCCAGCCCAGCCCAAAAACAAAATCACCAGGAATTTCGGATTGCTGATCGAGGCGAAATCGTTGAGTGCGTCACCCACCAGCTTGGTCGGTTCGAGCGTCAGCCCTTTTACGCCGTAGATGGTTAGTGCCAGGGCAGCGGTGCAAGCAAACAGCACCAGGATACTGGCCAGCAGGGTCTTGGCTCCGGCCTTGGCCATGTCGCGGCCCCAACCGAAGGCGAAGGCCATGAACAGGAAAGGGGCGAAGACGCCGACCATGGTGGCGCGGAATATGGCCACCACAACTTGAGATGAGTAAGCCACTACCAGCAGGAAATAGGGCACCACCAGAACGACGGCGTAGATATAGTTCTGGATTTCGTACAGTGCGCCAGCTTTGGCGATGGTTTCCGCTGCCTGGAAGACCTTGACCACCGCCAGTTCACCATTGGCCGCCAAGGCGACCAATCCTGTATGGCCAGTGCTGGCCTGCCCGTCGCCAGCGATGGAAAAGACTGCCGCCGACGAGCCGCCCATGATTGCAAGTGCGGATGAATAGACATATGAAATCAATGCGTTGGCTTGACTGCCCAACAGCAGGCCGGTTATCGTAATAAAGACAAAATCCTGAATTATTTTCCATTTATCGGTGAGGCGCAGCGGCAATTTTATGGCCGACACGACGACCCAAAGTCCGGCCAGAGAGGCGAACAACATGAGCATCGGTTCGTACAGCGTAGTACTGAGGTCGTCGGTAAAAGACTGGGTCAGATTGACGTATTGCTGGAGTGGTTCGCAGGTCCAGCACGTGGTTTCCACATCGCTGCTAATCGCAGTCGGGACAGTACTATTGGCCATATCACTGGTCTCCATGAGTGCGCAGGCCGGCACCCTGGGAGGGGTTGCCCATGGCCGGCATCAGGATTTCTACGATTGGGAATTCGCCAAAAAGGTGTGGTTCGAGATGAACACCTGGGAGGCCGAAGAGAAGGAGTGGGCAAAATATGCCGCTGACTTCGATCTCTGGATGCTTGAGTGGAAGAAAAATAATCAGACCGCCAAGAAGCTTCTTGCTAGTTACCCGCCGGAAAAGCGAAAGAATATTGAACGGGCCTATGACATTCAGATGGCCTGGGATACTTGGTACGATGGCCTTTATTGGCCATGGTTTAACAATTACAGAGGAATATCCCAGGTATCCCCGCGACTGGATAAGATAAAGGCGCTGAAGTCGTTTGATCAGCGGCGCGCCGAGGCGAATGCTCTCAACGCCTCTTCCGGTCCCTGTAACCCGCAAAAATTCCTGCACGAATGCGGTCCGTGGCCCGACTGGCGCTCGCCCGAGATGAAGGCCGAGGAACGTAAACTGGAAGAATTGCGGGCTGGTCGGTTGAAGGGTCACTGATCGCCCTCCTCTTCCAGCTTCAGATCATCCAGCGGCAGGCCGGCCTTGATTTGGCCGGCGGCTTGCAGCTTCAGCATCTGCGCCAGAAGCTGGTTCTGGCTGGCCATGGCGCGGGCTTGCAGGATTTCCGTTTGCGCCTGGACGTGCAGGCGCTCTTGTACGGTTTGCGCCTGGCCTAAATTGGCTTGCAAATCGTCGGCAGCGTCGGACAGCTTCTCCGCTTGCTGAAGCTGCACATCGGCTTGGGCCAAGCTTCTGACCGAAGTGTCGGCCAGCAGGGCGCTGCGATGGGCGGCGGCGGCATGGCGAAGCGCCTTTTGCTCGTTGAACGGCAGGTTGGCCAGTTTGCCTTGATTGACGAACAGGGCGTCGCGGTACTTGCCCGAGGTCTCGCAGATCGAGGCAAGGTTCAAATCGGTGAACTTGATGCCCCAGCCCATGCCGTCGGGCATCAGACAGCGAATGTCGCTTTTGATTTGCGCCTGCATCTTCATGATGTTGGGGATCGGCAGGGTGATATTGGTGATCTCACCGATGGCGTCCGACACCTCGTTGACGAACTTGCTGATATCGTTGAGGAACATCACGGATTCTTTGAGCTCGGCCAGTTGCTGCAACTCAGCAGCCACCGAAGCCTTCATTTCCTTGATTTGTTCAATCGCCTTGCCGACCATGGTGCCGTCGAATACCGGCTGATCGGCTCGCGCCAACGGCACGGCGACGACCAGGGAAATGGCGACAATTCCGGCAATCAGATATTTGCGGGCCATTGGTCCCCCCACTGTTCCTGAATTTTGAGCAGATCGCGCACGGCGTCGGGGCCGGAGCGGTAGAAACGAAGCGGCTTGCCCAGCGGCGCCAGATTGACGTCGAGGATCACCGATTCCTCGAAACCGGTGGCTGCGTCGCGTTTGACCAGCAGCACCTTGCGGCCCTCGCTGGCGCCGAAGATGAAAGCCTCTTGCTCGTCGTTCAGATTGAAGGCGGCATAGGCCTTGCGGTTGCCCTGGGGATTGGGAAAGAAGAAGAACGACGCGGTGTTCTCGATCACCGCATCGGCGATGCCCGATTTGTGCAATGCGCCGGGGTCTTGGAAGGCCATGCCGACGGCGCCGCCGAACTTGCGGTATTCGCGGTACATTTCCGCCGCCAGGGCGCAGAAGGCCGGGTTGAGCAGCAGCTTGGCCGCTTCGTCGATGAAGATGGCGAAACCACGGGTGCGACCGGATCTAGCCAGACGCTCGATGGCGCTGGCGATATGGGCGACGACGGGCGGACCAAGGGTGGGGTCTTCCAGTGCCTCGTTCATGTTGATGCCGGTCATGAATGACTGGCTCAGGACACTGGCAAGGCTGTCGCGGGGCGCGTTGAAGGTGTTGGCGTAAAGTCCCGCCCGCTCGCGCTGGTCGGTGACCCAGCGGCTGAACACCTTGCGGGCATTGCTTTGCGCCGGAAAGGTCAGGGGAAAGATTTTGTCGAAAGTCCGCGCCTCGATGGGCAGGGTGAAGGCGGTTTCGACCACATGGGACAGAATGTCCTCGATGCCGTCATCCTGGCCGGCATCGCCCAACATGGACCGCACTTGCAGCGCCAGGCGCTGGCGGTTCAGCCCCGTATCCTCGATATCGAGGGGATTGAGCGCCAGCTTGTCGAAGGGCTGATACTGGCCGCCCATGGCTTCGACGGTGAAACGAGCCCCTTCCTTGGAATCGAGCACGAAGGATCGCACCCGGTCGAATTTCGCCAAGCCGCCCAGCAGATGCATAATCAGGCTGGTCTTGCCGACACCCGCCGGGGCGACGACAAGGAAATTGGCCAGGGCCTTTTCCTCGTTCTTGCAGTGAAACTGGAAGGCGTAATCCTGGCCGCCACCGGTGGTGAAGCTGCGCACCGGCGCCGGGCCGAAGGGCGATTCGGCCAGACCGACCGGGGCGCTTTCAAACGGCCAGATCGCCGCCACGTTCTCGCCCATCAGCTTGAGCGGGCGCACCAGCCTTTCCCGTTCCGGCATGCGGTTGAACCACATCACCGCCGCTTCTCTGGTCTGCACCGAATAGGTGACGCGGCGATTGCCGAGAATGCGGGCGATGGTCGCCGTCAGGGTTTCGATCTCTTCCGCCGTTCGCGCCCGCATGGTGATCGCCGCCTGGGTGTTCAGGCGCGAGGTCTTGCCCTGTTGCAGGATTTGGATGCAGGCCAGGGCTTCGGCCTTGGCCGCGTCCGCCGCCAACGGATTGTTGGCCGCCCGCTTCAACAGCATCACTTCGGTGTCGCGGTTGAGGGGCACGCAGACTTGCGACACTTCGATCTCGCCGGCGATGGCCATCAGCTCGTGCAGCAGGTGGCCGGACACCAAATCCGGCCAGTCGTGCACGGCCATAATCCGGTGCAGCCAGGGGTGCGGCAGGTGAATGGTGAATTGCCCGCTGGCCTTGTCGAAGATCGGTGAGGATGCTTGCAGATTGGCCGAGATGTTCGACGACACGGCGCGCAAATCGTCGCGCAGATCGCCGCAGACCAGGAAATTGAGGAAGCCGGTCAACGGGCAGTCGCCCAGCGGATCGAGCGGACGTTCCAGCCGTTCCGGTTGGTATTTGGCCAAGAGTGCCGCCACCTTCTCGTCGGCTTCTTCCAGCTTGGTCATGTCCTGGGCTTGCAAGGTCATGTACCGGCGCAAGGCCCAGGAATTGCGGTAGCGTTCGGCTTCGGCATCGCCGATCTCCTGCAACGCCGGCGACGGCCAGATGGCGCCCAGCAGGGTTTCCTTGCGGCGTTTGACGGCGAAATTGCGCATGACCACGCCCCGCGAGGCGCAGGCGTGAATGAAATCGGTGCGGCCCTGATGCAGCGCGAATTGTTCCCCTTCCGGCTTGGTGTCATAGGCCATGCCGCCGATGCGGTAGGCGCGCATGAGCGTGCCGGCCTTGGTCCGCACGGTCATGCCGTCGGGATCGATGCGATCCAGTTCCAGTTCCTGGCCCAGCCAGTCGAAGGCGACCGAGCCGAAGGACAGCCGCCTGGCCGCCGGCACCATCAAGGTGCTGGCGGCCAGGGCGGCGCTTCCCATGCCGAGCGCGAGCGGCCACAGACTCATGAGCGGCCCCCGGTGTGGGAGCGTTGCTTGGGGAACGCTCCGGTGAGTAGCCCTCGGCGGGAAGAGAAGCCCCAGAATTTGAAGGTGCTGAGAACAGCGGATTCGATGTGGCGGTCGGTCCGCCCCAGCCGATGGGTTTTGACCAGCCCGATCACCGTCACCAAAGCCGCCCCGATCAGGGCGATGGGGACGGCGCCGGCCAGGACCAGGACCACATAGGCGACGGCGCCGCCGACCAGACTGAGGATGGTCAGAATGGGCGGCAGACCGAAGATGGTCATGGGATATTGGACATGGGTGAAGATGACCGACCGCGCTTTCATGACGGTCAGCCCTGCTTCATCAGGTCGATCCACCAGATGATGGCGGCGGGGCCGATGCCGACCAGCAGGCCGCAGGCGAACAAGGTCACCAGCACCGGGCCTTCCAGCCGCTGTTTGACCGCCGACCAGATGGCGAAGCCGACGATGCACAGACCGATGACGCCGCCGGCGATGGCCACCAGGGATTTGGTCAGCGAGGTGACGCCTTCATTGAGCGGCTGCACCCAATCGGCGTCCGCCGCCAGTGCCGGCAGGGCGAAGGCCGCCGCCAGGGTGACGACGAAGGCGCCGAGGAACAGGATTTGCTTCTTGGTCATGATGGTGTCTTTCAACGGATGAACAGGGTGAGGGTTCCGGCAACCAGACCGGCGCCGAGCAGGGTGAGGACGGTGAGGACGATGTGAACGCGGCGGTGCCGGCGCAGTTCGGCGCGAAGCTGTTCCATGGTGGCGGCTTGGCGCTCGACCAGGGCGAAGGCGTTGTCGATGGACGCCTTCACCGTCTTGTCCTTGAGGCTGGCCAGAACGTTTTCCACCGCTTCGGCGCAGGCTTCGCCGGTGGCGCCGAGGAAGCCGCGGATGGCGCCGTCGTGACACCTCAGCATGGCCTCGTAATCGGCGATGAAGCCCTGATGCAGACTGACCAACATCAGGATCGGATCGTCGCTGGACACGGCAACGCCATGCGCCCGCACCAGCATGGCGCGGGCCTCGTCCAGGCTCATGGCCCGCATCGCTGGCGGCGTGTCGCCGCCAGCTTGCAGAACTTCGCCCGTTTCAGGGTCGAAGACCGGCGTATCCATCACAGGTTCGCCTTGGCCATGTTGGCGAACAGTGTCCGCTTCATCATCTTGAGGCGCTGACGCTCCATGATGGTGAAATCGGGGCTGGCCACCGCCTCATCGAAGGTCAGGCGCCGGGTCATGATCTTGTTCATGTCCAGGCCGAAGGTTTCCGGCTTGACCGCCGGAATGGTCACCAGGGCCTCGACCCGCCCCTTATGCTTGTCGTAGACCTTGCTGTCCTCGAAGCCCTTGCCGTTGTGGACCGCCTTGCCGAAATACTCGTTCAGCCAGACGACGACCGGGGCGGCGGGGATGTTGCGGCACAGCGACGAAAAGCCTTCGATGGTGTCGGCCAGGGCTTGGCCACCGGTAATCACCGAGTGAAGGCGGATCGAATGCCCAGCTTCGGTCAGCAGACCGGCCACGTCGTTTTGCAGCAGGTAGCTGCACAACGGAACGAAGGTGCTGGCACCATTGTCGATGACCATGCGTTCGCCGCTGCCGGTCATGATCCGCTCGATCAGATGATCGAAGGTGCGCGGATTAATGTCATCGCCTTCCATGATATCGAGGGTTTCGACATCGAAGGCGCGATAGCCGCTGAAAGTGGCGTTGACCGGATCGGTGTCCAGGCACAAAGGCTTGAGGTCGGGCGTGCTGATGTATTGCGCCAGCAACGAGGCGATCAGCGATTTGCCGACACCACCCTTGCCTTGAAGGATCATTTCAACCTGCATTTGTAAGTGCTCCCGTTACCATTGCTCGTCCAGATCGGCCCGAGCGTTGTGAGCGAACGTGGCAGTGGGGCCGGCTTCCACGGGGGAAGTCGGATACGCCACGTTCTGGCGGTTGACCGAAACGGTCACGGGGAGGGGAGAAGCAGCCAGGGCTACAAGGTCGCGACCTGTAGACGGGCTGGATGACGGTTGTTGATCTTTCAGGCGGGCATTGACCTGGGCATAGAAGTTCTTCTCGGTCACCGTAACGTGACCCAGTGTCTTCAGTTCCAGCCAGATTTGCCTTCGGGTTGTTTGTTCAAGCCGCTGTGAAATCAAAGGCCAAAGGGCTGCGACTTCACGTTTTGCTTGACCCCAGCGGATCGCCGTCAAATACTCCCCCAATCGTGATCATTCGGTCACGATTCGGCGAGTGGTCCTAAATAAGCATCCCTTCCGGGACACCATTTCCCCATCCGTCGAACACGTTTCCGGATCAAGACGGCGACGCACCTTGCCGCCAAAAGCGAAACCCCCGGAAAGCGATGCTTTCCGGGGGTTTAAACTTGGTGGGCGCTGTAGGATTCGAACCTACGACCCGCTGATTAAGAGTCAGCTGCTCTACCAACTGAGCTAAGCGCCCGCAATATGCCGGGGTGCACCCCCTGCGGAGGACGGCTTTATAGTCGGATCGAAACCGGCTGGCAAGGGGAAAATTTCGACTTTTCCGCCAACCTCTTTTCGCCCCCACTCTTGGCCTTTGAGGAACGGCGGATTACAAAGACCACAAGCCCGATCCGGGGAAACCAATTCAGAAGGGAACTGTCCGCCATGACCGATTCCGTCAAGTTCTTCCTGCCGGAAGAAAAGATGCCCAAGGCCTGGTACAATCTGGCCGCCGACCTGCCGGTGCCGCTGCCGCCGCCGCTGCATCCGGCCACCGGCCAGCCGCTGGGCCCGGACGATCTGGCTCCCATCTTCCCGCAGGCGGTCATCGCCCAGGAAATGTCCACCGAACGCTGGATCGACATCCCCGCCCCGGTGCAGGACGTCTATCGCCTGTGGCGCCCGGCGCCGCTGATCCGCGCGCGGCGGTTGGAGCGCGCCCTGGGCACCCCGGCCCGCATCTATTTCAAGTATGAAGGCGTGTCGCCCGCCGGCAGCCACAAGCCCAACACCGCCGTGCCCCAAGCCTTCTATAACCAGCAGGAAGGGGTCAAGCGCCTGTCGACCGAGACCGGGGCGGGTCAGTGGGGCTCGTCGCTGGCCTTCGCCGGCTCGCTGTTCGGCCTGGAGGTCGAGGTCTTCATGGTCAAGATCTCGTACAATCAAAAGCCCTATCGCCGCGCCTTGATGGAAACCTATGGCGCCCGCTGCATCGCCAGCCCGTCGACGCTGACCGCCTCGGGCCGCGCCATCCTCGAGCGCGATCCCACTTCCAACGGCTCGCTCGGCATCGCCATTTCCGAGGCGGTGGAGGTGGCCGCCACCCGCGACGACACCAAATACGCCCTAGGCAGCGTGCTCAACCATGTCTGCCTGCACCAGACGGTGATCGGCGAGGAAGCCATGTTGCAGATGGAAATGGCCGGTGACAGCCCCGACGTCATTGTTGCCTGCACCGGCGGCGGCTCCAATTTCGCCGGTCTCGCCTTCCCCTATATCCGCGAGAACCTGAAGGGCGCCAAGACCCGTATCGTCGCCGTCGAGCCGGCCTCGTGCCCGACCCTGACCAAGGGCAAATACGCCTATGATTTCGGCGATACCGGCCATTTGACCCCGCTGGTCAAGATGCACACCTTGGGCTCCACCTTCATGCCGCCGGGCTCGCATTCGGGCGGGCTGCGCTATCACGGCATGGCCCCCATGGTCAGCCACGTCAAGGAATTGGGATTGTGCGAAGCCACCTCCTATGCCCAGACCGAATGCTTCCAGGCAGCGGTGACCTTCGCCCGCGCCGAGGGCATCATCCCCGCCCCCGAATCGTCGCATGCGGTCAAGGGCGCCATCGTCGAGGCCCTGCGTTGCAAGGCCGAGGGCAAGGCGGAAGCCATCTTGTTCAATCTATCCGGCCACGGCCATTTCGACATGCAGGCCTATACCGACTATTTCGCCGGCAATCTGATGGACCAGCCCTATGACGAGCGGGAACTGGAAGCAGCGTTGTCCACCCTGCCCCAGGTCGGCTGATCAGCCCAGCCAGCGCGACAGCAGACCCTGCGGCTTTTGCCGCAGGGTCTCGCATTGGCCGACCACTTGACACAGCAAGGCGGCCACATGGTCGTCGGTCAGGGTGATGGCGGCGACGGGCGCGGGCAGATCCGTGTCCACCCGGGTATCCAGCATATCGAGCAGGCGGCTGTCCAGCCGGCGCGAGCGGGGCGGCCACGTGGGGGCGTTTTCCCAGCATCTCAGCATCACCCGCCCGGCCCCGTCCAGGGCGCGGTCGAGATCGCCATGGGCCTTCAGCGCGCACAGCGCCAGCCATGGCAATTTACGCATACATAATATGGTGAAGGCGCGCACGCTGCCGCTGGCGACGAAATCCATCACCTCATCGTCGGACAATGTCAGCATGCGCGTCTCCTTGCGGTCAGGCCTTGATGTCGACCAAACCCTGCGACACCAATTGCGTCATGTAATCCTGGGTCTTACCCGAGCCGGCCCCTTGCGAGGCTTCCTTCAGCGATTCCAGCAGTAATTCCAGCGCGGTCTTTTCGCTGTCATCCTCGTCTTCCTCGCTGGTTTCCTCGACCTTGCCACCGCCACCAGCGGGCGGCGGGCCGCCGGCACCGGCGGGCGGCGGACCGGATGGGCGTCCGGCGGCCATCTTGGCCTCGAAGGCATCCAGGGCGGCGCCCACCTGACTGGCCTCGTCGGCGGTCAGGGTGCCACTTTCCACATCGGCGGCCAGTTTCTGATCCAATGCCGCCCGCACGGTGGACGGATCGGTGCGGCCACCGCCGGCGGCCATGGTTGATTGGGCGACACTTTCCAGCGTTGAACCGATGGATTGGGCTTTTTCGGCACTGACGCCCTTGGCTTCTAGTTGCGACGCCAGGGCGTCTTGCAGGGCTTGCGGGCGCGGGCCGTTGGTGACGGATGAAAGGCTCATCTGCGTTTTCCCTTGTTCTCGAGACGGTCGGGTGGTTTCTCCACCGTCCGATTACACGGGGCATGGGGGGCGGACCCTGCGCGGTGAAATCAATATTTTCACCGCGCCGATCCAACCCCTTTCATCAGGCGCTCAGCGACAGGGCGGACACCGTGCTGTTGGAGTAAAGCGACGATCCGCTTTGCTGCGACTTGGTATAGGCCTCGATGGCCGAGATCAGTTGCTGCAAGGCGGAATTGCCGGTCTCGCCACTGGTGGCGGAGGTTCCCTGTTCCAGGACGGCCAGCAGCTTTTCCACCAATTCCTGATCGTCCGACGACATCCCGGCCATATCCGATTCGGATGGCGGCGGCGGTGGTCCCTGCATGCCGGCGGCGAACTGATCGGCGGTGATGGATTCAGCATCTTCACCGGCCAGACTTTCAAACAAGGCACTGGCCTGTTCCTCGCTGACGTCGTCGGGACGACCGGCCAGGAACTCTTCACGCGTGACCACGCCATCTTGATTGGTGTCCAGCGCGTCGAACACCTCGTCCGACTGGCCGCCGCCCTGCCCACCCCCACCACCGGGCGGCGGCGGCGGCTTTTGCATGGCGGCGACAAAGCTTTGCTGGTCGATGCTGTCGGTATTTTCACCGGCGATCTTGTCGAAGAAGGCACTGGCCTGTTCCTCGCTGACCTCGTCGGGCCGACCGGAAACGAATTCATCGCGCGAGACCGAGCCGTCGCCGTCGGTATCAAGCTTGGCGAACAATTCCGACGCATCCGGGCGGTCGCCGCCGCCTCCCATATTACCGGCCTGGGCCTGGATCATGCCCGCCTGCATGCTGGCGGCCATCTGCTGGAACGCCGTGGCCAGGTCGCTTTGACTAAGGGCGCCGCTGCCTTCACTGTCCAATTTATCGAACAGCGATCCGGCCTTGTCGGCGCTGACATCGTCGGGCGCGCCGTCGATGAATTCATCCCGCGTCACCGCGCCATCGGCATTTACGTCGATGCGGGTGAACATCTTTTCAAACTGGGCCGAGCTGAATGAGCCGAGCCCGCCGATACCACTCGTCATGGTTTTTCTCCATCGCAAGGGTAAGCCGGCAATCCGGCTCACAATTGCTTTCACGAGTGGCAAATAAAAACCATGCGCATTTTTTGAGAAAAAATTTTTTATACTGATAAAATGAAAACAAAAATAGCGGAAGCACCACAAATATGGTGTCCGTTGTTTTATTTATTGCAGAACCGTACTTTATTGGTACAAAGTTCCCCTGAGCACGCTGACCTTTGCAAGGACAGGGCCAATTCGGGTCCGGCGCAAACCCTGGCAAAATCGCAGCGACAGAAGCCCTCCTCCCCAGAAGCGGGAAAACAATGCCGGCCCCGCCGGCAATTTTTGCCGAAGCGGGCGGCAGCTTTTGCCGCTCTTTGGGGTGGAGTGCGTGATGGTGCGGGCATGGGCATGACCCCCAGCCACAGCGATGACGACCTGCTGGAACAAACCGCCAGCGGCGACCGCAGAGCCTTTCAGGCGCTGATGGATCGCCACGCCCGCGCCATGCTGGCCCTGGCCCAGCGGGTCAGCGGCAACCCGGACGACGCCGAGGAATTGGTTCAAGACGCCTTCCTGAAGGTGTGGACCATGGCGCCCAAATGGCGCCGCGATGGCGGCGCCCAGTTTTCCACCTGGCTTTACCGGGTGGTGCTCAACGGCTGCCTGGATCGCCGCCGCCGCCCGGCCTGGACCGGGCTGGACGACATGGAGGAACTGGCCGACACCAGCCCTGGCGCCGCCCAGCAGGCCAGCCGGCGCCAGACCCGCGACCTGATCCTGGCGGCGATGACGGCCATCCCCGAACGCCAGCGTGCAGCCCTGTTCCTGCATTATTTTTCCGAAATCAGTGCGCCCCAGGCGGCCCAGGTGCTGGAGGTCAGCGTCGCCGCCATGGAAGCCCTCTTGATACGGGGCAAGCGTGCGCTTAAGAATGAACTGATGCGCCGCGGCGTCACCACTATGGGAGACATGCTGTGACCCCGGATGGGCTTGACGACCTGATTCGGACCAATTTCCCCGCCCGTGACGTTGGCCCGGCCCAGGTCCAGCGGGTGATGGATGCCGTCATGGCCCGGCTGGACCAGCCGCAACCGATTACCTTCTGGCGCCGCCTGCTCGACCTGTTGTCGGAATTCACCCCACCGCCGCCCGTACTGCTGCGGCAAAGCGCGGTGCCGGTGGGTCTCGCCCTGGTGCTTGGCCTCTATGTCGGCCAATACCTGCACCAGCCGACGCAAAGCCCGGCCCTGTCGGCCCTGCTGCCCTCGTCTTCATCGCTGTTGCTGGCGGGGTATTGATGACGCGGCATCCCTGGTTTCGCTTCGTCTTGCCGGCGTCGCTGGCGCTCAACGCCTTCCTGGTCGGCATGGCCGTCACCTTGTGGCTGCGCCCTGCCCTGCCGCCACCGCCGCCGCGACCGGACGCCATCATCGCCGAAATGGCCGCCATGCTGCCCGCCGCCGATGCCGACATCCTGCGCGCCAGCTTCGCCGCCCGCGCGCCGCGCCTGGGTGATCGCCCGCACAATCGCGCCGAAACCTTCGAACGCATCCGCAACGCATTGCGGGCCGAATCGTTCGACGCCCAGGCGCTGGCGACCATCTTCGCCGAGGGCCGGCAAAACCGCGACCGCATCGACGATTCCATCGAAACGGCGTTGATCGACGCTGCTGGCAAGATGTCGACGGAAGGCCGACGCAAGCTGGCCGATTGGCGCCCGCCGTTTCCGCCGCCGCCTCGCTGAGGATTAATCAGGAATCCAGGTCAAGGTGGCGCCGCCTTCGCACAATTCGCTGAGCTTGGCCGCCGACAGCCGCTGCGGCAACACGCCGTTGACGATCACCGTCCCCAGCTTGGCCAGCCGCCACCCGGCCTTGACGCATTGACTGGCGGGAACGTCGGAGGCGACGACATTGATGCGCCCGCTGCCCTGCACCGCGCGCAATTGACCGCCCAAAGCATGAAACGCGGGAACGTTGCCGCCCGCCGCCGCCGCCTGCATCTGCGCCAACAGCATGTCGGAGGGGTCGATGTCGGCCTCGCCGCGCCCCAACAGCAGCCACAGGGCAACGCCGCCGCCCAGGAGCATGGCCGCCAAGCCGGCCCCCAGCCAAACCGGATGGGATTTGTGCGGCGGATGAAAGTTCGTCGAATGCTGCATCGTCTTGGTCGCCATGGGAGCCTCGCAAGCCCGATCCCTTGTGCGTATCATAGGAGAGATGTGGTGAAGATATGGTGAAGTCAACCCGGGCGCGGTAATATCGGGCCATGCCTATCCGTTTGCTCCCCCCCACCCTGGTCAACCAGATCGCCGCCGGCGAAGTGGTTGAACGCCCCGCCTCGGCCATCAAGGAATTGGTGGAAAACGCCCTCGATGCCGGGGCCAGCCGCATCGACGTGGTGGTGACCGAGGGCGGTCAGGCGCTGATCAGCGTCACCGATGACGGCGGCGGCATGGCGCCCGATCAATTGGAACTGGCGGTGGAACGTCACGCCACCTCCAAACTGCCCGATGACGATCTGGTCCATATCCGCCATCTGGGCTTTCGCGGCGAGGCGCTGCCCTCCATCGGCTCGGTCGCGCGCCTGACCATCACCTCACGCCCGCACGGCGCCGACAGCGCCTGGGCCTTGACGGTGGAAGGCGGGGCCAAGGGCCAACCGGTGCCCGCCGCCCACCCGTCCGGCACCCGGGTCGAGGTGCGCGACCTGTTCTTCGCCACCCCGGCGCGGCTGAAATTCCTGAAGGCGCCGCGCACCGAACTGACCCATGCGGTCGACGTGCTGGAACGTTTGGCCATGGCCCATCCGCAGGTGGGCTTCTCGCTGTCCGACGGCACTCGCCCGGTGCTCAAGCTCGCCGGCCAAAAGGGCGAGAGGGCCGAGGCGCTGCTGGCCCGCCTGGGCGCCATCATCGGTCGCGATTTCCAAGACAACGCCGTGCCGCTGGATGCCGAGCGCGACGGCGTGCGCCTGACCGGCTGGGCCGGCCTGCCCACCTTCAACAAGGGCACCAGCGCCTATCAGTATCTGTTCGTCAATGGCCGCCCGGTCAAGGACCGGCTGGTCATCGGCGCCGTCAGGGGGGCCTATCAGGACGTCTTGTCCCATGACCGCCACCCGGTGGTGGCGCTGTTCGTCGAGGTGCCGGCGGATGCGGTGGACGTCAACGTCCATCCGGCCAAGTCGGAAGTGCGTTTCCGCGAGGCCGGGTTGGTGCGCGGCCTGATCGTCTCCGCCATTCGCCATGCCTTGGCCGCCGCCGGTCACCGCACCGCCAGCACGGTCAGCGATGCCGCCCTGGGCGCCTTGGGGGCGGCGGCCAGCCGCCCAGGGTTCAATTACCAATGGCAGCCCCGCCCCAGCCAGGGGCAGATCTGGCAGGCGGCATCGGCCCAGGCGCCGCGTCAGGACTGGGGCTTGGCCGAAGCCCTGCCCGGCCTGCATCTGCCGCCACAAGCGCCGGCGGCCGAAGACAACGCCCCCCTGGACAATGTGGATTTCCCGCTGGGGGCGGCACGGGCGCAAGTGCACGACACCTATATCATCGCCGAGACCCGCACCGGCATGGTGGTGGTGGACCAGCATGCCGCCCATGAACGCCTGGTGCTGGAACGCATGCGCGCCGCCCAGGCCGAAGGCACCATAAAAACCCAGGCGCTGCTGTTGCCGGAAGTGGTGGAACTGGGCGAGGCCGGCGCCGCCCGCGTGGCCGAGGCCGCCCCCGTACTGGCCGAATTGGGCTTGGTGGTGGAAGCCTTCGGCCCCGGCGCCGTGGTGGTGCGCGAAACCCCGGCGCTGTTGGGCGAATGCGACGCCCAAGCGCTGGTGCGCGATCTGGCCGACGATCTGGCCGAATGGGGCGAGGCCCTGAAGTTGCGGGAAAAGTTGGGGGATGTGTGCGCGACCATGGCCTGTCACGGCTCGGTGCGGGCGGGACGACGGCTGTCGGTGACCGAGATGAATGCGCTGTTGCGCCAGATGGAGGCCACACCGCTGTCCGGCCAGTGCAACCATGGCCGCCCCACCCATGTCACCTTGGGGCTGGCCGATATCGAAAAGCTGTTCGGGCGGCGTTAGCCTACCGTGAAAAAGTCTGCAGGCTTTGCCTCGGGTACCGCGTCAGCCCTGGCTGTCGTCGCGGGCCGGGGTTTCGCCCAGCTTGGCGTTCCACTGTTGCGCCGCCTTTTCCAACTGGTTCAGCACCTCGGTCTCGTGCTTGAGCAGCTTGCGCGACGATTTCAACGCCTTGTAGTACAGCCCGGCCTGAACCTCGTCGCGGATTTCCTGACCGATCTCCACCGCTGACGGGCACGCCTCCAGATATTCCACCAGATAGTGAGCGAACAAGTTCAGGTAATGGTCGCGCTTGTCGGGGAAAATATAGGCGCATTGCAGGCAGAAATAGACCCGCGCCGCCGGCGTCGCCGTGTCTTCGTTGGTCAGGATTTCCTTTTGCCGCAAGATATTGGATTCGTTGTGAATCCTAAGCTTGGTGTTGGCCCCGGCATTTTCGATGACGGCGCCATTGATGATGACTTTTTCACCGGGCTTGAGATCGATCAGCAAGGGCAAGGGAACTCTCCTGAAACGCGGATTGTGGTCACAGAATTATACCCTTGCACCGCCCGGCGCAATGGCGCGCATGCGCCGCCGGCGCAATGGCGGCAACGCTCACCAGCCGCCGGTTTCCAGCCAGCGGCGCACCATGGGCAGGCGGTCCGAGCCCCAGAACGGCTCGTCGTCGATGATGAAGAAGGGCGAGCCGAACACGCCGCGCCCGATGGCCGCCTCGGTCTCGTCGCGGCATTTGGCCTTCCAGGCCGGGTCGTCCATGGCGGCCAGGGCCGCCGCCCGATCATGGCCGCATTCGTCGGCGATGGCCGCGACCACCGCCTTGTCGCCGATATTGCGACCATGGGCGAAATAAGCGGCGAAAATGGCGCGGGCAAAGGCCTTGGCCGCAACTCCATCCGACGCATCCTGCCACCAGAACACCCGCGCGGCGGCGACGCTGGCCACCGGGAAGGGATCGGGAAAGGCGTAGGGGATACCGGTCAGCCGTGCCAACCGATCCCAGTCGTGCCGGCTATAGGCGCCCTTCAGCGGCTGCTCGATCAACAATTGATTGCCCGAGGCCTTGAACGCCGGCCCCAACAAAATGGGCACCCAGCGGCAGGGCCGACCGGCCCGCGCCGCCTCGGCCTCGATGGCATCGGCGGCGAAATAGCCGTAGGGCGAGGAAAAGTCGAAGTAGAAGTCGATGGCGTTGGTCATCTCCATCCCCTACCAAGCCACTTCGGTGCCGTCAAAATGGAAAAACTTACCACTGTCGGCAAGCTTGGCTTTATCCAGCACCGCCCGCATGCCGGCCACCGCTTCCGGCGGCTCCAACGGCGCGTTGGCGCCGCCCATGTCGGTGCGGACCCAGCCGGGCGACAGCGCCAGCACGGTGATCCCCTTGTCCTTCAGGTCCAGGGACAGGCTTTTGATCACCATGTTGAGCGCCGCCTTCGACGCCCGATAGGCATAGAAGCCGCCCGAGCTGTTTTCCGCCACCGAACCCATCTTCGAGGAAATGGCGGCGATGATGCCCCCGGCCGGTACCTGATCGGCGAACAATTCGGCCATCTGCAACGGCGCCAGGGCGTTGACCCGCATGACCTTCAGGAAACCATCGGCATCGACACTGCCGAAGGACTGATCCTGGCCGTAAATGCCGGCATTGTTCAAGACAACGTCCAGTTGAATGCCGGCCAAGGTCTGCTTCAATCGGCGCATGGTGCCGATGTCGGCCATATCGGCCACATAGACCTCGCCGCCGGCCTCGGACGTCGCCCGCCCCGATAACGGGTCGCGTACGGTGGCCAACACCCGCCAACCAGCGGCGGCGTATTGGCGGACGAATTCCAAACCCAACCCACGGTTGGCACCAGTGATCAATATGGTCGGCATCGCATCCTCCGTTTCGGTGAAAGCGATGGTAACCCTGTGCATACGCGATGACAAACCCCAGACGACACGTTATGGTCGTTTCGGGATGCGCCCGACTAAAGTGGGGGATCAAAGGGCATGCTTCTTGAAAATGGCCAGGACGCCACCGCGTTCAGCGATTATCGCGCCGGCTTCCCCGACTCTCTGGCCCACCGCCTGCGCGATTTCGGCTTCGCCGCGCCGGACACGCGCATTCTTGACCTGTGTTGCGGCCATGCCGATCTGTCGCGCATGTTCGCCGCCGCCGGCGCGACCGTCACCGCTTTGGACCTGTCGGCCAAGGCGCTGGAGCGGGCGCGGGCCAATTGTGCCGGTCTGATGGTTGATTTCGTCGAAGCCCGGGCGGAAGACAGCGGCTTGGCCGCGCAATCCTTCGACGGCGCCATCGCCGGCCAATGCTGGCATTGGCTGGACCGCCGCGCCGCCGCCGCCGAGATGGCCCGCCTGATCAAGCCCGGCGGCCTGTTGGCGATCTGCCATTTCGACTGGCTGCCTTTGCCCGGCAATGTGGTCGCCGCCACCGAAGAGATGATCCGCAAATGGAATCCGGTTTGGCCCATGGGCGGCGGCACCGGCATTTATCCGCAATGGCTGGGCGACATGGCCGTCGCCGGTTTCCATGATCTGGAAACCTTTTCCTATGACGTGGCGGCACCGCACAACCGTCAGGAATGGCGGGCGCGCCTGCGCGGCACCGTCGGCATCGCCGGGCGGCTGTCGCCGCAACTGATCCAGGATTTCGACCAGGATTTGGGTCGCATGCTCGACACCCGCTTCCCCGGCGAGCCACTGATGGTGCCTCACCGGGTCTGGGTCGCCTTAGGCCGCCGCAAGGGTTAGCCCGGCACGGGCCGCCTCGGGCAAGCTACGCCTTGAGCGCGGTCACTTCGATTTCCACCTTCATGCGCGGATCGACCAGACCGCAGACGATGGTGGTATTGGCCGGCTTGGTCGCCTTGAAATACTTGCCCAACACCGGACCGACGGTCTGAAAATAGGACGCGTCGGTGACATAGACGACGACGCGGACGACGTCGGCCATGGTGCTGCCGGCCTTATCCAGGGCGGCGGCGATGGTCTGCAGCGCCTGGTCGGCCTGCTCGACTTCGCTGTCGGCGATCTGGCCGTCCTTGAAGCCGGAGGTGCCGGAAACGAACACCCACGGGGCCTGAACCACGGCGCGGGAATAGCCGGCCACTTCCTCGAACGGAGAGCCGGAAGAAATCAAGGTACGGGTCATGGCATGTCCTTTGCGCAACTTGGGGCAATACGGCGCTTGGTTCTAAACCAATTTCAGGCTGGCGCAAGACTTCAAGCGCGGAACAACGGCTCGAGAAACGGGGCCGAACCGTCGGCGCTGTCCACGTCCAGCACCCACAGATCGCCATCGATGGCCCGCGCCCGCGCCACATAGGCCTCGGCCCGCTCCTCGTCCACCGGCTGCGGCCCGGTGGCGCACAGCCAGCCCAACCGCCCCTCGGCGTCGCGCACCTGACCATAGACCCGGCATTGCCGCCCGCCCATGTAGACCCGCACCAGGATGGTGCCGGAATCCTCGTCGCCTTTATGCGCCACCACCGCCGGCAGCGCCTGCAAACTGCAACGCCGAATGGCGGCGTGGATGAACAGCTTGGCTTTCAGTTTCGGTTCACTCACGACGTCTGCTCTTCCCCTTGCGACAGGCGCGCTTGCGCGGTGGCGCGGATGGTGGCCAGTATCTCCGGCGACTTGTCGGTGAATTGCTGGAAGTCGCGGGCATCCAATACCAGCACCTGACAGCGGGTCAAGGCGGATACGGTGGCGGTACGCTGGCAATGTTGCAAAAGTGCGATCTCGCCGAAGAAATCGCCCGCCTTCAACACAAAGGTGCCGGCGGGACCGCTGACCTGCACCTGACCGGAAATCAGGAAATACATGCAATCGGCATCGTCGCCCTCCCGCATCAGCACCTCGCCGCTGATGATGCGCTGCATTTTCAGCAAGGCGGCCAATTGGGCGATCTGCGCCGCCTGCAATTTGGCGAAAAACGGCACCTTGGCCACCAGATGCCAGGTGTTGACGAAATTGCGCCGCCGCATTTCCTCGGTGAAACCCGACGCCAGGATCGACGCCGGCAACGCGAACATGCCCAGGCCCAACACACCGACAAAAGCGCCCAGCACCTTGCCCAAGGCACTGAGCGGAACCACGTCGCCATAGCCCAAGGTGGCCAGGGTGACCACACTCCACCACATGGCATGGGGGATGCTGATCATGCCGGGATTGAGGTGCCGCTCGACGAAATACAGCACCGTCGAGGTGAACAGAACCAAAAGCGCCATGATGAACATGGCCGACAGCAGGGGCCGCCATTCCGACAGCAACACCGCCCCCAGGGTTTCCAGGGCGGGGGAATAACGGGCCAGCTTGAGAAAGGCCAGGATGCCGAAGGCGGTGTCGACGTCGTGCGGCCAGCCCAGCAGATCGCTGAGAGCGACGGGGGCGAAGGCGATCAGGTCGAACAGGCCGAACGGGCTGAACACATAGCCCACCACCGCCTGCCAACGCTCAGGCGACAGCCACGCCGCCGCCAGCCGCACGAAAAAATCAACCGCCACCACGGTCAGGAACAGGCGGTCGGCAAGGATGACCACCGGCTCCCAGGCGCCAAAGATGCCCGGCACCGTATCGAGCACGGTTTCGCCGGTGAAGGCGACCACCGCCAGCATGATGAACCAGCGATAGAATTTCGCCCGGCGCGGCGCCAGGGGATCGCGGCTCAATAATGTCTCAAGCCATTGTGCCACCATCGTGTCCTCGCCGCACCGTCATGGCCCGGATGTACACCCGAATAAGGCAAAATACCAGACACCCCTTGGCGAAACCGGGTTTCACCACGATATCCAAGGTCCAACAACCCTGGACTGACCATGCTCGACCATCGCCCCTTTGCCCGCTTGGGCACTTTCGACAACGACTGGCTGCACGCCCATTACCATTTCAGCTTCGCCGATTACCTCGACCATCAGCGCCTGGGCTGGGGCGTGGTGCGGGTGTGGAACGACGATACCATCGCCGCCCACACCGGTTTCGACCCGCACGGTCACCGCGACATGGAGATCGTCACCTATGTGCGCGAAGGCGCCATCACTCACCAGGACAGCCTGGGTAACGAAGGCCGCACCGAAGCCGGCCAAGTTCAGGTGATGAGCGCCGGCACCGGCATCCGTCACGCGGAATACAACCAAGAAGACGGGCCCACCACCTTGTTCCAGATCTGGATCCTGCCGCGGGCACGCGGCTTGACGCCGCGCTGGGAAACCCGGCAGTTTCCGCGCCAGCCGGGGCAATTGCAGGTGTTGGCCTCGGGTTTCACCGAGGATGAGGCCCCCATGATCAACCAGGACGCTCGCGTCTTGGGCGGCATCATCAGTCCCGGCGACCGCATCACCCACCCCTTACGCGGCCGACATGCCTATCTGGTGGCGGCGCGCGGCAATCCGGTGATCAACGGCATCGCTCTGGCCCCACGCGACGGCTTGGCCATCACGGATGAACCCAGTCTGGACATCCATTGCATCGATGAAGCCGAGATCGTCCTGGTCGAAGGCCCGTAACGCCAGGTCAATGCCGCCTTGCACGTACGGCATTACCCATTTTGCGGCGCACCATGCTATGCTTTCCCCCACTGAAAATCCGGGCACTCAAAAACCGGAAAGGGGGAAACGCATGGCCATCGTGCTGTGGAATGAAGATATGAGCGTCGGAATCGACCATCTGGACGATCATCACCGCCGCCTGATCGAATTGCTCAACCAGTTGGGGGCCGCGGTCAGCGCCGGCAATTCCCGCGATGTCACCGGCTTGGTCCTGGGCGAGCTGATCCGCTATGTCTATTACCATTTCGGCGAGGAAGAGCGGCTGATGGAAGCCGCCGGCTATGACGATCTGGCCGCCCACCGCCAGTCGCACCGCATCATGGCCGAACATGTGCGCGGGCTGGAAAGCGCCTATGACCGCGACCCGTCGGCGGTGGTGGCGGCGGAACTGCACGGCTTCCTCAGCGACTGGCTGGTCCACCACATCCGGAGCGAGGATTCCCGTTACGTCCCGTGCCTGAGTGGGCGGGCCGGCGCCGCCTGAACCCAAGCCCCTAAGGTATATGTTGCAGCGCACAACCCTATCCTCTTGAACGGGCCGCCTCCGCCGTATGCCACTTTGCCTTGGCCCCGGTCCTGATCGATGATCGGGTCATGGTTTGAGTGCAAAAGGGGGCCATGCCATGCCTTATACGCGCTGCCCGTTCTGCGGTGACGCCCTGCCCGCGCACCGGCATGACTGCCGGGTGCCCAGCGACCTTGACCGCTTCGAGCGCATCCACGACCTGCTCAACAACCACCCGGAAAAGTCTTTCCTGCGCCAGAATCTGATGCGCCATCTGGTGTCGTTCGGTCGCCGCGCCGACGCCGCCCTGCGCAGGCCGTCCATGGGTCAGTCGCCGATGAATTCCGCCACCATGGGGGCGTGAAAGCTGTCGGGGGCGGTCCACACCGTCGCCGGACCGACCAGTTCGTCGCCCAGGGTCTCGTTGTGGATTTCGCACGCGGCCAAACAGCCCAACAGCGGGCGCGACACCAAGATGTGATCCAGCATCACCCGCTGACCATGATGAACCACGCTGAAGCGCTGGCTTTCGGGGATGGAGCGCTCCACCGGCACCAGCATACGGGCGGCCAGATGGCCGTTGCCGGTATCTTCCTCGTCGCCGCGCAGGGTTCTGACCGGCGCCTCGCGATCGCCGGCGTTGAAATCGCCGCATACCGCCACCAGCGCATCCCCTTGCGCATCGAACATTTGCTCGACCACAAGCCGCGCTTCCAAGGCCTGACCGGCGCGCTTGACCGCCGCCAGATAAAAGCCCTCGGCCCAGCCGCCGACGCTGAGCCAGCGACCGTGTTCGGTCTTTTGACCGGCCAGCCAAGCCGCCCTGGGCGCACGCAGATGCAGGTTAACCACGTGCAGCACCCGGTCATGCCCCAAATCAACATCGGCCCACAGGATGGGGCGATCCCATTCCACCGCCTGGGCCTGATCGGGAGCCGGGCGCGCGGTCACCGGCAAGATCGCCGGCGGCGGCACCAGATCATGCCAAACCTGGCCATGGGACAGCAGGGGAAAGCGTGACAGGATGACAAGGTTGTGGCGGTCCGCCGGGCGTTTGCCGCCGCGGTTCAGGCTGATCACCCGGTGATAGTCCGCGTAAGCGGTGCCCTCCAGCAGACGGTCCAGGCCCGTAGCTTCACGCGGACCGTGCTTGCCGTCGATGGTGTGGGCGTTGACCTCCTGCAGACACAGGATATCGGCGCGCAGACGCTGCAATTGCGGGCGCAACACCGCCATACGGTCGGCGAAATCGTCGGCTCCGGACAGACGGTCGTCCAGACTTTCCAGATTAAAAGTGGCCAGACGCCAACGCTCCACCTTCGGGCCTCCATCGCCCCCCTGCCCCGTCATGCAGTGTAATCCGCCGCCCGCTTGTATCAAGCATCCATCCAATGCTATTGAATTGCTGGGCACAGGGATGAGGTACGAGATGGCGGTCCTGACATGGAGCGAGACGTATAGCGTCGGCAGCGCCATGATCGATTCGGATCACCGCATCCTCATCAACCTGATCAATCAATTGCACGACGCCATCGAAACCGGCCAAAGCCGCGCCGTGGTCGGCAGCGTCATCAATGTGCTGGTGGAATACGTGGAACACCACTTCCACCGCGAAGAAGCGCTGATGACCCAGATCGGCTATCCCGAACGCGAGCAGCACATCCAAAGCCACCGCGACCTGGAAAACCGGGTGCGCGAGGCCCGCCAGCGCTGGATGGCCGGGGAACGGCAAGTTCTTGATGACGATCTGATGGTTTTTCTGAAAAGATGGCTGACGGATCATATCTTGAGGGCCGATATCGCCTATCGCCCTTGGGTCGAGGCCGCAGCCGGCACGCATGGGGATGCGGATTAAGCCGGTGTTGCATGTAATTAGATTGGCGGGGGGAGGGCGCGGCCCGAAATGATGACTGAACGCAAGCTGTTTACCGCGGAGATCCAACGTCTCAAGGCCCAGGCGGCCAAGGGCGAGACCCCGGTCATGTTGGGCGGCGCCTCCAATGATGAGGTGCTGAAGGTTCTGAACGAGATCCGTCACGACATCCGCACGCTGGAACACACCATGCGCGGCGAGGAAGCCCCGCCCCTGGACGCCCAGGTCGCCAACATGGACGAGATGGTGACGCAAAAGCAGGCCGAAGTCTCGATGCTGAAGACCGAGCTGCGCGCCCTGGCCGTCTGTATTGAACAGACCAAGCACGAAATCGCCGCCCTGCGTCCCAAGGATTCCGACGAAGATCGCATCCTGGCCGTCACCTTTGAACTCGACGCCATCGTCGAGGCCACCGAAGGCGCCACCCAAACCATCTTGGAAGCCGCCGAAAAGATCGAATCGCTGACCAGCGAAATCGGCTCGCACGGGGATGACGCCTATGTGAAGCGCCTGGCCGAAGACATCAACGAAACCGTCATCACCATGTTCGAGGCCTGTAACTTCCAGGACATCACCGGCCAGCGCATCACCAAGGTGGTCAAGACGCTGAAGTACATCGAGTCCCGCGTCAACGCCATGATCGACATCTGGGGCCCCGAGAATATCGCCGAAATCGTCCCCAAGCAGCCCGACGATCACCGCGACGACGATTCCAAGCTGCTCAACGGCCCGGCTCTGGAAAACCAAGGCATCAGCCAGGACGAAATCGACAAATTGTTCGGCTGATATCCGTATTTTTATCGCAAAAAGCCGGTCTGCCCATGGCAGTACCGGCTTTTTCTTATTAACACTTCGTCAATAAACAGAATTTACCCCAGGAACTCGCAAGTTATCGGGTCATCACCCGATGGACGACACAGTAAACACCAAGGACTTTTGCATAAAATTTTCTTTGTTTACTGTGGTAACACCATCCTTGACGCCGCCGGCCGCAATCGCCACGATGCGCCCGCGCCAGACGGCTGGACGGCCGCCCTGCACGGCAACGTGTGGGGAGGAAAGTCCGGGCTCCACGGAAGCACGGTGCCGGATAACGTCCGGCGGGGGTGACCCTAGGGAAAGTGCCACAGAAAGCAAACCGCCGCTGTCCGCAGCGGTAAGGGTGAAAGGGTGCGGTAAGAGCGCACCGCGGACCCGGCAACGGGAACGGCACGGCAAACCCCACCGGGAGCAAGACCAAATAGGGGCGACAGTTTTCGGCCTTTTGGCCGGAACCAAACGCGCTTTCGCGTAGTCGCCCGGGTCGGTCGCGTGAGGCGTCCGGTAACGGACGTCCCAGATGAATGGCCGTCGCCATGGGTAACCATGGGACAGAACCCGGCTTACAGGCCGTCTGGCGCAAATTTCCCCCTTCTCTCCCCCCATGCCGGCCCATCGGAATCTCCCTATGGCGAGGGCCGACGCCTGGGAACAATTCTCGAACAAATTTACCTTCTGTTTACCTTTCGATGCCGATTCATTCAAGTGAATCAAGGCGTTGTACGGCTTTGTTCGTCTACTTTGCGAGAATGTCAATTGATTTGACAACAACCAGTTCGGACCATGGTTTTACTAGTCAATACCATTGACGCCCATATTTACCCATGTTATCCCATAAGAACCCACCGAGAGACGCCTTAGGGCGAAGTGTGCGTCGCGGTAGGGGGGTTCTGGGGATAACGGGCACATTTCGGCAAGGCGGACATGGGGGATGGGACTTTTCCTCTCCACTATCGTGAATAAGGTTGATCGCAAGGGACGGGTCTCCGTTCCGGCGAGCTTCCGCACGACTTTGTCCCAGCAGATTTTCCAGGGCATCATCGCCTATCGGTCGTTCACCGCGTCCTGCATCGAGGGCTGCGGCATGGACTTCATGGAGCGCCTGTCCGACAGCACCCAGACTTTCGACGCCTTCTCGCCGGAACAGGAAGACATCTCGGCCCTGATCTTCGCCGACGCCCGCCAATTGGCCTGGGATCCCGAAGGCCGCATCCTGTTGCCCGAAGACCTGATCGAACATGCCGGCCTGAGCGAGACCGCCGCCTTCGTCGGCAAGGGCCAGACCTTCCAGATCTGGCAGCCCGAAGCCTATAAGGCGATGGAAGCCGAAATCCGCGCCCGCGCCCTGAAAAACCGTCCGACCCTGCCCTTGAAAGCTCCGGTCAAGCCCGTGGTCGGAGACGGAAAATGACCAGCCCCGCCCAAACCACGGACTCGGACTCCCGCCCTCATATCCCGGTCTTGCTGGCCGAGGTGGTCCAGGCCCTGGCCCCCCAAGACGGCGACGTGATGGTCGACGGCACCTTTGGTGCCGGCGGCTATTCCTTGGCCTTGCTGGATCGCGCCCGCATCCACGTTTTCGGCATCGACCGCGATCCGTCGGCCATTGCCGCTGGCCGGCGCCTGCCCCAAGCCGCCGATGGCCGCCTGAACGTCATCGAGGGTCGTTATGGCGACATGGACCTGTTGCTGCCTCAGGCCGGCATCACCAGGGTCGACGGCATCGCCTTGGATATCGGCGTGTCGTCCATGCAGATCGACCAGGCCGAGCGCGGCTTTTCCTTCGCCAAGGACGGCCCCTTGGACATGCGTATGGAACAAAGCGGCCCGTCGGCGGCGGATGTGGTCAACACCGCGTCGGAAGCCGAACTGGCCGACATCATCTATCATCTGGGCGAGGAAAAGTACGCCCGCCGCGTCGCCCGTGCCATCGTCGCCGCCCGCCTCGACACCCCCTTCACCCGCACCTTGCAACTGGCCAACGTCATCCGCGGCGCCGTGCGCAAATCGGGCGACGGCATCGACCCGTCCACCCGCACCTTCCAGGCCCTGCGCATCCATGTGAATGACGAATTGGGCGAGCTGGAACGCGGGCTGGAAGCGGCCGAACGGCTGCTGGCCCCCGGCGGTCGGCTGGCCGTGGTCACCTTCCATTCGCTGGAAGACCGGGTGGTGAAGACCTTCCTGAAAAAGCGTTCTGGCGACATGCCGGCGCCGTCGCGCCATTTGCCGGCCCAGGCCGCCGGCCCGGCCCCCACCTTCTCGCTGATCTCGCGCAAGGCCACCGCCCCGTCCGACGCCGAATGCCGGGCCAATCCGCGCGCGCGCTCAGCCAAGCTGCGCGCCGCCTTGCGTACCGACGCCGCCCCTTGGGTGGCGGGAGGTGCGGCATGATCCGCGGCATGATCGGCACCATCTTGTTGACCCTGGCCGCCGGCCTTGTCGGCATCGGCCTGTTTTACGTCAAGCATCAGGTCAAGGAACAGGAAGCCCGTCTGGCCGAACTGAACCAGGAAATTCGCGCCAACCAGGAAGCCATCCACGTCTTGAAGGCCGAATGGAGCTTCCTGAACGACCCGGCGCGCCTGAAGCAATTGTCGGAAAAGTACCTGGACATGAAGGTGATGGGGCCGACCCAGGTCACCACCATGCAAGCCCTGCGTCACGACGCCACCCCGCCTCATGCTTCGGTTGCCGCCATGCCCAAGCCGCCCGCCCGCCCGGCGCCGGCCTTGGCCGAAACCAGGCCTAACGTGGGGGACATGCGATGAGCCTGTTTTCCCGCACCCCCTATCACCCCGGCATCCATCCGGGCGAAGACCTGCAAAACAACCCCGGCGCCTTGCGCTTGGATGGTGTGCGCTCGCGCGCCATCGAGACCAGCCGCACCCGCCTGCTGGTCACCGCCCTGGTTTTCCTGGCCATCTTCGGCATCATCGGCGGACGCATGATCGATGTCGCCGTCCTCGACGGCAATCCGGCCAAGCCGCGCGCGCTGCCCCAGGCCCGGACCCAGGACCTGGAAATGGGCCGGGCCGACATCACCGACCGCGATGGCGCCGTGTTGGCCACCAGCCTGCCCACCGTGTCGCTGTACGCCCGTCCGCAAGACATGATCGAAGCCCGTGTCGACGTGGCCGAGGCGGCGAAGAAGCTGGCCGCCGCCCTGCCCGACATGGATGCCGACGACGTGCGCGCCCGCATCCAAGGGGCCAAAACCTTCGTCTATCTGCGCCGCAACCTGACGCCACGGCAGCAATACGACGTCAACGCCCTGGGCATTCCTGGCCTGCATTTCGAAAAGGGCGAACGCCGGGTCTATCCCCATGGCAATCTGGTCGCCCATGTGGTCGGCATGACCGATATCGACAACAAGGGCATCGCCGGTATCGAGCGTTTCTTCGATCGGCGACTGACCGAGGATTCCGCCCCCTTGGCCCTATCCTTGGATGTGGGCGTGCAAAACGTGGTGCGCACCGAACTGCAAAAGTCGGTGCAGCAATTCAACGCCCTGGGCGCCACCGGCATGGTCGCCGACGTTCAGACCGGCGAGATGCTGGCCATGGTCAGCCTGCCCGATTTCGATCCCAACGACCCGCCCGCCGGCACCAACGAGGCCATGTTCAACCGCGCCACCAAGGGCGCCTACGAGATGGGCTCGACCTTCAAGCTGTTCAACACCGCCATGGCGCTGGAAAGCGGGCGGGTGAACATCAATTCCAGCTTCGACGCCACCAAACCGTTGAAGTTCGGCAGCCATACCATCCACGACGACCACGCCCAGAACCGCTGGATGAGCGTGCCGGAAATCCTGATCCATTCGTCCAATATCGGCTCGGCCCGCATGGCCCTGGAAGCCGGCAGCGATTTCCAGCGCCGCTTCATGGGCCGCTTGGGCATGCTGGATTCCCCCACCCTGGAACTGCCGGAAGTGGGCGCCCCCCAGGTGCCCAGTCCATGGCGCGAGATCAACACCATCACCATTTCCTTCGGGCATGGCCTGTCGGTGACCCCGGCCCAGTTGATGGCGGGCACCGTCGCCTTGGTCAATGGCGGCATTTTTCATCCGCTCACCCTGACCCACCGCCCCGACGGCACCCCGGTTCCCGGCGAGATCGTGCTGAAGCAGAAAACCTCGGCCCATATGCGCAATCTGATGCGCATGGTGGTGACCGAAGGCACCGGCAAAAAGGCCGACGTGCCCGGTTACGAGGTTGGCGGCAAGACCGGCACGGCGGAGAAGGCCGCCCATGGCGGCTATCGCAAAAAGGCGGTGCTGTCGTCGTTCGTCGCCGCCTTCCCCATGGACAACCCGCGTTACGTGGTCATCGCCATGATCGACGAACCGCAGGGCACCAAAGAAACCTACGGCTATATCACCGCCGGCTGGACCGCCGCGCCGGCGGCGGGCCGCATCATCGCCCAGATCGCCCCCATGCTGGGGATCGCGCCGAAGGCCCTGCCCGAAGCCAGCGCCGCCGCCAAGCCGCCAGTCAGCAAGGGAGGCGACCTTGCGCAATCTCGCTGACCTGATCCCCGGCAATCACACGGCCAATCCGCTGATCACCGCGATCACCTGCGATTCGCGCAAGGTCGGCCCCGGCACCCTGTTCTTCGCCCTGTCGGGCAGCAAGGCCGATGGCCGCGCCTTCATCCCCCAGGCCGTCGCCCAGGGCGCTGTCGTCATCGTCGCCGAGACCGGCACCCAAGCCGATACCGGCACCGCCTTGCTGGTCACGGTGGACAATCCGCGCCGCGCCTATGCCCTGGCCGCTGCCCGCTTCCATGGCCGCCAGCCCGAGGTCATGGCCGCCATCACCGGCACCAACGGCAAGACCTCGTGCGTCAACTTCACCCGCCAGATGTGGACCAGCCTGGGCCATCGCGCCGCCTCGCTCGGCACCTTGGGCATCATCGCCGATGGCTGGCCCAGCCGCCCCAGCCTGACCACCCCCGATCCCGCCGACCTGCATGAAGCCCTGGCTGAACTGGCCGAGAACAGCATCACCCATGCGGCCATGGAAGCCTCCAGCCACGGCCTTGACCAGTTCCGCCTGGACGGGGTCAAACTACAGGCCGCCGGCTTCACCAACCTGACCCGCGACCACCTGGATTATCACGGCGACATGCAGGCCTATCTGGCCGCCAAGCTGCGCCTGTTCACCGATCTGCTGCCCGAGGACGGTGTCGCCGTCATCAACGCCGATTGCCCGGTGGCGGCGCAGGTGGCCCAGGCCGCCGGTCCCCGTCGCGTGCTGCGCTTTGGCCGTGCCGGCACCGAACTGGCGCTGAAGGACATTCGCCCCGATTCCCATGGCCAAGTGCTGGATCTGGACGTGCTGGGCCACAGCGCCACCATCCGCCTGCCCTTGGCCGGCACCTTCCAGGCGGCCAACGCTTTGGCCGCCCTGGGACTGGTCATCGGCTGCGGCGGCAATGCCTTGGCCGCCATCAATGCCCTGGAATCCCTGACGGAAATCCCTGGTCGCCTGCAAAAGGTGGCGGACAAGGACAGCGCCCCCATTTTTGTCGATTACGCCCACACCCCCGATGCCCTGGAAACCGTGCTGACGGCGTTGCGCCCCCATGCCACGGGCCGATTGCTGGTGGTGTTCGGCTGCGGCGGCGACCGCGACCCCGGCAAGCGCCCGCAAATGGGCGAAATCGCCGCCCGGCTGGCCGACATCATCCTGGTCACCGACGACAACCCGCGTTCGGAAGACGCGGGCCTGATCCGCGCCGCCATCATGGCCGCCGCCAAGGGTGCGATGGAAATCGCCGACCGCCGCACCGCCATCCGCCACGCCGTATCGCTGCTGCGTCAAGGCGACGTGCTGGTGGTCGCCGGCAAGGGCCACGAAAGCGGCCAGATCGTCGGCGCCCACACCTTGCCCTTCGATGATGCCGAGGAATGCCGCCAGGCGGCGGGAGGCGCGGCATGAGCTTATGGAAAGCCGCCGAGACGCAGGCCGCCACCCACGGCACCCTGATGGGGGCCAGTGACTGGACCGCCGAGGGCGTGTCCATCGATTCGCGCTCTATCGCTGCCGGCGATCTGTTCATCGCGCTTTCCGGTCCCAACCACGACGGCCACGACCACGTCAAGGCCGCCATCGAGGCCGGCGCCGTCGCCGCCCTGGTCCACAAGGTGCCGGAAGGCTGCGACGGCCTGCCGCTGGTGCTGGTCACCGACACCATGACCGGTTTGCAGAATCTGGCCGGTGCCGCCCGCGCCCGCTCGAATGCCCGTATCGTCGCCGTCACCGGTTCGGTCGGCAAGACCGGGACCAAGGAAATGCTGGCCCTGGCCCTGTCGCGCCAGGGCAAGACCCATTATTCGGTCGGCAGCTTCAACAATCATTGGGGCGTGCCGCTGTCCTTGGCCCGCATGCCCGCCGATTGCGTCTTCGCCGTGTTCGAACTGGGCATGAACCATGCGGGCGAGTTGATCCCGTTGACCAAAATGGTTCGCCCCCATGTGGCCCTGATCACCACCATCGAGGCGGTGCATTCGGCCTTTTTCGCCACTACCGAGGACATCGCCGACGCCAAGGCGGAAATCTTCCTGGGCGTCGAAGCCGGCGGCACCGTCATCCTGCCGCGCGACAACCGTCATTTCCGCCGTCTCGCCGCCGCCGCCAAGACCGCCGGCATCAGCCACCGTCAAAGCTTCGGCAGTCATATCGATGCCGATGCCCGCATGCTCGATTGCGCCGTCGATCCCGACGACACGGCGGTGTTCGCCCTGCTGCGCGACCATGCCCTGGCCTTCCGCGTCGGCGTCCCCGGCCTGCATTGGGGCATGAACGCCCTGGCCGTGCTGCTGGCGGTGGAGGCCTTGGGCGGCAACGCCGAAAAAGCCTCGCAATCACTGGCCGCCATGTGCCCGCCGAAAGGCCGGGGCGAGCGCCATGTGGTGGCCTGGAAGGGCGGCAGCATCGAAGTCATCGACGAAAGCTACAACGCCAGCCCGGTGTCCATGAAGGCGGCCATCGCCACCTTGGCCGCCGCCCGTCCGGGCAAGGGCGGACGCCGTATCGCGGTGCTGGGCGACATGCTGGAACTGGGCGATTCGGCCCCGGCGCTGCACACCCATCTGGCCGAGGCGGCAGCGCTGTGGAACACCGATCTGGTGTGCACCGCAGGCCCGTTGATGGCCCACCTGCATCAGGCGCTGCCGGCAACGCGGCGCGGTATCCATGCCGCCAATTCGACGGAATTGGCGGGTCTCATCAAAACCGTGATCAAGCCCGGCGACGTGGTGGTGGTCAAAGGTTCCGCCGGGTCGCGCATGGCCCAGGTGGTCAAAGCCTTGCTGGAAGGGTGACGGGGAAAACATGCTCTACAACTTGCTCTATCCCCTTGCCGACGAGGTTGCCGTGTTCAACCTCTTCAAATACCTGACCTTCCGCACCGGCGGCGCGGTGCTGACGGCGCTGGTCGTCGCCTTCGTCATCGGCCCCGGCCTGATCCGCTGGCTGCGCCAATGGCAAAAGCAGGGCCAGCCCATCCGCGCCGACGGCCCGGAAAGCCATCTGCTGACCAAGAAGGGAACGCCCACCATGGGCGGCTTCCTGATCCTGATCGCGCTCGCCGTCGCCACGCTGTTGTGGGCCGATCTGCGCAGCCATTACGTCTGGATCGTGCTGATGGTCACCTTGGGCTATGGCCTGCTGGGCTTCTTGGACGATTTCCTCAAAGTGTCGAAGAAGAACCCCAAGGGCCTGCCCGGCAAGCTGAAGCTGGCCGGCCAGATCGCCATCGCCCTGATCGCCGCCTTGTGGGTCTATGCCATCCAGCGCGAGCCCTTGGCCGGCACCTTGGCCGTCCCCTTCCTGAAAAGCCTGCTGATCCAGTTGGGCTGGTTCTTCGTCCCCTTCGCCGTCTTCGTCATCATCGGCGCCTCCAATGCCGTCAACCTGACCGATGGCCTGGACGGGCTGGCCATCGTGCCCGTCATGATCGCCGCCGGCGTCTTCGCCCTGATCTCCTATCTGGTCGGCCACGCCGTCTTCGCCAATTACCTGCAAATCCACTACGTCCCCGGCTCGGGCGAGTTGGCGGTGTTCTGCGGTGCACTGGTCGGTGCCGGCTTGGGTTTCCTGTGGTTCAACGCGCCGCCGGCCATGGTGTTCATGGGCGATACCGGCTCGCTGTCCTTGGGCGGGGCCTTGGGCGCCATCTCGGTGGTGACCAAGCATGAGCTGGTCTTGGCCATCGTCGGCGGCCTGTTCGTGCTGGAAACCGTGTCGGTCATCGTCCAGGTGGCCAGCTTCAAGCTGACCGGCAAGCGGGTCTTCCGCATGGCGCCGTTGCACCATCACTTCGAGAAGAAGGGCTGGGCCGAACCCACCGTGGTCATCCGCTTTTGGATCATCGCCGGCATCCTGGCCCTGGTCGGCCTGTCGACCCTGAAGCTGAGGTAGAGATCATGATCCGCGTCCCCTTCCTGACCGATAAGCGTGTGGTGGTGCTGGGCCTGGGCAAGTCCGGCAGCGCCACCTTGCGCGCCTTGGTCGAAAGCGGCGCGCGGGTCACCGGCTGGGACGACAATCAAGCCGCCCGCGATGCGGCCCAAGCCGCCGGCATCCCCCTGGCCGATCCGCTGGCCCTTGATCTGTCAGAGGTCGACATGATCGTGTGGAGCCCGGGCATCCCCCACACCTTCCCGCAACCGCATCCGTTGGCCGAGGCGGCGCGGGCCGCCGACATTCCGCTGGTCTGCGATATTGAATTGCTGGCGATCGCCAAGCCCGACGCCAAATTCGTGCTGATCACCGGCACCAACGGCAAGTCGACCACCACCACCCTGGTCGCCCATATCCTCACCAGTGCCGGCATCGCCAATGCCGCCGGCGGCAATCTGGGCACAGCCGCCCTTGACCTGCCCGATCTGGATGCCGACGGCATCTATGTGCTGGAACTGTCGTCCTATCAGTTGGAACTGACCCGAAGCTTGCGGGCGCGGGCCGGCGTGCTGTTGAACATCACCCCCGACCATCTGGGACGCCATGGCGGCATGGATGGCTATATCGCCGCCAAACGCCGGTTGTACGACTTCATCGCTGCCGACGGCGTCTCGGTCATCGGTCTCGACGACGCGCCGACGCGCGGCATCGCCGACTGGCTGTTGGGCGCCGGTCACCGGCACACCGCCATTTCGGTCAAGCAGGTGCTGGACCACGGCATCAGCGCCCCCGACGGCATCTTGCGCCAGGACGGCGTCGAAATCTTCGACCTGACCGCCATCGCCACCCTGCCCGGTCGCCACAACTGGCAAAACGCCTGCGCCGCTTTCGCCCTGGTCAGCGCCGTGGGCGTACCGTCCACCGCCATCGCCGCCGGCATCGCCAGCTATCCCGGTCTGGCCCATCGCCAGCAATTGGTCGGCACCAAGGCGGGCGTGCGCTTCATCAACGATTCCAAGGCCACCAACGCCGAAGCGGCGGAAGTGGCCCTGGTCTGCTATGACGCGATTCACTGGATCATCGGCGGCCAGGCCAAGGAAGGCGGCATCGCCAGCCTGGAACGTCACTTCCACCGCATCAAACACGCTTATCTGATCGGCGATGCCGCCCCGGCCTTCGCCGAGACACTGGCCGGCAAGGTCGCCTTCACCCAATGCGGCAGCTTGGACCGCGCCGTGACCGCAGCTGCCGCCAACGCCCAAGCGGGTGAAGTGGTGCTGCTGTCGCCGGCCTGCGCCTCGTGGGACCAGTTCAAAAGCTTCGAGCATCGCGGCGAAATCTTCCGCCAGTTGGTGGAGGCGCTGCCTCGTGTCGAAGACGCGGCGCCGTCACAGACGGCGGGGAGGCCCCAATGAGCCTGGGCCGCACCGATACCTCGACCATTGGCCGCTGGTGGTGGACCGTCGACCGCTGGACCATCGCCGCCATCTTCGCCCTGATCGCCATCGGCGTGCTGCTGACCATGGCCGCCAGCCCGGCGGTGGCCGACCGCATCGGCACCGATTCCTTCCATTTCATCCGTCGCCAGTTCGTCTTTCTGGTACCGGCGGTTCTGGTCATGCTGGGGGTGTCGCTGCTGAACCCCAAGCAGGTGCGTCGCTTGGGCGTACTGGGCTATTGCGCGTCCGTGCTGCTGCTGGTCGCCGTGTTGTTGTTCGCGCCCGAGATCAAGGGCTCGACCCGCTGGCTGAGCCTGGCCGGCATCACCATCCAGCCCAGCGAATTCGCCAAGCCGACCTTTGCCATCATCGCCGCCTGGATGTTCGCCGAAGGCCGGCTGAACCCGGGCTTCCCCGGTCGGGCCATCGCCTGCTTTCTGTACGCCATGGTCGCCGGCCTGCTGCTGAAACAGCCTGATGTCGGCCAGACTCTGGTGATCACCGCCATCTTCGCCGTCCAGTTCTTCCTGGCCGGGCTGCCCATGCTGCTGGTGGTGGTGGGCGGTGTGCTGGCGGTGCTCGGCGGCGTCGGCGCCTATTTCATCTTCGGCCACGTGCAGACCCGCGTCGATCGTTTCCTCGATCCGTCCGGCGACGGTGCCTATCAGGTGACCACGGCGCTGAACGCCTTCAAGTCGGGCGGGCTGTTGGGCCGCGGCCCCGGCGAGGGCCGGATCAAGCTGGTGCTGCCCGACGCCCATACCGATTTCATCCTGGCCGTCGGCGGCGAGGAATTCGGCGTTGCCCTGTGCCTGTTCGTGCTGCTGCTGTTCGCCTTCATCGTCCTGCGCGGTTTCGCCCGGCTGATGAAGGACGAAAACCTGTTCGTGGTGCTGGCCAGTGCCGGCCTGTTGGTGCAGTTCGGCTTGCAGGCCATCATCAACATGGCCTCCACCTTGCGGCTGATGCCGACCAAGGGCATGACCCTGCCGTTCATCTCTTATGGCGGTTCGTCCATGCTGGCCCTGGCGCTCGGCATGGGCATGGTGCTGGCGCTGACCCGCAAGCGCTATGGCGACGAGGAGCTTGAACAATGAGCAAGCCCTTCGCCCTGCTTGCCGCCGGTGGCACCGGTGGCCACGTCTTCCCGGCCGAAGCCCTGGCCGCCGAACTGATCGGGCGCGGCTGGCGCCTGGGACTGGTCACCGACCGGCGCGGCCAGACCTATGGCGGCACCCTGGGTTCGCTGCAAACCTTCCGCATCCGTGCCGGCGGCATCGCCGGGCGCGGTCTGGCTGCCCGCATGGGCGCCATGGCCGAATTGGCCCTGGGCATCGTCCAGGCCCGCGCCATCCTCAAACGCGAACGCCCCGCAATCATCGTCGGCTTCGGCGGCTATGCCAGCGTGCCGGCCATGGTCGCCGGCGGCCTGTTGGGCATCCCGACGATGATGCATGAACAAAACGGCGTGCTGGGCCGGGCCAACCGTCTGCTGGCCGGCAAGGCCCGCGCCATCGCCGTGTCCTATGCCCATGTCGCCCATGTGGCGGAGGAATGGAAAACCAAGCTGCGCCACACCGGTATGCCGGTGCGCCCGGCCATCGCCGCCTTGCGCGGCACGCCCTATCCGGCGCTCGACGATGCCGGCCCCATCCGCCTGCTGGTGCTGGGCGGCAGCCAGGGCGCGCGGGTGCTGTCAGAGGTGATTCCCGCCGCATTGCTGGCTTTACCGGCAGCGTTGCAGGCGCGTATCGAGATTTCCCAGCAATGCCGCCCCGAAGATATCGAGGCGGTGCGCGGCCTTTATGCGGGAAGCCCGATCAAGGCCAGCCTGGACAGCTTCTTCAGCGACATCCCCGAACGCATGGCAGCGGCCCATCTGGTCATCGCCCGTTCCGGCGCCTCGACCATGGCCGAGCTGACCTATCTGGGCCGCCCGGCCATCCTGGTGCCCTATCCCCATGCCGTCGACGACCACCAGACCGCCAATGCCCGGGCGCTGGACGAAGCCGGCGGCGGCTGGCTGATGCCGCAGACCGGCTTCAACGCCGAAACCCTGGCGGCGCGCCTGACCGCGCTTCTCACCCAACCCGGCACCTTGGCCCGTGCCGCTGAATGCGCGCTGGCCGCCGGCCGTCCCGACGCCGCCGCCCGGCTGGCCGATCTGGTGGCCGAAACCGCGAATTTGCAGGAGTCCCGCTCATGAGAACCATGCCGCTTTCCATCGGCGCCATCCATTTCGTCGGCATCGGCGGCATCGGCATGTCGGGCATCGCCGAGATTCTGGTCAATCTCGGCTATACCGTCCAGGGCTCGGACATCGCCGACAATTACAACGTCGAGCGCCTGCGCAAGTTGGGGGTCACCGTCCATATCGGCCACAAGGCGGAAAATCTGGACCAAGCCCGCGTCGTCGTGGTGTCGTCGGCGGTCAAGTCCGACAACCCGGAAGTGGTGGCGGCGCGCTCGAAGATGGTTCCCGTCGTCCGCCGCGCCGAAATGCTGGCCGAGCTGATGCGGCTGAAATCGGCCATCGCCATCGGCGGCACCCACGGCAAGACCACCACCACCTCGCTGGTCTCGGCCATGCTGGACGCGGCGGGCATGGACCCGACCATCATCAATGGCGGCATCATCAACGCCTATGGCACCAATGCGCGGCTGGGCGCCAATGACTGGATGGTGGTGGAAGCCGACGAATCCGACGGCACCTTCACCAAGCTGCCGGCCACCTGCGTCGTCGTCACCAATATCGACCCCGAGCACATGGATTATTACGGCTCGTTCGACAAATTGCGCGACGCCTTCCGCACCTTCGTCGAGAACATCCCGTTCTACGGCTTCGCCGCCTGCTGCATCGACCACCCGGAAGTCCAGGCGCTGATCGCCCGCGTCCCCGACCGCAAGATCGTCACCTATGGCTTCTCGCCGCAGGCGCTGATCCGCGCCACCAATGTCAAGATCGGCCCCGGCGGCGCCCGCTACGACGTGGTCATCACCGACCGCGTCACCGGCGCCACCCGCATCATCGACGATGTCCGCCTGCCCATGTACGGCGAACACAACGTCTTGAACTCGCTGGCCGCCATCGCCTGCGCCAACGAACTGGGCCTGACCAACGACGTCGTGCGCAAGGCGCTGGGCGGTTTTTCCGGTGTCAAACGCCGTTTCACCAAGACCGGCGAGGCCAAGGGCATCACCGTGATCGACGATTACGGCCATCATCCGGTGGAGATCAACGCGGTGCTGAAGGCTGCGCGCAGCGCCACCACCGGCAATGTCATCGCCGTGGTCCAGCCCCATCGCTATTCGCGCCTGTCCAGCCTGTTCCCTGAGTTCTGCACCTGCTTCAACGACGCCGACACGGTGATCGTCGCCGATGTCTATGCCGCCGGCGAACAGCCCATCGACGGCGCCGACCGCGATCATCTGGTGATGGGCTTGCAGGAACACGGCCACCGTCACGTCATCGCCCTGCCCGAGGCGTCCGCCCTGGCCGGCATCGTCGATGGCTTGGCCAAATCCGGCGACATGGTGGTGTGCCTGGGCGCCGGCAACATCACCCAATGGGCGCACGCGCTTCCCGCTCAGTTGGAATCCCTGCCCACCGACAAGGGGGCCGAATGATGAACGCTGCCGCGCGGAAAGCCTGGATCAAGTCGCTGCCCAAGACGCGCGGTCGCCTGACCGTGGACGCGCCGTTGGGCGGGCTGACCTGGTTCCGCGTCGGCGGCAATGCCGAAGTTCTGTTCCGTCCCGCCGACGTGGACGATCTGGCCGAATTCCTGATGCAATTGCCGCTGGACATCCCGGTCACCGTCATCGGCGTCGGCTCCAACCTGTTGGTGCGCGACGGCGGCGTGTCGGGCGTTGTCGTACGTCTGGCCGGATCGTTCGGCCATATCGACGTCATGGGCGACATCATCACCGCCGGGGCCGCCGCCCTGGACCTGACCGTTGCCCTGACCGCCGAGGAAGCCGGCCTGACCGGCATGGAATTCCTGTCCGGCGTGCCCGGCACCATCGGCGGCGCGCTGCGCATGAATGCCGGCGCCTTCGGCGGCGAGATGAAGGACATCACGCTTTCGGCCACCGCCATCGACCGCGCCGGCACCACCCAATTGCTGACCCTGCCCGACCTGGACATGAGCTATCGCCATTGCGGCTGCCCGGATGAATACATCTTCCTGTCGGCGACGTTGCAGGGCAAGCGCGGCCAGCCGGCGGCCATCGCGGCCAAGATGGCCGAGATCAAGACCGCGCGCGAAGACAGCCAGCCGACCCGGGTGCGCACCGGCGGATCCACCTTCGCCAATCCGCCGGGGCAAAAGGCGTGGGAGCTGATCGACAAGGCCGGCTGCCGCGGTCTGGTCATGGGCGGCGCCCAGGTATCGGAAAAGCACTGCAATTTCCTGCTCAACCTGGGCGAGGCCAGCGCCGCCGACATCGAAAATCTGGGCGACGAAGTGCGCCGCCGGGTGCTGGAAACCAGCGGAATCGAGCTGGAATGGGAAATCCGCCGCATCGGTGACAAGGGAGAACACGCATGAGCCGCCGCGTCACCGTGCTGATGGGCGGAGCCTCCGCCGAACGCGACGTGTCGTTGCGCTCGGGCGCCGCCGCCGCCGCCGCTCTGGAACAGGCCGGCTTCACCGTTGCCACCATCGATGCCGGGCGCGATGTGACGGCCTTGGCCCAGGCCATCACCGCCAGCCGTCCCGACGTGGTGTTCAACGCGCTGCATGGCCGTTTCGGCGAGGATGGCTGCGTCCAGGGTCTGCTCAATCTGCTGGGCATCCCCTATACCCATTCCGGCCTGTTGGCCTCGGCCGCCGCCATGGACAAGGCGTTTTCGCGCCAAGTGTTCCAGCAGGCCGGCATCCCGGTGGCCCATGGCGTGGTGGTGGAAAAGACCGATGGCGGCGCCGACCCCATGAAGCGTCCGTTCGTGGTCAAGCCCATCAACGAGGGCTCGTCCGTCGGCGTCTATGTGATGAAGCCGGGCGACAACCGCGCCCCCCTGGCCGATTGGCCGTTCGAGTCCGACCGCGTGCTGGTGGAAGAATTCGTCCCCGGGCGCGAGCTGACCGTGGCGGTGATGGGCGACCGCGCCCTGGGCTGTCTGGAAATCACCTCGGAACGCGGCTTCTACGATTATGACGCCAAATATGCGCCGGGCGGCTCGAAGCACATCATGCCCGCCCCCATCCCGGCGGAAGATTACGCCGAAGCCTGCCGGCTGGCGGTGGAAGCCCATCGCGTGCTGGGCTGCCGCGGCGTGTCGCGCGCCGATCTGCGTTACGACGACACCAAGCCCGGGCAAAAGCCGCGTCTGATCGTGTTGGAAGTCAACACCCAGCCGGGGATGACCGCCACCTCGCTGGTCCCCGACATCGCGTCTTATTGCGGCATCAGCTTCCCCGAGTTGGTGCGCTGGATGGTCGAGCAAGCGGAGTGTGACGGATGAGCGACAGCGACATCATCATCAGCGCCGAAGACCGCATCAGGCCGTCGACCACCGCCGACACCGTGCCCTTGCCGCGCCTGTCGCGCCCGCGCCGCGCCGCGCAAAAGGAAAAGCGCGAAGTGCGCGGCGAAGGCCGGCCCGAGACCAAGCCCAAGGGCAAGCTGCGCCGCCGCATCCCGTTTCCGCGCCTCAACTTCACGCCGTTGCAAAAGCTGTCGGCGGCGGGCATCGCCATGACCACCTTGGTGGTGGGCGGCGCGGTCATCTGGTATTCCGGCATCATCCAGCGCACCACCCAGACCATGATCACCCAGGTGATGCAGGCCACCGCCCACGCCGGCTTCCGCGTCGATGAAATCACCGTGGCCGGACGCAGCCGCACCACCATGGACCAACTGGCCGCCGCCTTGGGCAGCGGCCACGGCAGCCCGATCCTGTCGCTCAATCTGGAGCAGGCCAAGGACCGGCTGGAAGCCTTGCCGTCGGTGCGTCAGGCGGCGGTGGAACGCCGTCTGCCCGACACATTGCACATCGCCATCATCGAACGCCAGCCCATCGCCGTCTGGCAAAACAACGGCACCCACATGCTGGTGGATAAGGACGGCCATGTCATTCCCGGTTCCGTCGCCGGGTATGAAGGCCTGCCCATGGTGGTGGGCGACGGCGCCGGTAGCCGCGCCAGCGAATTGCTGGCCATGCTGGCCACCGAACCCAAGCTGGCGCCTCGGGTCAAGGCCGCCATCCGCGTCGGCAACCGCCGCTGGAACCTGATGCTGGACGATGCCCATGACGGTCTGGAAGTGCGCCTGCCGGAAGACGAGGCCGCCGCCGCCTGGAAGCGACTGGCCGAGTTGGAGAACAGCCAGGGCCTAACCAATCGTCAGGTGCGCATGGTCGATCTGCGCGTCCCCGACCGCATGATCCTGAAGACCGAGCGCGCGGCGACGCCGCCAGATGCCACCCGCCGCAAGGATAATGGAGCCTGATGAGCATGCGTAACGGACTGATCGCAGCGCTGGATGTGGGAAGCACCAAGGTGTGCTGCTTCCTGGCGCGCGTCCAGGACGACGGCATGCCCCGTATCGTCGGCATCGGCCATCAGGTGGCGCGCGGCATGCGCGCCGGCGCCGTGGTCGATCTTGAGGAACTGGAACATTCCATCCGCGCCGCCGTCGACGCCGCCGAGGACATGGCCAATGAACGGGTGCGCGCCGTGGTGGTCAATCTGTCGGGCGGCGCCCCGGGCTCCACCAACGTCAAGGTGGAAGTGTCCATGAACGGCCATGCGGTCAACGAGGCCGATATCCGCCGCATGCTCGACCATGGCCGCGCCCATCATGAAAACGCCGAACGCGACCTGATCCATGCCATTCCGGTGGATTACACCATCGACGGCAACGAAGGCATCCGCGATCCGCGCGGCATGTACGGCGAGCGCCTGGGCGTGGCCATCCACGTCATTTCCGCCGCCACCGGGCCGGTGCGCAACCTGATGACCGTGGTCCATCGCTGCCATCTGGACATCGAGGCCCGCGTGGTCAGCCCCTTCGCCGCCGGTCTGGCCTGTCTGGTCGACGACGAAAAGGAACTGGGCGTCACCTGCATCGACATGGGCGGCGGCACCACCTCGATCGCCGTGTTCGTCGCCGGCCAGTTGGTGCACACCGACGTCATCCCGGTGGGCGGCCACCACGTCACCAACGACATCGCCCGCGGCCTGTCGACGCCGCTGTCTTATGCCGAACGCATGAAGACGCTGTACGGCAGCGCCATCCCGTCGCCGTCCGACGACCGCGAAATGCTGAAGGTGCCGCTGGTGGGCGAGGACGAGGACGGCGCCTCCAATCAGGTGCCGCGCTCCATGCTGATCCAGATCATCCAACCGCGGTTGGAGGAGACCCTGGAACTGGTGCGCTCGCACCTGGAGAAAAGCGGCTTCGACAAGATGGCCGGGCGCCGGGTGGTCCTCACCGGCGGCGCCAGCCAGATGCAGGGCGTGCGCGATCTGGCCGGACTGGTGCTGGACAAACAGGTCCGCCTGGGCCGTCCGGTTGGTCTGCACGGTCTGCCCGAATCCACCAACGGTCCGGCGTTTTCCACCTGCGCCGGCCTGATCCGATATGCCATGGCCCATCAGCCAGTGGCCAAAAGCGGTCGCAAAGCGATCCAAGAGCAAGAAAGTCCGGGCGGTTGGGGCCGTATCGGATCGTGGTTGAAGCGAAATTTCTAGGTTCAAAAGGCCGAAACGGCCATACAGCGCGGAGGTACCAGATGCTTAACTTTCTTCCGGGGAACCCCCAGGATCTAAAGCCGAAAATCACCGTCATCGGGGTCGGTGGAGCCGGCGGCAACGCGGTCAACAACATGATCGCGTCGCGTCTTGAGGGCGTTGAATTTATCGTCGCCAACACCGATGCCCAGGCCATCAACCAGTCGCGCACCGAGCGTCGCGTCCAGTTGGGCACCACCGTCGCCCAGGGGTTGGGTGCCGGATCGCGTCCCGAGATCGGCCGCGCCGCCGCCGAGGAAAGCCTGGAAGAGGTGATCGGCCAGATCGCCGGCGCCAACATGGTGTTCATCACCGCCGGCATGGGCGGCGGCACCGGTTCCGGCGCCGCCCCGGTCATCGCGCGGGCCGCCCGCGACCACGGCATCCTGACCGTGGGCGTGGTGACCAAGCCGTTCCACTTCGAAGGCGCGCACCGTATGCGCACCGCCGAGGGTGCCATCGAGGAACTGTCGCAATACGTCGACACCTTGATCATCATCCCCAACCAGAACCTGTTCCGCGTCGCCACCGAACGCACCACCTTCGCCGACGCCTTCAAGATGGCCGACGACGTGCTGTATTCGGGCGTGCGCGGCGTCACCGACCTGATGATCATGCCCGGCCTGATCAATCTGGATTTCGCCGACATCCGCACCGTGATGAGCGAAATGGGCAAGGCGATGATGGGCACCGGCGAGGCCGAGGGCGACAAGCGCGCCATTGAAGCCGCCGAAGCCGCCATCTCCAACCCGCTGTTGGACGACACCTCGATGAAGGGCGCCAAGGGCGTGCTCATCAACATCACCGGCGGCATGGACATGACCTTGTTCGAGGTCGATGAAGCCGCCAACCGCATCCGCGACGAAGTCGACCCGGAAGCCAACATCATCTTCGGCTCGACCTTCGACGAAAAGCTGAACGGCAAGATGCGCGTGTCGGTGGTCGCCACCGGCATCGCCAGCGAAGCCGCCGCCCAGCCCAAGCCGACCGTGGTGTCGCTCAACACCCCGCAGGCCCAGCCGCAACCCCGCGTCGCCGCCGGCGGCACTGCCGGCGCCGGCTTCCGCCCCGCCGTGGTCACCGCCCAGGCGGCCCCGGCCGCCGCTGTCGCCGTCGCCCAGGCGCAGCCGCAGATGGAGGCCCGCACCGTCGCCCAGCCGGCCCCGCAACCGGCGCATCAACCCGTCGTCACCGCTCAGGTGCGGGTGCAGCCGGCGGCTGCCCGTCCGGCCCAGCAGCCCATGGCCGAGACCTTCCGCCCCGATCCGCAACTGCGCCTGGACCCGGTGCTGGAGCGTCCGGTTCCCGCCACCACCTCGCTGCAAGCGGATTTCCGCGCCGATCCCGACATGGGTCATCTCAGCCAGGCGGTGTCGCACATCGCCGAAACCGCTCAGGCCGCGCCGCAACCGCAGCGTCAGCCGGAAATCCAGCGTCAGCAGGCGCCGCAGCCGCAGCGCCAGCCCGAGCCGGAAGCCCGTCGCAGCGGAGGCCTGTTCGGCCTGCTGCGTCGGCCTGCCGCCGCCCAGCCGGCGCCGCAGCCGCAGCGTCACGAACCGGCCCCCATGGCGCAGCAACCGCGCCAGGAACCGGCCCGCATGGGCAACATGGCCACCCGCAGCGAGCCCAGCGTGGCCCGTGCCGGTGAGGATCTGGACATTCCCGCCTTCTTGCGCCGTCAGGCCAATTAAGTCCGGGTTTGTTATCGCGCTGTTTATCTCCTTGGGGTCCGGTCCGGCTGGACCGGACCCCCTTTTTCTTAGTTACCGCACCGCCGAAGCGGATGTAACAAACCGAAATAATGATTGATTTGAGGGCTTGAGAGCCGGGGAGTAGAAGATAACCATCGAATTGGGCCGGATGCCGGGAAGATTGGTGAGTACTTCACCAAGGGGCGTCCGACGAGGAAGGGGTTTAGTCGTGAAGATCAACAAGACCGACGTGGTTACCACCTTCAAATCTTCTGCCGAAGCCAAGGCTTCCGTTGAAACCAACGTCATTCGCCAGCGTACCTTGAAGACGGCCATCGGCTGCTCGGGCGTTGGCCTGCATTCCGGCGCCAAGGTCACCATGGTGCTGCACCCCGCCGCCGCCGACAGCGGCATCGTCTTCCGCCGCACCGACATCGCCGGGCGTGGCGCCTATGTTCCCGCTTTGTGGTCGAACGTCGGCGACACCCGCATGAACACCTGCCTGACCAATCAGGACGGCATCCATGTCGGCACCGTCGAGCACCTGCTGTCGGCCCTGGCCGGCTCGGGCATCGACAATTGCGTCATCGAGATCAACGGTCCGGAAGTGCCGGTGATGGACGGTTCCGCCGCTCCCTTCCTGTTCCTGATCGAATGCGCCGGCACCATCGAGCAAACCGAACCGCGCCGCGCCATCCGCGTGTTGAAGCGGGTTTCGGTCACCGACGGCGACAAGACCGCCACCTTGAGCCCCGCCGCCGGCGGCTTCCGCCTCAACTTCCACATCGATTTCGCCTCTGCCGCCATCGGCCAGCAAAGCTTTTCCGTCGCCCTCAATCGCGGCACCTTCAAGGCCGAGATCAGCCGTGCCCGCACCTTCGGCTTCGAGCACGAGGTCGCTTACCTGCGCGCCAACGGCTTGGCCCGTGGCGGCTCGCTCGACAATGCCGTGGTCATCGACAGCACCGGCACCCGCGTGCTCAATGATGACGGCCTGCGCTACGGCGACGAATTCGTCCGCCACAAGATTTTGGACGCGGCGGGCGATCTGTTCCTGGCCGGCGCCCCGCTCTTGGGCGTCTATGACGGCGTTCGTTCCGGCCATGCGCTCAACAACCAATTGCTGCGCGCCTTGTTCGCCGACCAAACCGCCTGGGCTTACACCACCATCGCCGCCGGTTCCGCCGCCGCCCAGGGTCTCGCCCTGGCCGCTCCGGACAAGCTGGTGGTCAACGGCTGACCCTCTCTGCCGATTTTCCGTAGGACGAACACCTTCCACCCCCGCAGCCCGCAAGGCACTGCGGGGGTTTTTTCATGCCCCGGCGCTTCCCAGCCCTCTTCCCCTGGGCCGGCGGCGTGCTATAGTCCGGCGCAACAGTTTAAGGCCCAAGGGATTCCATGATTCGCCTCGCCCGCTCCCGCCGCCTTGCCGGTGCCACCCTGATCGCCGCCGCTCTCCTGCTGTCCGCCTGCTCGGACAAAAAGGATGAATACGTCGAGCGCCCGGTCGAGGAATTGTACAACGAGGCCATGGATCTGGTCGAAAAGGGCGAATATTACAAAGCCGCCCTGGCTTTCGACGAAGTGGACCGCCAGCATCCCTATTCGGTATGGGCGACCAAGGCGCAGTTGATGAACGCCTATGTGCTGTACGAGCGCAACAAATACCCCGACGCCCTGGTGGCCTTGGACCGCTTCATCCAGTTGCATCCCGGCAACAAGGACGCGCCCTACGCCTATTACCTGAAGGGGCTTTGCTATTACGAACAGGTCACCGACGTCGCCCGCGACCAGAAGATGACCGAAATGGCGCTGAAGTCGCTGCAAGAGGTGGTGGACCGCTATCCCGCCAGTTCCTACGCCCGCGACGCCAAGCTGAAGGTGGATTTGACCCGCGACCACCTTGCCGGCAAGGAAATGAACATCGCCCGCTATTACCAAAAGCGCGACCAATGGCTGGCGGCGCTGAACCGTTACAAGATCGTGGTCGAGCAGTACCAGACCACCAGCCACGTCCCCGAGGCGCTGCACCGCATGGTGGAAATCTATCTGACGCTGGGCCTGACCGAGGAAGCCAAGAAGACGGCGGCGGTCATCGGTCATAACTTCCCCGGCAGCGACTGGTACGAGGATACCTTCTCCATGGTCAATACCGGCCAGTCCGCCACCCAGGCGGAAAAGAAGGATTCCGGCTGGTTCGGCTGGATGTGGTAGGCACGCCATGCTGGCTTCGCTGTCGATCCGCGACGTCGTCCTGATCGAAAAGCTGGACCTGAGTTTCGCCGGCGGCCTGTCGGTGTTTACCGGCGAAACCGGTGCCGGCAAGTCCATCTTGCTGGATTCCCTGTCCCTGACCCTGGGGGCCAGGGCCGATTCCGGGCTGGTGCGCCACGGCGCCCCGCAATTGACCGTCATCGCCGAATTCGACCCACCGCCCTTTCATCCGGCCCGCGTGCTGTTGGCCGCCCAGGACATGGATGCCCAGGACGGCCCCCTGGTGCTGCGCCGGGTGGTCACCGCCGATGGACGCTCGCGCGCCTATGTCAACGATCAGGCGGTCAGCGTCGGTCTGCTGCGCAAGGTCGGCGACGAATTGGTGGAAATCCACGGCCAGTTCGAAAGCCACGGTCTGCTGGATGAAACCACCCACCTGCCGGTGCTGGATGCCTTTGCCGGATTGGGACAAAGCCGAGGTTCCGTGCGCGCCGCCTGGACCGTCTGGCGCGAAGCCGCCAAGGCCAGGGCCGCGGCCGAAGCGGCGCTGAAGCAAGCCCGCGCCGAAGAAGACTCCCTGCGCCACGCCCATGATGAGTTGCATGCCCTGGCGCCCAAGCCGGGCGAGGAAAGCGAGTTGGCGGCCAAGCGTGCGGTCATGCAACACAGCGAAAAGCTGATCGAGGCCATGAACGCGGCACAGACGGCCTTGACGCAAAAGGGCGACGTCGAGGCCTCGTTGCGCTCGGCCCAGCGCATCCTCGAACGGGTCGCCGAGAAGGCCGAAGGCAAGCTGAACCCTGTGATCGCCGCCCTCGACCGCGCCGCCGACGAAGCAGCCGAGGCCATCGGCCAGTTGGAACGGGTCTCGTCGGAAATCGATCTGGACCCGCGCGCCCTGGAAAAAGCCGAGGAACGGCTGTTCGCCCTACGCGCTGCCGCCCGCAAGCACGGAATCGACGTCGATGGTCTGGCCGGCTTGCGCGACCGTCTGGGGGCGCAACTGGCGGCGTTGGACGGCGGCGGCAACGATTTGACCAAGCTGGCCAAGGCCGAACAGGCCGCCCGCACCGCCTATGTGGAAGCTGCCCGCGCCCTGTCCAAATCCCGGACCGAGGGCGCCGCCCGCCTGGATCGGGCGGTGGCGGCGGAATTGCCGCCGTTGAAGCTGGATAAGGCCCGCTTCACCACCCAGGTGCAGCCGGGCGATGAAAATGACTGGGGGCCGGACGGCCTGGACAAGGTGGCCTTCCTGGTCGCCACCAATCCCGGCGCCCCGCCCGCCGCCTTGGGCAAGGTTGCCTCGGGCGGTGAATTGTCGCGCTTCATGCTGGCCTTGAAGGTGGTGCTGGCGCAAAGCTCGAGCACGCCGACCATGGTGTTCGACGAGGTGGATTCCGGCATCGGTGGCGCCGTCGCGGCGGCCGTCGGCGAACGGCTGGGCCGTTTGGGCAAGGATGTGCAGGTTCTGGTGGTCACCCACTCGCCCCAGGTGGCGGCCCGTGGCGCCTCGCATTATCGTGTCGCCAAGACCGAGGTCGAGCCGGGCCGGGTGCTGACCAGCGTCGACGCCTTGCCGGCAAGCGCCCGGACCGAGGAAATCGCCCGCATGCTGTCTGGCGAGAACGTCACCGACCACGCCCGCGCCGCCGCCGCCGCCCTGATCGTCGGATAGAAGCCGCCGCGCTTACCGCTGCGGCCACGCCTTGAATTCGCTGATTTTCAGCCCCACCGGCACTTCCGCCCGAGCAAGGTCGAGAACGTCGCCGCTCAAGGGCACCCGGATGGTGCCGGCGGGCATGGCCAGATCGACCCAGCGCAGGCCGGCGGGTTCGGACCGGATGCCGGCGCGAATCAGCGACACCGAGGTGCGCAACAGCCGGGCGCGGGTCGGATCGGAAGCGGCGATCAGCAGGCGCTTCAACACCCCTTGCGGACTGGCCAGGGTCACCACCGCCACCGAGCCCGGCGGCATTTCGTCATCGGCCGCCGCCGCCGCCAGCAATCGGCGCCGATCGCCTTCGGTGGTATAGGTGACAACGGCACCGTCGGCATCGTACAGCCACTCGCCGGTGGCCAGGGAATAGGCGCTGCGGCGATTGCCGTTTTCCACGCTGAGCACGTTTTCGTCATCGATGATTGCCTTGCGCCCCGGCGCCACCACCGTGTAAAGCGGCGGCTGCAACACATCGACGGCACCATCCAGCGGCCAGGCGTCCAGGCGGACCCGGCCCAGACCGTTCGAGCCGTCGAAGACATCCACATCGATCACTTCCAGACGCAGCAACAGACGGCGCGGTCGCGGCTCGCCAATCACCGGCACCATGGTCGGGCGGAAGCTGACATTGACCATGCGGCCCTGCAACCGGCCACCCACATCGCGGACGCCGAACACCGATTCGCCGGAAAAGGCGTGAAACAGGTTGATCTGACCGCCCAATCCGGCCAACACCGCCACCGCAATGCCTATGGGCGCCGACCACATCATGACGAAGCCGGCAAAGAACAATCCGATCAGAAAAGTCCAAGCGTGACGCATAGAATCCCCTTCACACCCTTGGCGCACATTACGCGGTGGCGCGCCCGGGGGCAACCTTCCGGCACGGGGGAATTTATTGCAGTTTCATACCGGTCTTGAAGAATTGGTCGGCCAGTCGTCCCTGGACGTAACGGATACCCAACCCGCGGGCAAAGGGAAAGGCCTTGGGATTGTCGCAGCGCGCCAGCACCGCCTGGCCATGACCGTTCAATTCCTTCAGGCCGCCGACCAGGGCTTGCAGCCCCTCCGTCGACGGCGCCAGCATGCTTTCGTTCCAGCCGATCTTGATGAAATCAGGACGCAGCCGGCCCAGAGACAGCATGTCGAAATCCTGCCATTCCAGGCCATCGATACACAGTTTCAACCCCATCTTGGCGGTGGATTTGCGCACGTCGCGGTACAGGTCCATGTGCTGAACCACATCGGTCTTGTGTACCTCGACGACGATGCGTCCGGCCAGGCGGCCCGGCAACGCATTGTTGAACTGCTCGAATTCCTTCGAGCTCGCCGTGGCCAGGGTCAGGTTGACGCTGAACGCCTTGTGCCGGTACTCGGCGATTTCCTTGGCCATGGTGCGAAGGGTGGCCCGGTCCAGATCCTCCTTCAGCGCGTGGAACAGCCAGGGCGATCCGGTCAGACTGGCCTCGGGCAGGAAGTTTTCCTCGATCTGCTTGGTGGAAACGAAGAATTCAAGGAATTCGATGGACGGCACCTGTTCGCCGATGAAATAGACCGGCTGGTTGAAGATGCAGTGCCGCAGGTCGAGATTGCGGATTTTCTCCGATAATTGGTGCAGGTTTTCCGCGTTCATGGGCTTTTTCAACGCCCGCGCCGCCTCGGGCTGCACGGCGATGATGCCCTTGAAGGCCTGGAAGACCACGTCCAGATCCTTGGTCGCATCGGCGATCTTGTAGAACGAATATTCACCGTAAGCATTGCGCCGGCTGAACGGTTCGTCGTCCAGGAACAGCTTTTCCACCTTGGCGCACATTCCCAGCACTTCCGATACGGTGACGTGGGAATAGGCGACGAACAAATCGCCGTTATGGGCGCTGAACACCTTGCAATAAGGCGAACGGGCAAAGCTTTTGCCGATGAAATGCTTGGCACTTTCAATGCGCCGGGCCTGATCGGTTTGCGCCGGCCCGGCCGAGACACAGAAGTGAATCACCCGCTTTCCCAGCGGATCCTTCTTGATGGCATGCAATTCGTGCAGGAAAGCACGTTCCATTTCCGTCACACGCATGGCGACAGACCCCTTGGCTGATGCTTATGCAAACCCGACCCAGGTCAGGCGCTGGACTTCTTCGACTTTTCAGCGATGAAGCGGGCGTACTCGGCGTCGGTTTCCATGATGTGGTTCAGCAACCATTCCAGCACGAAACCACGGACCTTCAGCGCCGCCCTGACCGTGTCGCCGGTCTTGACCGCTTCGCGCAGGCGCCCCACCTCGTTCATGAACTGATGATGCAAGGCAGAATGCTGGTCCAGGCCGGGATAGCCCCAGGCCTTCATCAGCGCCTCTTCATGGGCGAAGTGATAGTCGATATAGGCGTCGAGCGCCGCCAACACATCGTGGACGCATTCCTCCGCCAGATCGGCGTTGATGTTGATGTCCAACTGATTGAGCAGCGAAAACAGGATCAGATGCTCGGCATCCATCTCCCATTGCCCGATCTTGTAGCCCTGTTCCCAGGCCAGCATGTCCCTGTTCCCCCGTTGCCACGGTCGTTTCCGCCGGACGTAGCCGGCCAAAAAAAAAGCCGCCACACCCCAAAGCGGTGGACGGTCTTGATGGAGAAAACCCTAGACCGAGAGCTGGACTGGAATCAAGTCAATACGCACATATCTTACACTAATGTTTTAGTGACGATCGTCACTTTGCCCAAAAATATATCCTTAGTATTGACACTCGCCAGCAGCATCATTAATGCCTAAACTGGCGCAAACACCGATGGAGCCGCCGTGATCGGTCTGATCTGCCTTGGCAATTCCCTGCATGCCGACGATGGCTTCGGCACCGCCGTCCACCGGCGCTTGGCCACCCGCCCGTGGCCCCGTCACGTGTGCCTGCATGACGGCAGTGAAGGCGGAGTGTTGGACATCTTGCACCAGTGCCGCCAAGCGGTGCTGATCACGGCCCTCTCCAGCCGATTGGGGGCGCCGGGGCAGGTGTTGTTGCTGACCGAGGCAGAGATTCCCGCCGATCCGCAAGGGCCGCTGGGGGCTGGTCCGGCCAGCATCGTCGCCGCCATGCGCCGGCTGATGCAAAAACCGCCGAAAACCGAAATCCTGGGGGCGGTGGCGGCGTTGCAGGTGCCATTTTCCGCCGGGCTGACGCCTCTGGTGGCGGCGGCGGTGGAAACCGCCAGCGCCATGCTGTGGCGTCAATGGGGGATGAGTCAGGCTCCCGCCGTCTGACCGGCCAGGAAGTCCCCGCCCAGAAAATCCAGGGCACCTTGCAGGATATAGGCGGCCGCCATCTTATCGACCACTTCCGCCCGCCGGGCCCGGCTGGAATCCGCCTCCAGCAGGGTGCGAGTGACCGCCGCCGTCGACAGCCGCTCGTCCCAGAAGACGATAGGCAGGTCGCGCAGGCCCAGCAGATTGCGGGCGAAGGCGCGGGTGGATTGGCAACGCGCCCCTTCGGTGCCGTCCATTTCCACCGGCAGGCCCAAGACGATGCCGGCGGCTTCGTGCTTGTCGAGGGCGGCGAACAGGGCTTCGGCGTCCTTGGTGAACTTGGTGCGACGGATGGTGTCGAAGGGACTGGCGATGGACAAGCGCACGTCCGACAAGGCCAGACCGATAGTCTTGGTCCCCAGATCCAGGCCCATCAGCCGCGCATGGCGCGGCAGGGCGGTTTTCAGTTCAGCGATGGGCAATATGGGCATGCCCTCAGTCCACCACGCCCGGCGCCGTCGCGCAACAAACGCGACACCGCCATGACAAAAAACCTGTGCATACTCCGGCTCTGCGGGCGCATCCTGTGCACAATAGAAAATCCCAAAGGTGTGGGGAGACACATGGGATATCGACAAAATCGGAGATCGCACCGCCTGGGAAACATGGGGGCTGTCGTCGCCGTGGTCCTGATGGCGACGGTGATTCCGGCCCAGGCGCAACAAGAACCGATCCGCCCGCTGGCGGCGGTAGCGCGTCTCGACCCTGCCGAGATCATGCTGGGCCGCGCCTTGTTCCACGACGCCTTGCTGTCGCGCGACGGATCGTTGTCGTGCGCCTCTTGCCATCCGCTGGACCGGGGCGGCAGCGACAACATGGTGGTGTCCGTCGGGATCGGCGGGGCCAAGGGCAGCGTCAACGCCCCCACCGTCTTCAACGCCGCCCACAACATCGCCCAATTCTGGGACGGTCGCACCGTCACGCTGGAACAGCAGGTGGACGGCCCCTTGCAAAACCCGGTGGAAATGGGCTCCGACTGGCCCGAGACCATCGCCCGCTTGCGCCGCAGCGACTATGCCCCGCGCTTTCGCGCCCTCTACGGCGCCGACCCCAGCCCCGAACTGGTACGCCGCGCCCTGGCCGGTTTCGAGCGTTCTTTGGTGGCCACCGGATCGCGTTTCGACCGCTGGCTGGGGGGCGAGGCAACGGCACTGGGGGCCGACGAGAAGAAAGGCTATGCCCTGTTCAAGTCCTATGGCTGCGCCTCGTGCCACCAGGGCGCCAATGTGGGCGGCAACCTGTTCCAGAAGCTGGGTTTTTTCGGCAACTGGTTCAAGGATCGCGGCGGCCCGGTGACCGCTGCCGACCTGGGTCGCTTCAACGTCACCGGTCGCGACTCGGACCGCCATGTGTTCAAGGTTCCCAGTCTGCGCCTGGCCGTGCTGACACCGCCTTATTTCCATGACGGTTCGGTGGCCAGCCTGGACGAAGCCATCCGCATCATGGGCCGTTACCAATTGGGGCGCGACATCCCCGATGCCGACATCGCCCTGATCGTCAAGTTCCTGGGCACCTTGCCGCCCGATACGCTGCCGGGTGGATCATGAGAACGTTGCTGCGCCCGGCGGTGCTGGCCTTTGCCGCCGCCGCCGCCATGGCCGGGGTGATGATCGTCTTCGCCGCCCGCAACACCGTCGACAGCGAGCGTCATGCCCAGGTGGTCACCAGCTTCGATACCCAATCCCGGATCGAGGCCAATTTCGACCGCGATCTGTTGCGGGTGGTGGCCGGCTTGCTGCCCCATTACGACACCATGTTGGCCTACGAGCGCCAATTGCGCGACGGCCTCGACGCGTTGGAAGTGGGCAACCCGCATGGTGACATCCCTACCGGCCAACTGGCGCTCTATCGCCAGCATGTGACCGACAAGATGCAGGCGGCCGAGCAGATCAAGGCGGTGAGCGCCTTCGTCCGGCGCGAGATCAGCTACCTGCCCTTCGCCGTCACCGGCTTCGCCGCCCACGCCGCCCCCGACACCGCGCGGCGCGTGCAGGCGGCGCTGATCGCCCTTGACACCGAAAGCCGTGGCGACACCAGCCAATCCGCCGGCCTGACGATCGAGATCGAACGCTTTGCCGCCAGTCCCGACGAAGAATTGCGCTCCATCGCCTTGCACATGCGCACCTTGTCGGAACAGCAGGACGTGCTGCGCCAAGCCATCGACACCTATTTCGCCATCCCCAGCCAAGCGACCATGGAAGCGGCGCGCCACGATTACATGGCCGCCTTCGCCATCCGCCAGGATCGCACCGCGACCCTGAGCCGCCTGCTGCAAATCTCCACCGTGCTGCTGTTCGTGGCGCTCGGCTGGGCCATCCACCGCCAGGCCAAGGCCCACGACGCCACCCTTGTCGCCCGCGCCCAGTTGATCGACGCGGTAACCTCGCTGTCCGAGGCCTTCGCCCTGTTCGACAACAAGCGCCATCTGGTGCTGTCCAACCACGGCTACGATCATCTGCTCGACACCCCGGCCCCCATCGGCACGTTCGACCAATTGATGCGGACCATGGGAACACGGCTGGAGGCGGTCAACCGCCCGGTCATCCCCACCGACACCGATCATGCCCAGGAATTGCTGTTGCGCGACCGCCAGACCGGGCGCTGGTATCTGTTTCGTAGCCGCCAAACCTCTGCCGGCGGGCTGGTCTGCCTGTTCACCGACCTGACCGACGACAAGCGCAACGAGATCGAATTGCGCAAGCTGACGGCGGCGGTCGAGCAAAGCCCGGTGGCGGTGGTCATCACCGATGCCGACGCCGCCATCGAATACGTCAACCCGGCCTTCCTGGCGCTCACCGGCTATACTCTGGCCGACGTGATCGGCAAAAACCCGCGCCTGCTGAAATCGGGCGAGGTCGATATCGCCACCTATCGCGAGATGTGGAAGACCCTGTCCTCGGGGCTGACCTGGCGCGGCGATCTGGTCAACCGCAAGAAGAACGGCGAATTGTTCTGGGAAAGCACGGTGATTTCCCCGGTCCGCGACCATGCCGGGCGCATCACCCATTACATCGCCTTGAAGGAAGACATCACCCAGCAAAAGCGCAACGCCGACCTGCTGCTCGACGCCAATGCCGATATCGAGCGCATGCTGTTCGCCACCTCGCACGATCTGCAAGAGCCGGTGCGCTCGATTCAGATCTATTGCCAGAAACTGGAACGGGAAATCCCGGCGGAACTGGGGGCGGCGGCCCGCGACAGCATGCGCACCATTGCCGATGGGGCGCGCCAGATCAGCTTGCTGGTGTCGGGATTGTCCGCCTACAGCCGATCCGGTCGGCCCATGGCCGCCTTCGTCCCGGTGGATTGCGCCAAAGCCGCCGAGGCGGCATGGAGCGAATGCAAGAACACCCTGGGCGCCCCCCCTATCCTGGGGGTGCACTGGACCACCCTGCCGGTGATCAGCGGCGACCCGGTCCTGCTGGTCATGCTGTTCCACAACCTGTTCGCCAACGCCATCAAGTTCGCCCGCCCCGCCGTACCGGCGAAAATCACGGTCAGCGCCGAACGCGACGGCAGCGGCTGGCGCATCGATGTGACCGATAACGGCATCGGCATCGAGGCCGCCTATTTGGACAAGGTGACCAAACCGTTCGCCCGCCTGCATCCGCGCGCCCAGTATCCCGGTGCCGGCATGGGGCTGGCATCATGCGACAAGATCGCCAAGGCTCATGGCGGTCGGTTGTGGCTGGACTCGATCCCGGGGCAAGGCACCACCGTGCATGTTTGGCTGCCGGCGGCGGAGAACGCCTAGCAGCACTCGTCTTCCAGCATGCGCAAAGCGTTCAGGCCGATCTCGTCGCCGTGTTCCTCGAACAATTCCTCGATGTAATAGGTATGACTGCACGCCAGACACAGTTCGTCGGCCTTGCGGAAACCGACCTTGCCGGCCTCGGCCAGACGGACGACGAAACGGTCCCAAAGCGCGTTGGACTTGGCCGGATCGGCGATGATGGCCAAGACGTGCTCGATCACCGTCTTGGCGTGGCCTTCGCAGTCGATGCCGCCAAAGCTGACATAGCGGTCGGGCGGAGTGATGCTGGTCATGACGTTCAACCTTGGCTGTGGGGCGGCAGCACCGCCACCATGACCATGCCCGGTCCTCGGCTCAACCACGGCCCCGCCAACGGCACTGGGGCTTTCCCCAAATGCATCGGGAGCACCCCAAATGCGTCACACCGCCAGACGCTGCCGCAGCACCTCGACCTTGCCGCGGCTGACCGGCACCGGCTCGGCCCCCGGCACATCCAGGACGATGCGCCACTGGCCGTCGGCCCGCTCCACCGCCTTGGCCCGGCGCAGATTGACGATCCACGACCGATGCACCTGCAGGAAGGTGACCGGGTCCAGCCGCCCGCTCAACTCGGCGAAACCCATGGTGCAGGGGTGCTGGCTGCCGTCGGTGGCGATGATACGGGAATAATGCCGCTCGGCCCGCAAGGCCGCCGCCAGGGCCACATCCAGCAGACGGACGCCGTGACGGGCATCGAGCGGCAGCTTCAGCAGCGGTTCGACCGGGGCCTGGGGCAAGGCCTCGACCAGATGGAACACCAGGCAATAGCCGGGACCATCGGCCCCTTCCACCAGCGACACCCGGGCGACCAGGGTGCCCAGGGGCAGGGTCATGGCCATGGAAGCCGGCTCGTCCGGCTGGGCCAGGGCCAGATCGAGCAGCCATTGCACCTTGGGCCGGACCATGGGCGGGTGCAAATCCAGAATGGGGGTGCCGATCACCGCCACGCCGTGGGTGCCGCCCTGGGTTTCCAGCATGCGCCGGGCCAGCCGGTTGGCCGACACCACACGGCGGTCCCGATCCAGGATGACCACGCCTTGCGGGACGCGCTGCAAACGGTATTCGAAGCTGCTCATGACGGAGGCCTTGGCCTTGGCGGGGTTGCGATTGGCGGGTGCGAATGCTAACGTCCGGCCAACTTCATCCAAATGCAAGATATCTTGCTCTGGCTTACGGAGAACATCACCGCATGTCCCTGGACAAAGCAGCCGTCCGCGCCATCGCCGAGTTGGCCCGCATCGAAGTGGCGGACGAGGAACTCGATCATCTGGCCGGCGAACTTTCCGGCATCCTGCACTTCGTCGAGCAATTGGCCGAGGTCGACACCACCGGCATCGCCCCCATGTCGTCGGTGGCCGACCTGACCTTGCCCATGCGCAAGGACGAGGTCACCGATGGCGGCCAGGTGGCTGCCGTGCTGGCCAACGCCCCCGCTGCCGATGATGGCTTCTTCACCGTTCCCAAGGTGGTGGAATAATGACCGAGCTCACCAAGCTGACCATCGCCCAGGCCCGCGATCAGATGGCCAAGGGCGCCTTCACCGCGTCCGAGCTGACCGAGGCCCATATCCGGGCCATGGAAGCCAAGCGCGACCTGAACGCCTATATCACCGAAACCGCCGATCTGGCGCGCGAGCAGGCCAAGGCCTCGGATCTGCGCCGCCAAGCCGGCAAGGCTGGCGCCCTGGAAGGCATTCCGCTGGGCATCAAGGATCTGTTCTGCACCAAGGGGGTCCAGACCACCGCCGCCAGCCGCATCCTGCAAGGCTTCAAGCCACCTTATGAAAGCACCGTGTCGGGCAAGCTGCTCGATGCCGGCGCCGTCACCTTGGGCAAGCTCAACCTGGACGAATTCGCCATGGGTTCGTCCAACATGACCAGCGCTTACGGCAAGGTCACCAATCCGTGGAAATCCAAATCGGAACCGGCCAAGCAATTGGTCCCCGGCGGTTCCTCGGGCGGATCGGCGGCAGCCGTCGCCGCCCGCATCGCCATGGGCGCCACCGGCACCGATACCGGCGGCTCGATCCGCCAGCCCGCCGCCTTCTGCGGCATCACCGGCATCAAGCCGACCTATGGCCGCTGCTCGCGCTGGGGCATCGTCGCCTTCGCCAGCTCGCTCGATCAGGCCGGCCCCATGGCCCGCGATGTGCGCGATTGCGCCATCATGCTGGGCGCCATGGCCGGGCATGACCCCAAGGATTCCACCTCGGCCCCCATGCCCGTGCCCAATTTCGAGGCGGCGCTCACCGGCGACATTCGTGGCCTCAAGGTCGGCATCCCCAAGGAATACCGCCCCGATGGTTTGTCGGATGAAATCCAGGCGGTGTGGGAACAAGGTATCCAGTGGTTGAAGGAGGCCGGCGCCACCCCGGTGGAGATCAGCCTGCCGCACACCAAATACGCGCTTCCCACCTATTACATCGTCGCCCCGGCGGAAGCGTCCAGCAATCTGGCCCGCTATGATGGCCTGCGCTTCGGCCTTCGGGTCGAGGGCAAGACCCTGGACGACATGTACAAGAAGACCCGCGCCGCCGGTTTCGGCGCCGAGGTGCGCCGCCGCATCATGATCGGCACCTATGTTCTCTCCGCCGGCTATTACGACGCCTATTATTCCAAGGCGCAGAAGGTGCGCCGCCTGATCGCCGAGGATTTCACCAAGGCGTTCCAGCAGGTCGACGTCATCCTGACCCCGACGGCACCGTCGGCGGCGTTCGGTATGGACGAGAACTCCGATGATCCGGTGACCATGTGGCTGAACGACGTGTTCACCATCCCCACCAGCCTTGCCGGCCTGCCCGGCCTGTCGTTGCCCGCTGGCCTCAATGCCAGCGGTCTGCCCTTGGGCCTGCAACTGATCGGCCGTCCGTTCGACGAGGAAACCGTGTTCAAGGTGGCCGGCGTGATGGAATCCGCCGCCCAGTTCACCGCCGTTCCGGAGGGTGTGTGATGATTATTCAAGGCGACACCGGCGATTGGGAAATCGTCATCGGTCTGGAAGTGCACGCCCAGGTCATTTCCAAGTCCAAGCTGTTTTCCGGCGCCGCCACCGATTTCGGCGCCGAGCCCAACGATCAGGTCAGCTTCGTCGATGCCGGCTTCCCCGGCATGCTGCCGGTGATCAATGAAAAATGCGTGGAACAGGCGGTGCGCACCGGTCTGGGCCTGAAGGCCAAGATCAACCTGACCTCGGTCTTCGCCCGCAAGAACTATTTCTACGCCGACCTGCCGCAGGGTTATCAGATCAGCCAGTACGACCTGCCCATCGTCGGCGAAGGCACGCTGCTGATCGATCTGGCCGACGGGTCCAGCCGCGCCATCGGCATCGAGCGCCTGCATCTGGAACAGGACGCCGGCAAGTCCATCCACGACATGCATCCATCCAAGTCGTATATCGACTTGAACCGGTCGGGCGTGGCGTTGATGGAAATCGTCTCCAAGCCCGATATGCGCAGCCCGGAAGAGGCCGGCGCCTATCTGACCAAGCTGCGCACCATCCTGCGTTACCTGGAAACCTGCGACGGCAACATGCAGGAAGGCAGCATGCGCTGCGACGCCAACGTCTCGGTCCGCCCGGTGGGCAGCACCGAATTGCGTACCCGCTGCGAGATCAAGAACGTCAATTCCATCCGCTTCGTCCAGCAGGCCATCGAATACGAGGCCCGGCGCCACATCGACGTCTACGAGAACGGTGGCGAGATCAAGCAGGAAACCCGCCTGTTCGATTCGGTCAAGGGCGAAACCCGCTCCATGCGCAGCAAGGAACATGCGCATGATTACCGCTATTTCCCCGATCCCGATCTGCTGCCCTTGGTGGTGGCCCAAGATTTCGTCGACGGCATCCAGGCCACCTTGCCCGAACTGCCCGACGACAAGAAGGCCCGTTTCATGGCCGATTTCGGCCTGAACGCCTATGATGCCGGGGTGTTGGTGGCCGAACGCGCCAGCGCCGATTTCTTTGAAGCCGTCGCCGCCGGGCGTGATGCCAAGATGGCCGCCAACTGGATCATGGGCGATTTCTTCGCCGCCATGAATTCGGGCGATTATTCGTGGGAAAAGCCGCCGGTTTCGGCCCAGAATTTGGGCAAGATGATCGACCTGATCAAGGACGGCACCATTTCCACCCGTCTGGCCAAGGACGTGTTCATCTTCATGCTCGAATCGGGCAAAGACCCCGCGATCATCGTCGAGGAAAAAGGCCTGAAGCAGGTCACCGACACCGGGGCCATCGAAAAAGCCATCGCCGAGGTGATGGCCGCCAACCCCGACAAGGTGGCCGAGGTCAAGGCCGGCAAGGACAAGCTGATCGGCTGGTTCGTCGGCCAAGTGATGAAGGCGACCCAGGGCAAAGCCAATCCCGGCATGCTCAATGAGTTGATCGTCAAGAAGTTCCAGGAATAGGTACTCGGGGAAAAGTACACCGAGGCAAAGCCGAGGGACTTTTTCACGGCTAACGGAATAGACCTGACCAAGGTCAAAGCGGCCACCCGTTCGGGCGGTCATCATACCCCCCATCACGGATATTCCGCCGATGGAGACTATGATGACCGTTGCCGCTTCTTCCTTCCGTTCCGACCTGACCGCCCTTGTCGTTGGATTGGGCCTGCTGTGCGCCGGCACCGTGGCGGTGATCGGTTCCATCGGCCTGGGTGCCTGGGTGCTGGGGCTTTAATCCCCGCCCTTTGAAGGATTGCCCCACGGGCAATATGGATTCATACTAATTTCACGGTGATGGCGGGCCTCGGCCCGCCATTTCTGTTGACGGATGTCATAAAAATGTAACAAAAGCTCCCTTCGTTTCCCTTTGGGGCATCAGCCCGTGAGCCATCCCAAATCCATCATTCAATATGCCGCCCTACCATATCGGGTGGTGGACGGCCATGTGGAAGTGATGCTGGTCACCTCGCGCGAGACCAAGCGGTGGATTTTGCCCAAGGGTCAGCCGGAAAAGCGGCTGAAGCCCTATGAGGTCGCCGCCGCCGAGGCCTACGAAGAAGCCGGCATCATGGGCAGCGTCGACAAGGACGCCATGACCATGTTCGCCAGCACCAAGCGGCTGAAGAACGGCACCGAACTGCCCTGCACCATCAAGGTCTATGTGCTGAAGGTGAAAAAGGTGCTGGACGCGTGGCCGGAAAAATCGGAGCGCGAACGCCGTTGGTTCAGCCCCGGCGAAGCGGCCATGGTCGCCACCGAAGCCGGCCTGATCAGAACATTGCTGGATTTCGGCGCCAAGTGGCTTTGAGCCCCATGGACTCTTGCCGTATCCCCAGTGTATGACACTTCCGTTACAGCAGATGGGGTTTCCATGGCTTTGAAGTTCCTGCGCGCGCTCATGCCCAAGGAAGAGCGCTTCATCGAGCATTTTGCCGCCCACGCACAATGTATCGCCGATGCCGCCGTCGCCCTGGCCGCCATGATGCAAGCCCCCACCGCTGAACGTGAAGCCTGCTTCACCAAGGTGTGCGCCATCGAAAGCAAGGCCGACGGCATCGCCAAGGAAACCCTGGTCGCTTTGCATCGCGCCTTCATCACGCCGTTCGACCGTTCCGACATCCATGCGCTGACCACCGCGCTGGACGACGCCGTCGACCTGATCGAGGACGTGGCCCAGCACGCCACGCTTTACAAGATCGACACCTTCGGTCCGCGCATGCTGGAATTCGCGGCGATGATCGAGAAAAGCGCCCTGCTGCTGGTGCAGTTGATCCCGCTGCTCACCGACATCAACCGCAATGTCAGCCAGATCAATTCCCTGTGCGAACAGGTCGGCAAGCTGGAAAGCGAGGGCGACCGCGTGCTGCGTCTGGCGCTGTCGGAACTGATCGCCGAAAAGCCCGACACCATCGGCTTCATCGGCAAGAAAGAGGTCTATGACCTGCTTGAAACGGTCACCGACCGTTGCGACGACGTCGCCGATCTGATCGAAGGCATCGTGCTGGATCACGTGTGATGGAAGCGACGATCGCCCTGCCGGCTTTGGTGGCGATCATCGCCATCGCGCTGTTCTTCGATTTCATCAACGGCCTGCACGACGCCGCCAATTCCATCGCCACCGTGGTCTCTACCCGGGTGCTGCCGCCCAAATGGGCGGTGCTGTGGGCGGCCTTCTTCAACTTCATCGCCTTCCTGTTCTTCGGCCTGCACGTGGCCAAGACGGTGGGCACCGGCATCGTCCAGCCCCATGTGATCGACCCTTACGTCATCGTCGCCGCCCTGATCGGCGCCATTTCGTGGAATCTGATCACTTGGTATCTCGGCCTGCCGTCGTCGTCATCTCATGCCCTGATCGGCGGCTTGGCCGGTGCGGCCATTGCCAAGGCCGGACTGGGCGGGCTGGCCACCGCCGGCTTCACCAAGACCGCCCTGGCCATCGTCGGCTCGCCGCTGTTCGGCTTTTTCCTGGCGGTCACCATCATGATCGGCCTGTCCTGGGCCTTGCGCAAGGCGACGCCGTTCCTGGTCGATCGCGGCTTCCGCCATCTGCAATTGGTGTCGGCGGCCTTGTATTCGCTGGGCCATGGCGGCAACGACGCGCAAAAGACCATGGGCATCATCGCCGTGCTGCTGTTCAGCCAGGGCTATCTGGGTGACACCTTCTATGTGCCGTTCTGGGTGGTGATCGCCGCCCAGACCGCCATGGGCCTGGGCACCATGATGGGCGGCTGGCGCATCGTCAAGACCATGGGCTCGAAGATCACCGATTTGAAGCCGTTCCAGGGTTTCTGCGCCGAAACCGCCGGGGCCATCACCCTGTTCGGCGCCACCGCTTTGGGCATTCCGGTGTCAACCACCCACACCATCACCGGCTCCATCGTCGGTGTCGGCGCGGTCAAGCGGCAATCGGCGGTACGCTGGGGCTTGGCCGGCACCATCGTCTGGGCCTGGATCTTCACCATCCCCGCCGCCGGCATCATCAGTGCCGGCTGCTATTGGCTGGTCAGCGCCCTGTAACCCAATGGGATGCGCGAAGGGGCCAAGCCCCTTCGCTTTCTTCTTACCCCTACCTCGCCCGGTTCAAGGCCGAAGCGATGGCCTTCAACGCCGCCATGGTAACCGACGCATCCAGCGCCGCCCCATGCACCACCGCGCCATCAGCGCCCGCCACCGCCACATAGGACGCCGCCTGGGCCTCGGAGCCCTGGCCGATGGCGTGTTCGTGGTAATCCTTGATCTTAACCATCACGCCCAGATCCTTTTCCAAGGCATGGACGAAGGCATCCACCGGGCCGGCGCCGATACCCTGGACGATCCGCTCCTTACCATCGACCACCAGTGTGGCGGTCAAGGCGCGCTGGCCCTTGGACACCGGCACGGTGGAGTAATCGACAACCTGGATGCGACCATCGGCCAGATAGGTGCGCTGGAAGAACAGCCAGATTTCCTCAGGCGCCAATTCACGCCCCTCGCGGTCGGCGTGATCCTGCACCACGCGGGCGAATTCCGCCTGGAAGGGCTTGGGCAATTCCAGGCCGTGGTCGCGTTCCAGCACAAAGGCGACGCCGCCCTTGCCCGACTGGCTGTTGATGCGGATCACCGCTTCATAGCTGCGGCCCACATCGGCCGGATCGATGGGCAGATAAGGCACTTCCCATACCGGCGAATTGGCCTTGTCGCGGGCCTTGAAGCCCTTGTTGATGGCATCTTGGTGCGAACCGGAAAACGCCGTGTAGACCAGTTCACCGGCATAGGGGTGACGTTGGTGCACCGGCAGGCCGGTACATTCCTCCGCCACCCGGCGGATGGCATCGATATCCGACAAATCCAATTGGGGGTCGATTCCCTGGGTGAACAGATTCAAGGCCAAGGTGCAGACATCCACATTGCCGGTGCGCTCGCCATTGCCGAACAAGGTGCCCTCAACCCGGTCGGCCCCGGCCATCACCGCCAGCTCCGCCGCCGCCACACCGGTACCGCGGTCGTTGTGCGGATGGACCGAGACGACCAGACTGTCGCGGTTCTTCACAGTGGCGCAGAACCATTCGATGACGTCGGCATAGATGTTGGGCGTACTCATCTCCACCGTCGCCGGCAGATTGACGATCATCTTGCGTTCCGGTGTGGCGCCCCATTCGGCCGCCACCGCCTCGACGATGGCGACGGCGAAATCGGGCTCGGTGCCGGTGAAGCTTTCCGGGCTGTACTGAAAGGTGACCTCGCCACCCTTGCGCTGAGCCGACATCTCGCGCACCAGCCGGGTCCCGGCCAGGGCCAGATCGATGCAGCCCTGGCGGTCAAAGCCGAACACCACCCGGCGCTGCACTTCCGAGGTGGAATTGTACAGGTGGACGATGACCTTGTTGGCCCCTTCCAACGCCTCGAAGCTTTTTCGGATCAAATCCTCGCGCGCCTGGGTCAGGATCTGGATGGTGACGTCATCGGGGATATGGCCACCCTCGATCAGATGACGGATGAAGTCGTAATCGGTCTGCGAGGCGGCGGGAAAGCCCACCTCGATCTGCTTGAAGCCCATGGCCACCAAGGTGTTCCACAGCCGCATCTTGCGATGGCTGTCCATGGGATCGATCAGCGCCTGATTGCCATCGCGCAAATCGACGCTGCACCATTGCGGCGCGGCGGCAATGACGGCATCGGGCCAGCGGCGGGCGGCCAATTTCATGGTCGGATAGGGGCGGTACTTGTCGGAAGCGGCGGTCTTCATGGCCGGATCATCCTTTGGCGAAACACGGATAGGGATATGGGGTGGAGCGCGGAACAAGTCACGGTCGCCGGAGCGCGCGCGGGCGCGATCAGTGCCGACGACCGCCCATTAGTCGCAAGGCGCCCTGCACCGCCCAGGCGGTTTCGGTCACACGGATGATGGAGAAGCTGGAAGACATGACACCCTCGGAAAAACCCAAATGCACAACAGCCAACACGTATCCCGGCGTCGAGTTACGACACCGGGCCGGTAAGCAGCAGCAGGGCGAAAGTCCGAGTAATCATGACAACGACGATGCCAGAGCCGACCGGGGCTCGTCAACACCCATCCGTCACCCTATGTAAGGAGGCGACCACAGCGGAGACGAAGATGATCGACCTGTACACCTGGGGCACGCCCAATGGCCGCAAGGTTTCCATCATGCTGGAAGAATGCGGCCTGCCATATCGCGTCCACCCCATCGACATCATGAAGGGCGACCAGTTCAGCCCGGATTTCATCGCCATCAATCCCAATTCCAAGATCCCGGCGATCATCGACCAGGACGGCCCCGGCGGCACCCCGTTCTCGCTGTTTGAATCGGGGGCGATCCTGATCTATCTGGCGGGAAAGACCGGCAGGTTCCTGCCCGCCGATGCGCGTGGGCGCTCTGAAACCCTGCAATGGCTGATGTTCCAGATGGGCGGCATCGGCCCGATGTTCGGCCAAACCCACCATTTCCGCAAATTCGCCCCCGAACCGATCCCCTATGCCATCGAACGCTATTCCAAGGAAACCAAACGACTGTACGGCGTGCTGAACACGCGGCTGGGGCAAAGCGACTTCGTGGCCGGTGAATATTCCATCGCCGACATGGCCATCTACCCGTGGTGCCAACGTGCCGACTGGCAGGGCATCGACCTGAACGCGTTCCCGCACGTCGCCCGTTGGATGGAAACCATGAGTGAACGCCCGGCTGTTGAAAGAGGGATGTCGGTTCCCGGTTGACCAAAGCGTCACAAGTCGCTAGAAACGTGCCTTCAGCCACGGGGGTGTTAGCGACCCCACTGAGAATCATTCCTGCGGAGGGATGGGTGAGTGGCTGAAACCAACGGTTTGCTAAACCGTCCTAGGGGGTTAACCCTTAGCGCGGGTTCGAATCCCGCTCCCTCCGCCACTACTTTCAAAGAATAGATTCTCTGACGCATAGAGCCTTGGGCGAAAGCCCAAGGCTCTGCGCCGTTTGCGGCCAGTAGCTGTTGACCTTCTGGTCTTATGACGGCGCATTTTTAACCAATTTTATCTTCTCTCCCGCCCTGTTTCTCTGGAAGCTGTTGACTGCCGCCAAACGGTACGGGATTTAAAGTTGCAAGTAATTCAAGGCGTTGTGACGCCAAAAGCTGTTGACCTTTTCGCTGTTATTATTGGCGCGGGCTGGAGTCTGGGAGTGGAATGGACGGTCAACAGCCGTCCTGGCCCAGAAAGAGCCATCCGCATCAGGCACGGCCAAGCACCTTCTCCACGCCAGTGTGCAGAATTTTCACGGAGACTGGCTTCTCGAGAAATAGATCGACTCCCGCAGCATAAGCCGTCTCGGCATTCTTCTCACCGACCATCCCAGTTACCAGAACGATAACCGTTTTCGGATCGATCCCGTCTACACCTGCTCGGATTCGACGGGTGCATTCCAGTCCGTCCATTACATCCATCTGCCAGTCCATGAAGACGATGTCTGCCCCGCCAGCCTGGAGGGCGGAAATGGCCTCGGCACCATTGGCAGCCGAGACGATCTCCGTAATGCCGAGAGCCCCTAAAACCATATGGATCAGTTCTCTCATCTGGGCATTATCCTCGACGATAACAGCGCGCCTGGGCTTAACCTTCATGAAACTGCTCCCTTAGTGCAACGATTTCGGGCAATATGCCGAGAAACATCTCTACGAGCCTTGGATCAAAGTGCTTGCCGGACTGATCCTTTACTAGGGCAACCGCCTTTTCCAGCGGCCAGGCTTCCTTGTAGGGTCTTGACGAAGTCAGGGCGTCGAACACGTCGCAGATGGCGGCAATACGGGCCTCTATGGGGATATCCTCACCCTTGAGACCCTGAGGATAGCCGCTGCCATCCCATTTCTCGTGATGGCACAACGCCACATTGCGGGCCATCATGAGTAATTCAGATTTGTGCTCGCCAATAATTTTGGCTCCTATCGAAACATGCGTCTCCATAATCTTTCGTTCGTCGGGGTCATGCCGACCGGGCTTGAGTAGAATTTTGTCGGGGATACCGATCTTACCGACATCGTGCATCGGCGTTGCGTAAAGGATCAACTCCGCCCGCGCAGCCCCCATACCAGCAGCCAATGCCAGCATTTTGCACGAGTGACTCATGCGCATCACATGCATACCCGTTTCTTCGTCGCGGTACTCCCCAGCCAGACCGAGGCGTTCAATGATCTGTAGCTGGGCCACGCGCACATCTCTTGTGCGCTCGTGGACGATCTCCTCCAACTCGTCAGCACGTAGCCGCTGCCGCTTGAAGAAATGCCGTGTCTCTAGCATGTTGCGGATTCGCAGCATCACCTCCCACCGCTTGAACGGCTTGTTGACGAAGTCACGGGCCCCAGCCGTCAGCGCCTGGAACCTTGTCTCATCGTCGGTCTGGGCGGTCAGCACCAGTACCGGGAGCCAGTCGCCCTCCTCCAAAGTGGCGGCGAGTTTCTCCAACACTTCGATGCCGCTCATATGCGGCATGCGAACATCAAGCAGGATGATATCGAAGTCGTGGGACTGGTGGAGGCCGACCACCTCACGTGGATCACCGGTGGAAATCAGATTGGTGTAGCCTTCCCCAACCAGCATGGCTTGCAGAACCGCCACATTGGCCGGTTCGTCATCGACGATCAGGATGCGGGAGGCTTGAAGGACATCATTCATGAGTGACAAACTTGGCCTCCATCGCACGGGACAAGGTGCGGATAAGCTCGGATAGATTGACCGGCTTGGTGAGGTAATCGACAAAACCGCTGTTCAGCGCCCGCTCGGCGGTTGCGCTGGTGGCATCGGCGCTGAGGCCAACCACGGGGATATGGCGGATCAAGGCATCATGCTTGAGCCGGGCGACGGCCTCAAAGCCGTTTATGCCAGGGAGATTGATGTCGAGTAGAATCACATCGGGCTGACTGCTACGTGCCAGGATCAGTCCATCTTCCGCATTGGTGGCGGTGATCAACCGCATGGGGGCGAGTTGCTCGAACAGGGCCTCCATCAGGCGCATATTGAACACATTATCCTCGATGTAGAGAACGAGACGATCCTCGAAGCAGTAATGGAGATTTGGCCCGCTATCGGCGGCGGGGGGGGGCTCTACCTTGTCGTCACACAACGGGAAGTCCAACCAGAAGCACGAGCCTTTATCAGCCACGCTGGAAAAGCCAATGCGCCCGCCCATGGCCTCAATGATGCTTTTGGTTAAGGCGAGGCCGATACCAGTGCCCTCAGTCGCGGTTGCATCGGCCCCAAGCCGATTGAAAGGCTTGAACATCTGATCCTGCATATTGTCGGGAATACCCTTGCCGGTATCGGCGATGATCAACCTGTGAAAGCCGTCCTCGATGGTTTCGCACGAGATGGTCACCGTGCCACCACGTCGGTTGTACTTGGCGGCATTGGAGAGCAGGTTGAGGATCAATTGCTTGGTACGCTGAGGATCGGCCAGGATCGTCGCATTACACTCAGCGGCCTCATTGACCGGTGTAACCTCGTATTTGGCAAAGATGGGGGTCGAAAGTGACACGCATTCATCGATCACCGACCCAAGATGGACTGCCGTCACCTCCTGCGTCATGGCCCCGGCCTCAACCTTAGCCAGATCGAGCACTTCGTTGATGAGGTCGAGCAGATGGGAGCCGCCAGCCAGGATGTGATCAACGTATCCTCGCTGCTTGTCGGTCAAGGGTGAGCCATAACCCGCGAGCAACACCTCTGCGAAACCAAGGACGGCGTTCAAGGGCGTCCGCAGCTCGTGACTCATGTTGGACAGGAAATCCGACTTAGCCCGGTTCGCGGCTTCGGCGGCAAGCTTGCTTTCTTGCAATTGGATTTCCGTCAACTTTCTGGCTGTAATATTTGCATGAGAAACGACAGCCCCGGGCTCTGGGCCTGTAATTGGGGAAATGTCCAGCCTGAACCAACGCTTTTCAGTTGGAGAGTGACATGGGTATTCCAGAGAAATTCCTAACGAAAGCCCATTTATAACGTCCAAAATTGCTTGAGGCGTCAGCTCAGTAGGGCATTCACTAGAATCCTCTCCTCCACACACCGATCCGTAAAAGTCACCAATGCAGAAGTTGTGCGGCCCATTATTAGCCACTGAGAAATTGCGCCATGCCTTGTTGACCATGGCAATGCGTCCTTGGCAATCCAGAACGGCAATATGCTGTGACATACAGTCTATGATGAGAGCGAGCCGATCCCGCGCCCTTTCCAGGTCAAAGGAATGGCTCTTTTCGGCAACCTCTGCCTTCTTCCGTTCCGTGATGTCCAAGGCTATGGTCAGGCATCGCCACCCACTTCCCCATTCATTTCCAAGCTTGACGCTTTCCAGAATTACAGGGAACGCAGGGCGCTGATCTGGGGAAAGCCATATCTCAGTCAATGATCGTCCGGTAATTTTTGTCCGCAGAAAATGGCTATCGAGTTCCTTGCGACTTTTTTTATCAACGAAGAGCATAAATGGCTTTCCGGCGACTCTAGCCTTGTCCTTATTGAGCATTTTCATGCCGGAAATATTTGCATCAATCACAGCAAAGCCTTCGTTGATGACAAAATATCCAACAGGTGAGTAATCGAAGAGGTCGCGATTTTGCGCGCTAATCCCTTCAATGCGTTCTTGAGCCTGTTGGAGCTCTTCGTTTTGGGATCGCAGCTCTTCCTGATGGACTTGTAGGTCGTGCAGAATCTCATCGTCGCCACCTTTAGGCGATGACCCGCTTTGAGCAAGCAGAAGACGCAGCGCATCGATCTCCTTAATCAGCACCAAATTTTCTGTCTCGAGAACAGCTTTTGTTTTCATATTGCAGCTCACTACAAAACTCTTCCGATTTACAGGGCGGAAAATTTGCGATCCTTAGCAATCAGAAAATAGTCTCTGACAGTGGCAAGACAAGCCTCTTTGGACTAATTTGGCTACGGCAACCTTCCGCCCTCGCCCCCCCTTGCCATTCCATTGATCGTAAAACGAGGCTCGCGTAGGCTGCTCGGATGATCAATCTCCGCCAGCGCCTTTCCTCAATAATCCGCGACATCGGTTTCGCCCGTGTCAGGCAATTGATCATTTCATCTGACCATCCTCCTTACCTGACGCGCCATCGAGCCGAGACCATTGCCTCACGTATTCGAATAGTTGCTGGCGCCTTCTCCCTTCTGACCCTGGCATGGATCGCCCTCGATAGACTTGTGTTGCCTTGGCCAAGCTGGGGCTGGCTGGCCGGGTTGAGGTTGGTCGCTTCGCTCGTGTTCATCGTACTCGCCGTCGCAGCCCATCGCGGAGTGACGCTGGCGCGGGCCTTGTCATTGCTGGGGGTTCTTCTGGCGTTGCCGTTGGCTCTTTTTCTGGCGGCGCAGTTCTCGCTGTCGGGACTGCCGCTTGATGATGCGGCCGCAATCGATGCGCGCCTCTATGCCGCCCTGCCGATCATCATCGTCGCCGGTCTGGGGGTAATGCCCCTGACCGTTGCCGAGGGACTGTCATACGCACTGCCTGTGATCGTGGCGGCGACGCTCGGCCCGGTTCTGGCCAACGGGATCGACTGGGTTGGTCAGTTGTCCACCATGTGGGTGCTGGGCATGATCTTGGGAGTCTATCTTCTGGAGAGCATGATCCAGCTCCACTACATGATCAGCCTACTCCAGCGCGCCAGCCACGATCCGCTCACCAATGTCTTCACGCGCCACAGCGGCAACGAGATCGTCGACACGCATTTCCGACTGTCGTGCCAGCGGGACGCTCCTTTCGCCGTGGCCTTCATCGATCTAGACAACTTCAAGAGCGTGAACGATGCCCATGGTCATGAGGCCGGGGACTGGGTGCTCAAGAACGCGGTCACCAACCTTACCCGGCTGCTGCGTAGCTCGGACGCCATCATCCGTTGGGGCGGCGAGGAGTTTGTGGTTATCCTAGGTAGCGCCTCCGCCGAAGGCCAGCGAATCGCCATCCAGCGAATTGTAAACGAGTGGCTAGGCACCCGCCCGGACGGCGGCCCAGTTACGGCGAGCATCGGCGTCGCCGAACGCATCGCTGACAGCGCCCAAGACTGGCCTGCACTGATTGAGCTTGCCGACGCCCGCATGTATCAAGCCAAGATGAGCGGAAAGGCCCGTGGTATCATGGGTGCGGACGAGGTGATCATTCCAAACTAAATGCTACATGGCCCGCAGTCTTCGACAGAACATTGACCGTCAGCGATGGGTCAGTTCCAGCGGATTGACTCTGGTGCTGCCTGACCGCTCTACCCTTAGATAGATATCCGTCGTCCCACTTGTGCCAAATTCCGTCGATGGCGACAGTCTTCGTCGATCAGATCGACCCAGCAATTACCATTGGTCTAATTGTAGCGCCGATGCCAGACTGGACCCGATAATCTGACGGGGTTTCTGGCGATGGGCGTCTTCTCAGGATGGTTCGATCCGTCGAGTTTTGCTCCTCATGGCTTCTGCTTGTCGTGGGCGCCTGGGTTGTTGGAGCTCCATGCCGTTTCAGACGCAGTCACGGGCGTTTGCTACATGGCAGTCGGCTTTTTAATATTCCAATTCGGCAGACGCCGCCCTGACATGGGGTCTGCCGCCCTATTTAATGCTCTGTTCGTGGTCTTTTTTCTGTGTGGACTGACCCACATCGTCGACATTGTCGTGCTGTGGCGTCCCGTCTACGTCGAGCAGGGGCTTCTCAAGGCGGTTACAGCGGCGGCGTCACTACCGGCCCTGATCATTCTGATCAGGTTAGTGCCCAAGGCGATCGGCCTGCCCTCGTCGGCCCAGATGGCTGAGGTTAGCCGCGAGGCCAATTTTGATCCGCTGACAGACCTGCCCAACCGCCGCCACCTCATTCACAAACTTGAACGGATAATTGAGAAAGCCTCGGAGGAGCGGCGGCAGCTGGCAGTGTTGTTCGTCGATTTGGACCACTTCAAACCCGTCAACGACACTCTTGGGCACCAAATCGGCGATCGGCTCCTGGTTGAGGTCGCCGTCCGCCTGAAATCTTGTGTTAGAGGTTCGGATGTTGTCGCCCGGCTTGGCGGCGACGAGTTTCTGGTGGTGCTTGAAGCAGTCTCATCCCCGGAGTCCACCGCCATGGTCGCCGACAACATCATTACCGCTATCGGCCTGCCCTACACGATCGAGGATCAACAAATCGAAATTGGCGCCAGCATCGGCGTGGCGGTATTTCCAGGCGACGGCACCGATCCCGACACCTTGATCCAACAGGCGGACAAGGCAATGTACGCCGCAAAGGCTAATGGACGAGGCGGGTTCAGCAACGCGACGGCTGCGGGCGCCAGCCTCTGAGTATTCCTGTCCCGCCCATTGACAGAATTGGCTCAGCCTCGGCAGGTTGGCCCCGGTGCTGAGGCTGACCGCTTGCCCCCATATACCCGCCATTCGGCGAGAACGGTTTCTGCGCTCCCGTTGTGCCAAAACCAGCCATTAAGACCAGCAACGTCTCGCATATTCCTCAAACTCCTCTATTGGCAATGGGCGACTAAAGAAATAGCCCTGACAGGAATGGCAGCCAGATGTTTCCAAGAAATTTCTCTGCGCTTCTGTTTCAACGCCCTCGGCTATGACGCTCAAGCCAAGGCTTTGGGCCAGATTGACAATGGTCTTGGCGATGGTCGCATCACTTGGGTCTGTTAGCACATCGCGGACAAACGATTGGTCAATTTTTAACTGATCCAGCGGAAGCTGCTTCAGGTATGACAACGATGAATAGCCTGTACCAAAGTCATCAAGAGAAAATCCAATACCATCAGCCTTCAGGGCAAACATTTTTTTGATAATGTCTTGCACATTTTCAGCCAGCATACTTTCAGTCAATTCAAGCTTTAGTCGCTCAGGATTTGCGCCAGTTACTCTAATAACTTCTTGAATATGATCAACAAATTCAGGCTGATGAAACTGCTGTACGCTGACATTAACGGCAACAGTAAGATCGGCCAATTCAGGGCGTGTCGCCCATTCCGCCAATTGCTTACAGGCGGCCTCTAAAACCCAATTCCCTAATTGTAGGATCAAGCCCGTTTCTTCAGCCAAAGGAATGAAATCTGAAGGGGGCACCAATCCTCGTACGGGATGCCGCCACCGCACCAGCGCTTCAACGCCAGTCATTCGCCCATTGGAAAAAATCTGAGGTTGATAGTGCAGCAGGAATTGCTTTTTAATTAAGCCCTGACGAAGGTCGGCTTCGATCTTCGCCCTCTTGATAACGGCTTCTTCCATTTTTGGGTCAAAAAAGTGAATTGATGCCCCGCCCTCAGCTTTAGCCTTATACATGGCAAGGTCTGACTGCTTCAAAAGATCATCGGCCACCACATGCCCAAAAAACAATGTGGCACCGATACTCGGTGTACATACATAGTGCTGATTGTTGAGGGAGTATGGCTGGCTCAGGGCTTCTATAATTTTTAAACCTATGGCTTCAACCTGATTGGCAGCTTCAGATTCTGTTCTGGCCAGATCAACCAACAGCACCAAAAACTCATCTCCACCAAGCCGGGCCACTGTATCGTCTTCACGAACACTTGCTACAAGCCTAGGCGCTATGTCTCTCAGTAATTGGTCGCCGATCTCATGGCCAAGCGTTTCGTTAAGTGCCTTGAAGTTATCGAGGTCAATGAAAAGCAGGGCACAATGTTTGCCATCGCGATAACTGGCCGTCATTGCCAACTTCATCCGGTCCATCAGCAATGTGCGATTTGGTAGGCCGGTCAAGTGGTCAAAGAACGATAATTCAGCAATCTTCCCTTCTGCTCTCCGACGCTCACTGATATCGCGCAATGCACTCGCAATCATTACTCCTTGATCTGTATCAACCCGGCTTAAATTTATTTCTACTTCACATTCTGATCCATCCTTTCGTAAAGCCTTAATTGTGCGGCCTCCCAACATAAGCCTTCTATCTGGAGCCTCTATATAAGCAGACCGATGTTCCGAGTGGGCGCTGTTGACACTCTTGGGAACCAGAGCCTCAATCGATTGGCCGATTAAGTCCTCCGCCATATAGCCCAACACCTCTTCAACGCGGCTATTGGCCATGGTAATTGCCCCCTGCGCATCGCTAATTAGCAGTGCATCTGGACTTGCGTCAAAGATGGTTCTCAAGCGTGCTTCGCTTATTTGAATGTCAGAAAAAGCCTGCTCTCTATCAGAAATGGCTTGCCTTAGATTAGTGATATTGGTGTGCGTAATAACGACACCTCTTATCTTTCTGTGCCACAGAGGGGCTACCGTCATCGCGAACCAACGCTGCTCCGTATTTGAGTGGCAGGGATATTCCATACTGAATATCGGCAAGCTGCCACTCAAAACGGCCATGATGCCGTTATGCGCTTCTAAAGCACCCTCCTTTTCTGAGCCGTCCCCCGCCCGGCAGATACCCAAATAGCTGGCCCCAATTCCAGCATTAGGCAGAGGCTGCTCGCCCTCGCAAGTATTTTCCAATGCAAATTTTCGCCAAGCTTCATTAACAGATACAATGATGCCATGACCATCAAGCACAGCAATTTCTGATTGCACAGAATTTAAAATGACTGTTTTGAACTCTTCACTACTCTGTAAGTCCGCAAAGACCAGATCTCTATCTACCTGCATTTCTTCAAGTTCAGAAGTTCTCTTAAGGAGAATTGTTTCCGTATTAATGGCTAAGTCTAACGCCTCTACAATAGATCTATTATAGGCCTGGATGGCATAAAGCATTAAACCAACGCACATCGCAACTGCAAGGGCCACCGTAAGCCAAGTTTGGGGCGCAATTAGATAGGCTGCGACATCAAACGATGGAGCCGTGCCAAAGGCATACATGCTTATGCCAGCGCCAAATAGTGACAAGACAACAAATGACAGCAATATCAAGCCCGTTCGCATTCCTATCATAATTGCCGCAATGCAGACTCCTGTATTAAAAAAGGTATATGCCGGAGATAGAATGCCAAATTGCAGAACACTTCCAAGTCCAACCATTATTAGTACCAATGACATTGAAAGCGCTTTTGTCATTGCTGATAATTTATTTCTAAAATAATATAGTGCACACAAGTACGTAGACAAAATAATCTGCAGCATCATTACGGGCAAAAATCCAATTATAGTAAACCTCGAAACGCTCGCTGCAGTGGTAATTGGCGCAAAAATCGCCAATATCATTAGGATGTTGTCTGTCAAACGGCTGCGTATCGCTTCCAATTGGCTATTTACATGGATCATGGCATCGCCTGCTTGAGATGTGGTGCGCGATTTGTCGACACGCATGTCCAACAAAAATTATCCACAAATGATAGCCGACTGGCTATTTCATTGGAATGGCTCTTGTGGGGCCGCAGTGGGTCACAAAGGGCCGGTTGGGTGGGGCGCGGTGGGTGGCCGCTGTGCCCCCGGCAGCCGCCAGTCATCGGCAACGTCTGCCATGCCGACTGTGGATCATGTCCGGCACTTCGAGACCGACGCCAGGAAGAAGCTCAACGTGCCACCCCGAACATCTCCCGCTGCTGGTTCCATTCCACCGGCATGTCGTCCATCAGGTCGGCCAGTTGCACGGCCCGCATCTGCCGGTCGCCGGGCATGGCTTACACCCCGGCCGCCTTCACGCCGCGCGGGCGAGACGCTGCCTGACTTCCCTGACGAGGGTCCGCACATGATCGACGGAAAGGCGATCCCGCCGCAGAAAGGCATGCATGGTTGGATCGTCGAGGAGATCGTCCAGCGACGGCTCCCATATCCACCGATCAAGCCCGAAGTCTTGCGCCCGCATTTGCCCCTCCCAAGGTCTGCTATTCTTGACGACGGCTGATGTCTACACCGCATCCGCCCGCTCGTCCGTGAACATTTGCACACAATTACTACCCAGCCGACAAAGCCAGGATGGCCAAGCACAATTCAGTTTTCGGCCTTCGGCACAGACCCCAGACGCTGCAGAAATTCAGGCTCGTCGTAATCGCCCATTTCAGGGTCGGCGGTCTGACGGACGACATCCACGCCGGCAACGCTGCCACCCTCCATCATGCGGCTGGCGCGTTGCAGGGCCTGTGGCTCGGTCTTGTAGGAAATGGGGGGCTGAGGTTTCAGTCCACCCCTTTTGCCGAGGATGTACGGCTGGCAGATGAACAAGGTTTCGAGGGCCATGGCGGTATTCCTGCGGCAAGGGCGACTACCGCAGGGTGTTTCTATTTCGTTCTTTTGTCAATATGCATGGTCGCGCCGGGATTCGCGCCCCCGGTCACCGCGCCGTGATCCCGTACCTTTCCCGCTGCCGGTCCCATTCCACCGGCATGTCGTCCATCAGGTTGGCAAGCTGGATTGTCCGCGGCTGGCGTCCATCGAGGATGGTTTCGACGATGTCGGGGGCCAGCAAGGTCAGGCGGTAGATGCGTGTCAGGTAAGACGGATTGATCTTCTCGGCTTCGGACAATTCGTTCAGGGATGCCACCTTCCCGGATTCAAGCATGCGCTTCCAGCGGTGGGCACGGGCCAGCGCCTTCAGCAGCGTGTCGTCGGGGGTGGGTTTGGCGCGCACCGGCACGCCGTCGCCCTCAGGCACGATCACCAGCTTGCGGCCGCCATATCGCCGCAGAGTCAGCGGCACACGGATGGTCAGGGTGTCGATCCGGATGTCGGCGGTCATGCCGCGCTCCTGTCGCCAGTCTGGGCGGTGATGTCGGCGATGACGCTGGCCGTCCTGCTCCAGGCGTGGCGCGATGGATTGCGTCCCGATCCGGCCCTGACCGTCTCGGAATGGGCCGATCAGCACCGCATGCTGTCGAGCCGGGCCTCGGCCGAACCGGGCCGGTACCGAACCGCTCGCACGCCCTATATGCGCGACATCATGGACGCGCTGTCGCCTACCAATCCGGTACAGCGGGTGGTGTTCATGAAGGCGGCCCAGGTGGGGGCGACCGAAGCCGGGTGCTGCTTCATCGGTTTCGTCATCCACCATGCGCCGGGGCCAATGCTGTGCGTCCAGCCGACAGTGGAGATGGCGAAACGGGCGTCTCGCCAGCGCATCGACCCGCTGATCGAGGAAAGCCCGGCTATCCGCGATCGGGTCAAACCGGCCCGGTCGCGTGACGCGGGCAATACCATGCTGTCGAAGGATTTTCCCGGCGGCACCCTGGTGCTGACCGGGGCCAACAGCGCGGTGGGCCTGCGCTCCATGCCGGCCCGTTACCTGTTCCTCGACGAGGTCGACGCCTATCCGGCTTCCGCCGACGACGAAGGCGATCCGGTCGGTCTGGCCGAGGCCCGCTCGCTGACCTTCGCCCATCGCCGAAAAGTGTTCCTGGCCTCGACCCCGACCATCCGGGGCATGTCGCGCATCGAGCGGGAATACGAGGCCAGCGACCAACGCCGCTTCTTCGTGCCGTGCCCCCATTGCGGGACCATGCAGTGGCTGAAATTCGAGCGGCTACGCTGGGACAAGGGCCGCCCCGAGACGGTGCGCTATCACTGCGAATCCTGTGACCAGGAGATCGCCGAGCACCACAAAGGCGCCATGCTGGCAGCAGGCGTTTGGCGGGCGACGGCCACGGGCACTGATCCCGGTACCATCGGCTTTCACATCTCGGCGCTGTATTCGCCGCCGGGCTGGCAGTCGTGGCGCGACATCGTCCGCCTGTGGGAAGCGGCACAAGGAAATGACGATGCGCTGCGGGTGTTCAAGAACACCGTGCTCGGCGAAACCTGGACCGAATCCGGCGAGGCCCCCGACTGGCAGCGGCTCTACGATCGTCGCGAAACCTGGGCCAATGGCAGTGTGCCGGAAGGCGCCCTGTTCCTCACCGCCGGGGCCGATGTCCAGAAGGACCGCGTCGAGATCGATGTCTGGGCCTGGGGCCGCAACCTGGAAAGCTGGCTGGTAGACCACATCGTCATCGACGGCGGTCCCGAGAAGGCCGAAACCTGGACTGCGTTGGAGCAGGTGCTGGCGAAGACCTGGCAACATGCCAACGGTGCCGCCCTGAAGATCGCCCGTCTCGCCATCGACTCCGGCTACGAGGCTTCGGCGGTCTACACCTGGGGCCGCAAAATGGGCGTCGCCAGCGTGTCGCCGGTCAAGGGCGTCGAGGGCTTCAACCGCTCCAGCCCGGTCTCCGGCCCGACTTATGTGGACGCCACCGAGGGCGGCAAGAAGATTCGCCGTGGTGCCCGCCTCTGGACGGTGGCGGTGTCCACCTTCAAGTCGGAGACCTACCGGTACTTGCGCCTGGAGCGGCCCACCGACGAGGAACTGGCCGAGGGAATCCGTTTCCCGGCCGGAACGGTGCATCTGCCATCGTGGGCAGACTCGGAGTGGTGCAAGCAGTTCGTCGCCGAGCAACTGGTGACGGTCAAAAACCGGCGCGGCTTCACCAAGCTGGAATGGCAGAAGCTGCGCGAGCGCAACGAGGCGCTGGATTGTCGGGTCTATGCCCGCGCCGCCGCCTGGATCGTCGGTGCCGATCGCTGGTCAGAGGCTAAATGGCGGGATCTCGAGAAGCAGGTGGCGGCCACGGACTTTGCCTCTGCCAGTGACCCGGAGGCCGGGCAGATCCGCCGGATCGCTCGCCGACCCCGGCGGATCATCAAATTCAGTGGACTGAACTGATCATGACTCTCGACGAGATGAAGGCTGAGCGCGAGCGGGTGCTGGCGCGGCGTAACTCACTGGTGGCTCGCGTCACCGTCGGCGACCGCACCGTCCAATACGACCTGACCCAGGCCAACCATGTTCTGGCCGATCTCGACCGCCGTATCGCCATGCTGGAGGGCAGGAAGCCCCGTCGGCGCATCCTCGCCGTCGCCACCAAGGGGCTGTGACCATGCTGGGGAGTTTCCGCCGTCGCCTCGGCGCCCTGATCGGCGGCTTCGAGGCCGCCCAGGGCAGCCGCCGGCTCAAGGGCTTCCAGCCCAGCCGCGCCCACGTCAACACCCTGATCGCTGCTGCCGGTTCCGACATCACGGCGCGAGCCCGCTATTTGGTGCGCAACAACGGCTATGCCCTCAATGCCGCTGAGAGCTGGACCGGAAACGCCGTCGGTACCGGCATCAAGCCGTCGTCCCTGATCGCTGACAAGGATCTGAAGACCCTGGTGCAGCAGCTTTGGCTGGCCTGGACCGACGAATCCGATGCCGAGGAGCTGACCGATTTCTTCGGCCAGCAGCGCCGGGCCGCCCGCGAGGTGTTTATCGCCGGGGAAGTGTTCTTCCGCCTACGCCCGCGTCGCCCGGAAGACGGCCTGACGGTGCCGTTGCAGCTTCAGATGCTGCCGTCCGAGATGCTGCCCCTGACCCGAACCGAGGTTCTTCCCAACGGCAACGTGATCCGTCAGGGCATCGAGTTTGATCGCATCGGGCGGCGGGCGGCATATTGGTTCCTGCGCCGCCATCCCGGCGATCTCACCGATCCCGGCATGGTCGGCGAAATGGTGCGTGTTCCGGCCGCCGAAATCATCCATGTCATCGACCCGGTGGAATCCGGCCAGCTTCGGGGCGTGTCCCGGCTGGCCCCGGCCATCGTCAAGCTGTTCCTGCTCGACCAGTACGATGACGCAGAACTTGAGCGCAAGAAGATCGCGGCCATGTACGCGATGTTCGTCATCTCGCCGGCACCAACCGATATTATCGATGTGACCCCAGCCGACGATGGTTCCGGCGACCGCATCGTCGAGGTCCAGCCCGGCCAGGTGGTGCCCTTGGAGCCGGGCGAGCAGATCCAGACCTCGGCCCCCGCCGATGTGGGCGGATCGTATGAGCCATTCGAGTATCGGACGCTGCTGCAGATCTCGGCCGCCACCGGCATCCCTTACGCCTATTTGTCCAACGACATGCTGAAGGCCAACTACTCCAACTCGCGCATGGCGCTGCTGGAATTCCGCCGCCGGGTCGAGGCATGGCAGCACTCGGTGATGGTCCACCAGATGTGCAGGAAAGTGTGGCAGCGCTGGCTGGATGTGGCGGTGCTGTCCGGGGCGCTCGACATTCCCGGCTACGAGCGCAAACGCGCCAGCTTCATCGCCTGCTCCTGGCTGCCGCCGAAATGGGACTGGGTCGATCCGCTGAAGGACGCCAAGGCCGAGATCGAGCAGATCGGGGCGGGTCTGAAAAGCAGGACGCAAGCACTGGCCGAGCGTGGCTACGACGCCGAACAGGTCGATGCCGAGATTGCCACCGACCGGGAACGGGAACAGCGGTTGGGGCTGACCTTCGGTTCCGATCCGCCACCGCTCTTGTTGCCCCCACCGACATCGTAAGGACGGACATGCACGATTTGCCCCATCTCGCGGCTCGTCTGTACGGGACGCCGCTGCTGGTCGCCCGCAGTAAGCTGGATGTGATCCTGGGTGCTCTCGGCCCCCGGCTGGCTGGGCAGTCCATCTCCTTCGACGGTGATACGGCTCCATCCGCCGATGTGGCGGTGACGCCCGACGGCATCGCCATCGTGCCGGTGGTGGGAACCCTGGTGGCCCGCTCCGGCTATCTCGGCGCCGCCAGCGGCTTGACCGGTTATGGCGACATCGCCGATGCCATCGAGGCGGCAGCCACCGATCCCGGCGTTCGCGCCATTCTGCTGGACGTGGACTCCTCCGGTGGCGAGGTGGGCGGGTTGTTCGATCTGGTCGACCACATCCAGGCCATCCGCAGCCAGTGCGGCAAGCCGATCTGGGCGGTGGCGGACGAGGCGGCGCTATCGGCGGCCTATGCCATCGCCTGCACCGCCGACCGCCTCTACGTCACCCAGACCGGCGAGGTCGGCTCCATCGGCGTGGTAGCTGTCCACCGCGACGAATCGGGGGCAGATGCCCAGGCGGGGCTGGCCTGGAGTTTCGTCCATGCCGGGGCCTGCAAGGTGGATGGCAATCCCCACCAGCCGCTGTCCGACTCTGCCCGTGCCGGTCTTCAGGCCGATGTGGATGCCCTCTACGGGAAGTTCGTCGCCCTGGTGGCCAAATGCCGCAAGCAGCCGCCCGAGGCGATCCGCTCCACCGAGGCCACCGTCTATCGCGGCGATCAGGCAGTGGCCGCCGGGCTGGCCGACAAGGTCGGCACGCTCCGCGTCGCCCTCGCCGATCTCGGCGCCACCCTGGCGCGTTCCTCTATCCGTTCCCCCGTCCTGTCCAAACCCAAGGAGACCACCATGTCCGAGCAAGCGGGGGACATCCCCGTCATCGAAACCGAACGCTCCACTCCGGGAGCCATTGTTCCGGTGCCCGGCGCAGTAACCGCCCAGGTGGAACAGCGCCTGCGCGCCGAATATTCCGAAATCAGCGCCATCGCCGCCCAGGCAGCCCGCCTGGGCGTGACCATCGATCCCGCCGAGGCCATGGCCAAGGGCATCCGCCCCGAGGCGCTGCGTCGCACCGTGCTGGAGCAACTGGCCGAGCGCTCCGAGGCCACCGACGTGGTGGCCGCCGCTCCGGCGGGAGCCGCCCCCAAGTCCGAAACCGAAAGCCCCATCGTCCGGCGTGCCCGCGAAGCCGCCGCCCGGAAATAAGGACACGCTGCCATGCCTGTGCTGACCGCTTCGCCCACCCTGGGCGATCTGCTGAAGTTCGAACTGAACGCCAGCTACACCCGCGAGACCGTCACCTTGAAGGCGGGCACGTCCTATCGCCTCGGCTCCGTGCTGGGCCGCATCACCGCCAGCGGCGAATACCGCCTGTCGCCCGCCGCCGAGGTGGTCGGTGACCAAGGGGCGGAAACCGCCATCGCCGTGCTGTTGGAAGCGGTGGACGCCACCGATGGCGTGGCCACCGGCCTGATCGCCGCCCGTGGCCCGGTCATCCTGGCCGATGGCGCTCTGATTTTCGAAGCCTCGGTCGACCAGCCCGCCGAACGGGCCGCCAAAATTGTCCAGCTTGCCACTGTGGGTCTGGTTGCCCGCGCCACCGTCTGATCGGAGCCTTTCCCATGAACGCCATCATCAACCCCTTCGACGCGGGCGGCTATTCGCTCGCCGAGATGACCCAGGCCATCAACATCCTGCCCAACCTCTACACCCGGCTCGGCCAGATGGGGCTGTTCCGCTTCGAGGGCGTGACCCAGCGCAGCGTCATCATCGAGCAGGCCGAGGGTGTCCTCAACCTGCTGCCGACCGTGCCCCTGGGCGGCCCCGCCACCGTCGCCAACCGCGATGCCCGGAGCATGCGCTCGTTCACGGTGCCGTGGATTCCCCACGATGATTCCATCACGCCCCAGGACGTCCAGGGCGTGCGCGGCTTCGGTGTCGCCGATGCCGCCGATCCTCTGGCCACGGTGATGGAGCGCAAGCTGACTCGCATGCGCTCGAAACATGCCCAGACCCGCGAGTTCATGGAGGTCAATGCGCTCCGCGGCATCATCCGCGACGGCTCCGGGTCCACCCTCTACGACTATTTCAGTGAATTCGCCCTGAGCCGTCAGCAGGTGGATTTCACCCTGGGCACCGCCACCACCAATGTCCAGGCCAAGATCCGCGACGTGTTGCGCAAGGTGGAGACCGAACTGAAGGGCGAGACCATGACCAGCGTTCTGGCCCTGGTCAGCCCGGAATTCTTCGACAAGCTGATCGGCCACGCCAAGGTCGAGCAGGCCTACCAGTATTATTCCTCGACCGGCGCCCAGCCGCTCAGGGAGGACGTCCGCCGCCGCTTCCCCTTCGCCGGCATGGTGTTCGAGGAATACAGCGCCACCGTCACTCTTTCCACCGGTGAGACGGAAACCCTGATCCCGGCCGGCGAGGGCATCGCCTTCCCGCTCGGCACCATGGACACCTTCGTCACCTATGGCGCCCCGGCCAACCTGATCGAGACGGTCAACACCCTGGGCGTGCCCATGTATGCCCGCCAGTTGGCCCGCCAGGACGGCAGCGCCATCGACGTCAAGACCGAGGCGTCCATCCTGCCGGTCAACAAGCGCCCGCGTCTGGCGGTGCGGTTGTTCTCGGGTAACTGACCGTGACGGCCTTCGCCGCTGCCATCGACGACCTGTTCGCCGACCCGAACATGGCCGTCGCCGTCAGCTACCAGGGCCATCCCGTGCGCGCCCTGGTGCGGCGGCCCGACCGCGAAGCGGAATTCTCGGCCATCACTGTGCAGACCAGCACGGCGGTGTTCGAGATCCGGCGACGGGATGTTCCGGCTCCCCAAGCGGGGGACATGATCATCGACGACGGCGGCAGTTTCGTCGTCCAGGGCGAACCCCGCCTGGATGCCGAACGGCTGGTGTGGACCTTGGACACGAGGCCGGGGTGAATCATTCAGGGTATCAACTCGATCCGACGATCTGCCTGGTGCCGCGCCATGGGCGGGCTGCTTGCAGCAAATGTAGTTAACGCCCCGTTCAATTGAGTCGTCAACGAGGGTTGAGCGAGCGTGAAAAACAGGATGGTTGGCGCCATGCGGCACCGAAGAATTGGAACACTGTCGGCCTTTCCCTCAAGGCGCCTCCGAATTTGTTGTGTCCTCAAGGCAATGTTTGCCTGACGAACGAACTGGATGCCAACCACAGTTTGACCGTTCCTGTAGTAGTCGAGCGCTTCGTCGTACAGGGCATATTTGGGGGCGGTTCGAGGGCTCATGGAATCCACCTCGAAGCCGTTGTCCGGATCGAGAAACACCACATCTGCCTCCTTGAGGGCAGTTCTTGCGTGGTGATGCCAGATATGCCGGTTGGTGGTCGCAACGTGCTCTCGGTAGAAGGCAGTGTCCTCCGGCAAGACGCCGACCGTTTCGATGCCTTTGATGCGGCGATTTGAAATAGCTTGGAATGGCCGTAGGCGTTCAAAGAGATCCGGTACCCAGGCCTTCCATTCACCACCGCTCATGTGATGGCGTTTTTCCCCATCATTGTTTCCGGACTTATCCACTTTATCCGGTTCGGTCAGATACCAGTTGACGCCAATCGTCATGTCGAGGGTACGCCGGAGAAATCGAAGCAAGGCGTACTTCACAAAATCATGTGAATCTCCAAGGTAACGCTCTTGCATCTCAAAAGACCTCGATAAGCTGAACATGCCGCCCGTAAAGGAGGCATTTTGCGGAATGACTGTGCCCAATTCAATCTTGGATGAAGAGACAAGGCGCTTATGAGACTCTCGGCCGCCATCCGGGGCGATCTTGGCCGCGTTCTAACCGACGAGGTGAAGGCGACCGAACGGGCCGCCAGTTCGGCCATGCGCGAAGCCACCAACGGGCTGAAGCTGGACCTGCGCGCCCAGGTTACCGGTGCCGGCCTTGGCTCGCGGCTGGCCAACACCTGGCGGTCGCAGACCTATCCGTCCTCGGGGAACTCGCTGCGCCCGGCCGGGCTGGTGTGGAGCAAGGCGCCGCACATCATCCGCGCCTTCGACGAGGGCGCCACCATTCGCTCGGCCGACGGCTTCTGGCTGGCGGTGCCCGGACCAGGCTGCCCGGCCCGCATCGGCAAGAAACGCCCGACGCCCCGGCTGGTCGAGGAGCGGCTCGGCATTCCACTCCGCTTCGTTTACCGCAGGGGCGGCCCGTCGCTGCTGGTGGCCGACGACATGCGGGCGCGGCAGGGCAAACGTGGCGGCTTCGCCAGGTCCAGGACCGGGCGCAATGCCGCCACCGCCATCATGTTCCTGCTCTATCCGCAGGTGACCTTGCGCAAACGCCTCGACATCAACAGGGCCAAGGGAGCGGCCGAGCGGCGGCTGGTCACCACACTGGTCTCGGCGCTGGGGAAGGACGGACATGGCTGATACTCCCCGCGAGACCGCCCTGAAGGCACTGGCCACCCTGCTTGCCGGGATCCCCGGCGCGAGCGTTCGCCGCAACGAGCCGCTGGCGGCCAAGATCCCGGCGGGCGGGCTGATCACCTTGTTCGACGGCAGCGGCGCCGAGCCGGACATGCTGCTGTCGCCGCCCGCCTACATCCACAGCCGCAGGGCCGAGATCGAGGTAGTGGTGCAGGGCGCCACCCCGGAAGAGCGCGACGGGATGCTGGATGGCATCCTCGCCGCCATCGGCGACCGGCTGGCGGCCGATCCCACGCTGGGGGGCACGGTGGATCTGGCGATGCCGGAATCGCCGGAATTCATCACCGAGGCGATCGACGGCGCCGCCGGCCTCAAGGGGGCCAAGGTCATCGTCGTCCTCGAATACACCGCCGACTCGCCGCTCGGCTGATTCAGACAAAGGAACCGGTCCCATGTCGAAGACGCGCGCCTACGGCGCCGACTGCATCCTGCTGGCCGCCTTCGAGGCCGCCTATGGCACCATGCCGGCCGACGGCTACACCAGGCTGTCCTTCAAGGAAACCAGCCTGGGCGCCGAGCGTCCGCTGGGTTACGACCCGCTGCTGGGTCAGGGACGTGACGCCCAGGACCCGTTCTACGAAGCGGTCAAGGACGAGGGCGAATTCGGTGTGCCGCTCGATCTGCGCGGCCTCGGCTTCTGGCTGAAGGGGTTGTTCGGCGCCCCCACCACCAGCGGCGATGCCGCCACCGGCTTCACCCATGCCTTCACCTCGGGCGGTGCGCTGCCGAGCCTGGCCCTCGAAATCGGCCACCCGACCCTGGCCACACCCAAATTCTTCCGTCACTCGGGCGCCAAGCTGGGCAGCCTCGCCTTCGACATGGCCCGCTCGGGACCCGCCAACGCCACCATCGCGGTGATCGCCCAAGGCGAGACGGAAACCGCCACCACCATCGACAGCACGCTGGCCAGCCTCACCCTGCGCCGCTTCAGCCAGGGCAGCGGCAGCATCCTGGTCGGCGGGGCGCCGCTGGCCAATGTGGTCGGCGGGCGACTCAGCTTTTCCAACAACCTCGAGCCGGTCGAGACCATCCGCTCCGATGGCCTGATCGACGGCGTCGACGAGACCGAGGCCACCGCCGAGGGCTCGGTCGAGGTCCGCTTCGGCACCGATGCCACGCTCACCAGTGCCATCGCCGCGGAAAGCCCGGTGGAGATGCTCTACGGCTTCACCATCCCCGGCACTGATTATGCCCTGCGATTCCATCTGCCCCGCGTCTTCTGCCCCAAGAAGAAGCAGGAGATCAAAGGCCCCGGCGGCATCCAGGCCAGCTACGACTGGCGCGCCGCCCGCGACCCGGTCGCCGGCTACCTACTCAGCGTCACCCTGATCAATGACGTCCCCTCGTATTGAAGGCCCGCCCCATGATCCGTCTGTGCCTGCCGAAGGAGCCATATTGGCTCGATCTGCCCTTCGGCGTGCGGCTTCACGTCCGCCCGCTGACCACCGCCATTTATGAGGCCGCCCGCATCAAGGGCTGGCGCAAGGCCCGCGCGGTTGCCCGCGAGTTCGCCGACCTCAAGGCGGTCGGCGGCGACATCTCTGGCCTGCCCGACCTTCGCGACGACGACGCGGTAGCGGGGTTCTCGCAATTGCTGTTCGCTCAAAGTCTGGCCCGCGCCGCCATCCTGGACTGGGAGGGCGTGCTGGATGCCGAGGGCGACCCGGCTGCGGTGTCCGACACCCATGTCGCCGATCTGATGCTGATCCAGGGCGTGGCCGAGGCCTTCGTCGGCCTCTACACCGCGCCCCACGAGGCGGTGGTCGCCGAGGGAAACGCCTCCAGGCCCGCAGCCGATGGCACTTCGGCGGTGGGCCTGGATATTGCCGCCAGTGCCGCGACGACGGTGCCCCCTGCGCCGGTGACGGAAGCTGTCCCACCGACCTGAACGAGCCCCAGACCGAACAGGGCTGGCAGGCGTGGGAGATGCTGATGCGCGCCGACCCGGCCCGCTTCGACACCGCCGGCCTGCTCGCCCACGGCCGTGCACTGGGCTTCGACGAACGGGCGCTGGCCCTGCTGCTGCCGTTCGCGGAGGCGGGAATGCGCGAGGCCCTGGCCGAAAGACATCGTGAATGAGCGAGGCGAAGTCCGAGCGCGGGCGCATTGAGCGCCCCGGAGCGTAGCGGAGGAGCCAAGCGCGCAAAGGCGCGCGCCCGGCGATTGAGGGACAACGAATGACTGCCGCCCGCACCGTCTCCATCCGCCTTGCCCTTGAAGACGGCGAGGTGTTCCGCCGCGCCCTGATGCAATTGGGCGAGGATGGCCGCCGGGCGTTGGAGCGGATCGAGCGCGCGGCTCAGCCGGCGTCGAAGGCGCTGCTGGCGATCAACGAGGTCGGCCAGGGCGTGCGCGGCATGGTTGAGGGTATGGCCGGGCGGATGGGCCTGTTCGGCGATGCGCTGACGGCCACCGGGCGCACCGGCCTGATCGCTGCCGGAGCGGTGGGCGCCGTCGGCGCCGCCCTGGTGCAGGGCGTGCGCGAAATGGAATCCGCCGACCAGTCGCTGCGCCGGCTGGAGGCGGTGCTGAAGGCGACCGGCGCCGCCTCGGGGCTGACCGCCAGCCAATTGGCCGCACTGGCCGACGAAATGGAAACCGGCACTCTGGCCACCGCCGAGGGGGTGATGGATGCGTCCGCCGTCATGGCGACCTTCCGCTCGGTCTCGGGCGACACCTTCACCCGCGCCATCCGCCTGGCCCAGGACCTGTCGGCGGTGTTCCGCCAGGATCTGTCGTCCTCGGCCACCCAGCTGGGCAAGGCGCTGGAGGATCCGGTCGAGGGCATCTCGGCGCTGAAGCGGGTCGGCGTGTCGTTCTCGGCCACCCAGAAGGAGGTGATCCGCTCGCTGGTCGAAACCGGCGATGTCGCCGGTGCCCAGAAGGTGGTCCTGGACGCCCTTGAGCAACAGGTCGGCGGCGCGGGGGCGGCGGAAGCGGCGGGTCTGACCGGGGCCGCCCATCATCTCGCCGCCGCCTGGGGCAACCTGCTCGAAGAAATCGCCCGCACCAGCACGGTGGGACGAGGCGCGCAGGGCGTGCTGCACGACCTCACCGGCATGGTCGATGGCATCCGCGACCTGCTGAAGGGCCCTGACATTGCCGCCCAGGTGGCGGCCAAGAGCCGGCAACTGGTCGAGGTCGAAGGCCGGATCGCCGAATATCAGGGCATCGGCGTCACCGGCCGCCGCATGACCGAGCTGCGCCGGCAGGCTGACCTGCTCCGCCGCGACATCGACGCCCTGGTCGAAAGGGGCCGCACCGAGGTGGCTGCGCTCGAAGCCGAGCGTTCCGGCGCCGAATCCGGCCGCCTGTCGGCCGAGCGCGACCGAAATGCCGAGGCCATGTCGGTGCGGCTGAAGGCGCTGGAGGAGGAGAAGGTCAAGGCGGCCGCCGATGCCGCCGGCAAGATCGCTGCCATCGAGACCCAACTGGCCCGCGACATCGAAGGTGCGCGCAAGAAGGCATCGCTGCCGGGCGTCGATGCGGGCGATGTCGACCGCGAAATCGCCCTGCTGCGGCAGGTAGCGGCACGGAAGGTCGAGGCTATCGAGAAGCCGCTGGCCGAGGCCCGCCTCCGTGCCGCCGAGCAGACCCGCAAGGTGCTCGACGATCTCCATCGCGAGCTTTCCGCCCCCTGGCAGCCCCGGCAGGCCGCCATCGACCAGTCGGTGTCGCGACTGCCCAAGGAGGCCTCCGCCAGCGACCGCGCAGAGGCGGCCCGCCTGGCCGGGGACCTGTTCGACCAAAAACAGGCGCTCGATGAATTGCAGCGGGCGCTGAAGGAGGAGGCAGACGCCCGCACGCGGGGCAAGGAACTGGTCCGCCAGCACCGCACCGCCGAGCAGGAATACGCCGACACGCTGCGCGAACTGAACGACCTGCTGGCCCAAGGCGCGCTCGACGCCGACACCCATGCCCGCGCCGTCGAGGCGGCCGAGAAGCGCAAGCTGGCGGCGTCCAGGGAATGGTCGGACGGCGCCAAGCGGGCGCTGGCGGCCTATGTCGAGGATTCGTCCGATGCCGCCCGCGGTGCCGAGCGTGTCGTCACCGGCATGCTGAAATCCAGCGAAGATGCCTTCGTCAAATGGGCCACCACCGGCAAGCTGGCGGCGAGCGACCTGTTCAACACCCTGGCCGAGGAAGCCTTGCGCGCCGCCTGGCGGATGGCGGTGGTGGCGCCCTTGTTCGGCGGAGCCAGCGGTGGATTGTTCGGTGGCCTGATCGCCGGCATCGGCAGCTTCTTCTCCGGCACCGGTTCAGCTGGGGCCAGCGGCGGCGGTGGCTCCGTTCCGGTTCCCAGCACCGGCAACTTCGCCATCGCCCATACCGGCGGCCTGGTCGGCCTCGACCGTCTGGAAACCCGCCGCTACAGCGCCTCGGTCTTCGCCAGTGCGCCAAAATACCATGCCGGTGGGTTGGTGGCGGGCGAGCGGCCCATCATCGCCAAGGTGGGCGAGGGGGTCTTCACGCCCAGGCAGATGGATAACGCCGACCGCCTGCTGGGGTCTGCGCTGTCCCGTCCGGCGGTGGGCGTGGTGGTCACGGTCAACAACAACGCGTCCGGCACCCAGGCCCGCGCCGAGCAATCGCAGGGGGCCGATGGCCGCATCCATCTCGACATCATCGTCGAGGAGATCGAGGGCCGCATGAGCCGCCGCATCGGTCGCGGCGAAGGCATGGCCCCGGTGCTGGAGCATCGCTATGGGCTCAATCCGGCGGCTGGGGCGTATCGGTAACGGTTACAGGCCGAGTTCGCTGTGCGAGCCGAGACGCACCAGATCGAGCGTCTCTTCGTCGGGGAGTCGGTAGATCAGGACCAGATCGGGCTTGATATGGCAGTCGCGATGATCCTTCCAGTTCCCGGTCAGGGCATGGTCGTGATGCCGCTCCTCCAGGGGCTCGTCGGCCACCAGCTTCGAGACAACATCGACAAGGTCGGCATCGAGGGTTTCCCGATGCCGACCCTTCTTTTCACGCTTGTAGTCCCGCTTGAACTGGCCGGTGCGGTTAATCGTCCGCATTCAGATCCGCCATCAGATCCTTGACGCTGCCGACCCGGACCACGTCGCCGCGCCGGGCGGCCTCCATCGCGGCGATGGTTTCGGCATTGGGAACCAGGGGCTCGAACGGCAACCGCTTCTCGGTGGCGATCCGCACCATCATCATGCGGAAGGCGTCGGACACGGTCAGGCCGATCGACGACAGCACGAGTGCTGCCTCGTCCTTCAGGTGCTCGTCGATGCGGGCACGGACAACAGTGTTCATGGTGGGCACCTCCTACTCTTGAGCCACATTGTAGCCCAGAGATGAGGCTGCCGTCCACCGGATGCAAGGGGCCTGTGCCCGGAGACCGTCATGACCATCCTCTCCTGGCCCGCCCGGCTGCCCCTGCCGACCTTCGACGGCTATGCCATCGAGCCGCAGGACGCCACCTCCCGCACCGACATGGAGGCTGGACCGGCGCGGCAGCGGCGGCGCTTCACCGGCACGCCCACCCGCATCCCGGTGCGCTGGCGGCTGTCGCAAACCGACTTCGCCACCTTCGAGGCATGGTTCCGCCTGAAACTGGCCGACGGCGCCGAATGGTTCGCGGTCGACCTGCTGGGCGGTGTCGGCGTCACCGGGCACGAGGCCCGTTTCCTCGGCCAGAGCAACGCTCCCTACAAGGCGGTGCCCAGTCGGGGCGGGATTTGGATCGTCACCTCGGTGTTGGAAATCCGCGAGCGCCCCATGCTCGACGAGGGGGCGCTGGAGATCCTGCTGGCCGAGGACGTGCCGGCGCTGTTCGCCACCATCGAAATGTTGCATTCCGCCCTGCATGCCGGCCTGCCGGTCACCAATCGCTGGTAGTCGCTCCATGACCCTGCAAACCGACCTTGCCGCCGCCGTCGAGAAAGTCACGGCGGACAGCGCCCTGCTGCACAGCGTGGTTCACGGCCCGGCGACCGGAGACGCGAGTCTGGTCCCGACCGAGGGTGGTCCCGTCAAGACCGTGGCCCGCGCCGTGGCCGATGCCGAGGAGATTCTGCACCAGGAGGCTGGCGATCTGGTGGGGGCTGTCGCCGCCGCCCGTGAGGCCAAGGAGGCGGCGGCGGGATTTGCCACTGTCGCCGAAGAGAAGGCGGGTGAGGCCGATGCCGCTGTCGGCCGGGCCATTGCGGCGGCCGACCAGGCTGCCACTGACATCCGCTCGGTGGCCACCTCCGCCGAGGCCGGCATCGGCGATCTGGTTGCCCAGGCCGATGCCCAGGTGCAGACCCGTATTGCCGCTGCCGACGGTGCCGCAGCCGAGGCGGAAGATGCCGCCGCCGAAGCCCGCGCCCATGCGGCGCGCTTTGCCCTGCCCATCGAAGCGGTCGCCCGCCGCGCCCTGGCCGCCGATGCCCGTCAACTGGCCGGCACCCGCGACACCTTGATGCTGTTCTCCGCCTTCGCCGATGACGCGAGCCGCTCGGAACAAGCCGCCAAGGTCAGCGCCGACGAGGCGGCCCGACAGGCGGGCATTGCCGCGGAGCAGGTGGCGGCAGCCAGTCTGGCCGCCGACGCCGCCAGCGCCAGCGTGACGGAGGCAGCGGCGGTGGTGGCCCAGGCCGACGACACACTCCGCACCCTGGCGGACGAGATCCAGACCGGCATCGACCAGGCGTTGGCCGAGATCTCCGCCGCCGGTTCATCGGCCGAGGATCACATCGCCGCCAGCGCCGCCGGCTTCGAATCCGAGGTCCAGGCGCTGGCCGCCACCACCTTCGGCCAGATCAATGCCGCCGCCGCCCATGTCGCCCGCTTCGCAATCCCCATCGAGCAGGTGGCCCGCGCCGCCCTCGATGCCGAGCGCCGCCGCCTGCTGGACGCCCGCGACGACCTGCTCCGTTTCACCACGATCCTCGAAGGCTGACGCCCATGCCCACATTGCAGGACCGCATCGACGCCTTCTTCGCCGATCCCCTGGCCGATCTCGACGCCCAGCGCCAGGCGCTCGACGCCATGCTTGTCGTGCCTGATGTCGCCGGCCGCGATGCCATCCCCCTGGACGCCCGCACCATCAATCTGTGGGTCAAGGTGGAAAGCCCCGAGGGGCTGTTCCGCTGGGACGGCGCCGCCTGGGAACTGTTCTCGCCGCTCGACGCCCTGCTTCCCGCACCCGTGACCAAGCGCAAGCCCGCCGATGCCGGTGAGCTGCTGGAGGACATGGCGCTGTTGGGAATCGATCTGCTGTAGGCGGCGGTTTCGCTGCGCGAGCGGGCCGCTGCCCGCACCCGCTTTCTCGGAGGCTTGCCTCCGAACCTGATCAAAAAACTGAAGGGCCGGGAAGCTGGGCTTCCCGGTCAGGGGTTCGGGGGCGGAAGCCCCCGTATCAATCGCGTCCACAAGCACGAAAGGAGACCGCTTTGTCCATCGCATCCCTTCGCGGCCTGATCGAGACGATCAAGGGCCGAGGCCAAACCCTGGCCGCCGCCGCAGGCGAGGACGGGGCATCCGCCCGCGACCTCGTCTATCTGGCCAAGGCGGTCGAATCCATGGTCGGCGCCGATGCCTTGCTCGGCCTGCTTGACGAAGCCGGCAAGCCCGCCGAGATCGTCACCGTGGCCTCGCCCGGCACCGCCACCCTGACGCTGACCGAGGATCAGGTGGCGCGCGATGTCGTCGTGCTGCGCCCGGACCAGGGGGACTTCACCGCGGCTGAGGTCGTGGTGGTCGCTCCGTCGCGTGGCTGGGCCGTCATCATCGACAATGAACTGCCCGTCCCGGTTCGGATCAAGACCGCGATCCAGACGGTGGCGGCGGTTTCTGTCGCGCCCGGCAACAAGGGCTGGCTGTTCTGCGACGGCGGCATGGTCGATCACGTCTTCGATGTCACCGCCGCGATTGCCGCCGCCGCATCGCCCCTGGCGGTGCGCGGCGATCTCTATGTCCGAGACGGTTCCGGCAACACCCGCCTGCCGCTGGGCGCCGCATCCAAGTTCCTGGGGTCCAATGGAACCGATCCCCAATGGCTGTTGCCGCCTGGGCGTACCAACTCGCGGGCCAAGTATCTCGCCAACGATTTCATCGCCCGCGACGCCGACGACAATCTTGTCGCGGGGGGCAATGCGGTGTCGTTGGTCGCCACGCCGCGTCTGGCCAACCTGATCTCGGACGCGGTGGTCTTCCCCGATCATGCCAACCTGGGCATCTGGGACGCCGACAGCCAGTCGTGCATGACGTCGATCTATCGTGGTCTGGCGGCGGTGTTCCAGGACGGCGGTCTCTCCGTGTGGGGCAATTCCAACTCGGGCCGGAACGGCGATCCCAACGGCTCGCACTGGCCGCATTTCCAGCCGGCGCTGTACCGCACCACCAACGAAGGACATCTGGTCACCGAGAACCTGACCGATGCCGGGGTCAAGCAGGTTTACGGCAATTACGGCACCACCATGATCCTGCTGGAGAACGGTGAGCTGTACGCCACCGGCTACGGTGGGCATGGCCAGCAGGGCGACGGCACCACGTCGAGCAAATCGTTCTTCCAGCGCATCGTCTTTCCCGGCGATGCCGGCCCCGTCCGCTACGTGGTGTCCACCTGCATGACCGGGCCGGACAGCAGCGCCGCGTTCTACGCCCTGATGGAGGACGGCGACGTCTATTCATGGGGCTATAACGGCTATGGCCAGCTCGGGCACGGCGACACCGGCAACCGCACGATCCCCACCAAGATTGCCGCCTTCGAACGCAATGTTCAGTGCATCGTGGCGGCGGGCGGTTCCTACGGCTTCGCCCACTTCGTCACCACCGACAACAAGCTGTTCGGCTGCGGCTACAACGGCACCGGCAATCTCGGCGACAGCACCACCGCCAACAAGCCGGCGCCGGTGCTGATCGATGCGGGTCCGGTGGTGAAATGCGCCAACACCGGCTATGGCTCCCATAATTTCGCGTTCTACATCAAGGCCGACGGCAAGCTGTACGCCATGGGCTTCAATGAGAGTGGGCAGCTTGGCGACAATTCCGCCACCAACCGCAGCACCCCGGTGCTGGTGGGAAATCTCGGGCTGACTGACCCGACCAAGGTGATCGACATCTGGGCCTACGGCGCCCGTTACAGCGCGGGCGGCTTCGCGCTGACCAAGAACGGCCAGTTCTGGGCCTGGGGCAGCAACGTCAATGGCCAACTCGGCCTCGGCGACACCAACAGCCGCCAGGCCCCCGTCCTGGTGCCGGGCGTCGAACATGTCTCGCAGGTGGTGTCGCCGACCACTGGCATCAGTCAGGCCACCCAGTACCACTACAACAGCGTTCTGCTGCTGCGGCACGCCTCGGCCGCGGACCGCATCGCGCGGCGCAACGGCTATCCCATGGCCGCCGGATGGGGCGGTTCGTTCATCGGCGCGCCCAACGCATCCAATCCCACCACGGTGTTCCGCTATGTGGGCTTCCCGCCGAAATACCATGGCCGCATCCGCCGTATCGGCTGCTCGGGCTACCACGACGGCACCGGCAATGCCGAGCAGGACGCTTACGCCCTGGCCATGGACGGCACCGTCTTCGCCTGGGGGCCGTCCAGCAACTACGCGCTCGGCGACTGGATGAACACCAGCACCACCTGCCCGCAGCCGCTGAAATTCTGATCGGAGGAGATGATCATGAAGGTTTACGCCTACACCCCCGCCAATGGCCTGCATTGGGCGCCGGCCGATCAGTACGAGTCGCTCGGCCAGTGCGGCGGCAAGCATTACTTCGCCATCCCCGATGACGCGGAAATCCCCGATCAGCCGGAGGAGATCGGCTTCGGCCCGGTCACCGAGTTTGACGAACTTCGTCAGGTGGTCGAGACCGCGCCCTATTTCTTCCGCTGGCGGGGCAGCGCCGATCTGACCGCCGAGGCGGCCAAGGTCGGCATCGTCTTGGAGGAATAGCTGATGGCACAGGAACAATCCCCGGACATCTGGGCCGGCGTTGCCACCCAGTATGTCGGCGCCTGGGGGCAAGCGGCTCCCGTGGTCCAGGTCGCCGCCATCGCCGCCACGGTGATCATCATCGCCATCATTGCCTGGGCATGGTCGCGGAGGCAGGGCGCGCCGGACCCCTCTGGCGTGCCCGTCGAAGCCTTCGCCCATGTGGTCGAGGAGCAGGCCCGCCAGACCGAGGCGCTGCGCTCGGCGGTCGAGGGCCTGTCCGAGATCGTCCACCAGATCCGCCTGCTGCTGGAAGCCCGCACCCTGTGCCCCTATGGCGAGGACCGGCGCGATGCCTGATCCGGCATTGTCGCAGGCGCTGAAGGAGGCGTTCGCCTCCGCCCCCAGCGGCACGGTGATCCTGGATACGCTGGAAATCTGGCACCCCAGCTTCGCCGAGCCGATCCGGGTGGTCCGCGATCACGCCGACCTCATCGCCCGGCTGGAGGCCGGTGCGCCCCGCGACGGCGGCAAGCAGGTGACCTTCGCCGCGCTGGCTTTCGAGTTCTCGCCGCCGCCGGTGGATACCGCTCCGGTACCGGAAATCACCGTCACCCTCGACAATGTCGGCAGCGACATCACCGACGCCCTTGAGGGTGCCGCCATCAGCCAGCAGGTGATCGAGATCACCTGGCGGCCCTATCTCTCCAACGACCTCGACGGCCCCCATATGGACCCGCCCATCACCATGACCCTGACCGATGTCGAAGCCGACACCATGAGGGTCACCGGGCGCGCCCGCATGCTGGATGCCGGCAACAAGTCCTTCCCCTCCATCACCTATACCGCCCAGCGCTTTCCCGGACTGGCGCGGTAGGAGCTTCCACGATGCATTGGGCTTTGCCGTTGATCGGCCTGCCGTGGTCCGTCCACGGCAGCGGGCCGAACTCGTTCAATTGCTGGGAATTCGTCCGCACGGTGCAGGCCGAACATTTCGGCCGCATCCTGCCCGAGATCGGCAATCCCGAAGACATGCTGGTCATGGGCCGGACCTTCCGCGATCACCCCGAGCGGCGGCGCTGGGCCAAGGTTGATCCGCCTGCGGAAGGCGATTGCGTGCTGCTGCGCCGATCCCGCCATCCCATCCATGTGGGCATCTGGCTCGAAGTGGATGGCGGCGGCGTCCTGCACTGTGCCGAGGGTGCCGGGGTGGTGTTCCAGCGCCCTGACGCGCTCCGCCTCAACGGCTGGGTCGTCGAGGGCTTCTATCGGTTTTCGCCATGACCGCCTCCGCTGTCGAAGACGGCTCCGCCATCTGCGTCATCGTCACCAATCCGTTCGAGCCGGTGGCCAGCCGCTCGGTTCATGCGGTGGAATCCGGGATCACTCTGGGCGGCCTGTTGCAGGGTTGCGGTATCGCCGAGGATTGCTGGCCCGATGGACCGGAAATCCTGATCGGCGGCATGGCGGTGCCGGTCGGCCTCTATGCCGTCCGGACCATCGGCGACGGCGAGGTCGTCACCGTCATTCGCTGGCCCCAGGGCGGCGGGGGCGGAGGTGGCGGGGGCGGCAAGAATCCCATGCGGATCGTGCTCACCATCGCGGTGATGGTGGCCGCCATCTATCTGGGTCCGATGGCGGCGGTGGCCATGGGCTATACCGCCACCGGCACCGCCGCAGCCATGGCCACCGCCGGCATCGCCATGGTCGGTTCGGTGCTGATCAACACCGTGATTCCGGCCCCCAAGCCGTCGATGCCGTCGCTCAACTGGGGCGGTAGCGGCAGCGCCCCGGCCCCCAGCCCGACCTATTCAATCCAGGCTCAGGGCAACCAGGGCCGATTGGGGCAGCCGATCCCGGTGATCTATGGCCGCCACCTGATTTATCCCGACCTCGCCTCCGAACCCTACCAGGATTACGTCGGCGGCGAGCAGTATCTGTATCAACTTCACGTCATCGGCCAGGGGGAATACGCGGTCGAGCAGATCCGCGTCGAGGACACCCCTATCTCCTCGTTCGAGGAGGTCCAGACCGAGATCATTCCGCCCGGCAGCCGGGTCACCCTGTTCGAGCCGGACGTCGTCACCGCCGCCGAGGTGGCGGGCCAGGAACTGGTGGCTCCCAATCTGGTGCAATCCGGCGACGATGGCTTCATCGGCCCGTTCACCGCCAACCCGGTCGACACCTCGGCCGGTGCGCTGGGCATCGACGTGGTGATGCCCCGTGGCCTCTACTATGCCAACGATGGCGGCAGTCTCGATAGCCGCACCGTCCAGTGGCTGGTCGAGGCGCGGGCCATCGATGCCGACGGCGAGGCCATTGCCGGCTGGTCGGTGCTGGCGACCGAATCCCACTCCGCCGCCAGCAATACCGCCATCCGCCTGTCCTTCCGCTATGCGGTGTCGCCCGGGCGCTACGAGGTCCGCCTCAAACGCCTCGACACCAAGGACACCGCCGAGCGTGCCGGCCACGAAATCCGCTGGGGAGCGCTGCGCGCCTATTTGACCGGCCAGCCCGACTTCGGCGCCGTCACCTTGCTGGCGGTCAAGATGCGGGCCACCGACAACCTGTCGCAGCGCTCCAGCCGCATGATCAATATCATCGCCACCCGCAAGCTGCCGGTGTGGTCGGCGGCGGGCGGTTGGTCGGCCCCGCAACCGACCCGTTCCATCGCCTGGGCCTTCGCCGATGCCTGCAAGGCAGAGTATGGCGCCAAGCTGGCCGACAGCCGCATCGACCTCAAAACCCTGGCCACCCTGGATGCCGTGTGGGCCGCCCGTGGCGATTCCTTCGACGCGGTGTTCGATACCAGCATGACGGTGTGGGAGGCCCTGACCCGCATCGCCCGCTGCGGCCGCGCCGTGCCCATCCAGCAGGGCGGCATCGTCCGCATCATCCGCGACGCGCCCCAGACCATGCCGGTGGCCATGTTCGGGCCGCGCAACATCGTCAAGGGCTCGTTCAAAATCAAATACGTCATGCCCGGCGAGGACACCGCCGACGCGGTGACGGTGGAGTATTTCTCGTCCCGCACCTGGAAGCCTGACGAGACGACGGCAAAGCTGCCCGACAGCAGCGGCGACAATCCGGCCAAGGTCAATCTGTTCGGCTGCACCACCAAGGATCATGCCCAGCGGGAGGGTCTCTACATCGCCGCCAACAACCGTTACCGCCGCCGTCTGGTCACCTTCCGCACCGAGATGGAGGGCATGATTCCCACCTACGGCGATCTGGTCGCCATCACCCACGACATGCCCCGCTGGGGCCAGGGCGGCGAGGTGATCGGCCACCAGGGCGATGTGCTGGCCCTGTCCGAACCCTTGGCCTGGACCGACGGCGCCACCCACTATCTGGCGCTGCGCCGCCGCGACGGTGGATTGGCCGGGCCATTCCGGGTCCAGGCGGTGCCCGGTGATCCCACGCTGGTCCGTGTCCTCGATCCGCTGACCGTCACCCCCTATGTCGGCGGTTCGGAGGAGCGGACGTATTTCAGCTTCGGCCCGGGCCAGGCCTGGGCGCAATCCGCCCGCGTCCTGGCCATCCGCCCCCGCGCCGAGCAGGTCGAGATTCTCGCCGTCGCCGAAGATTCCCGCGTCCACGTTAACTGAGGTTCCCATGCTGACCGCAGACATCCTGCGTGCCGCCCTGCCGGCGGCGCGGCCCACCGATATTGCCCGCTTCGTCACCCCGCTGGCCGAAGCTTGCGCCGAATGGGGCATCGACGCGCCACTGCGATTGGCGGCGTTCCTCGCCCAGATCGCCCATGAGAGCGGCCAGTTGCGCGCCCTAGTCGAGAACCTGAACTACTCCGCCGAGGCGCTGCTGCGGGTCTTTCCCCGCCACTTCGATGCGACCCAGGCCACCGCCTATGCCCGCCAGCCGGAACGCATCGGCTCCAAAGTCTATGCCAACCGCATGGGCAATGGCGACGAGGCCTCCGGCGACGGCTGGCGCTATCGCGGGCGCGGCCTGATCCAGGTCACCGGCAAGGCGAACTATGCCGCCTGCGGCACCGCCCTCGGCCTCGACCTGATCGTCCAGCCCGAGCTGCTGGAGCAGCCGGACGCCGCCGCCCGCTCGGCGGGGTGGTTCTGGCACAGAAACGGCCTCAACCGACCAGCCGATGCCCGCGACATCGAAACCATCACCCGGCGCATCAACGGCGGCCTGACCGGTCTCGACGACCGCAAAGCCTGTTACGCCCGCGCCTGTGCCGCCATGGAGGTGTCCCATGAACCTGCTTGATCTCCTCGGCGATGCCGCCGCCATCGCCGCCAACCCCATCGCCGGTCTCGCCAAGGTGGCCCTCGACGTTGCCCCCGACATTGCCAGCCTGTTCGGCGACGATGCCGAGAAGGCGGTGGGCAAGTTGGCCGACACCGTCCGGGCCATCACCGGCACCGATGATCCCGACAAAGCCCGCGAAGTGCTGGCCGATCCCACCCTGGTGTTCCAACTGCGCTCCCAGGCCCAGACCTTCGCCCACGAGGAGCGGATGCAGCAGATGGCCGGTGCCCTCACCACGCTGACCGCCACCCTGGCCGACCGCCAGAATGCCCGAGCCCGCGACAGTGAATTCATCAATGCTGGACGCAGCAACACCCGCGCCAACGCGCTGCTGGTCACGGCGGGGGTCGGCATCGTCGGCGGCATCGGCTTCATGGTGTTCGGTCATGTCGACGGCAACACCGCCGTCGGCGGCTGCATCATATCGGTGGTGACCCTGCTCGCGGGCAAGTTCGCCACAGCCTTCGACTTCGAGTTCGGCGGATCGGCCGATTCCGAGCAGACCCGCACCCTGCTGGCACAGGCTCCGCCCATCGGGAAATAATGGACACATTCTGCGGCATGCGGCCGACCAGGGGGATCATCTCCTGGTCGGCCGCATTTCGTGTTTGTGGCCCGTATTTGACGGGCCAGGGGTGGGCTCCGAGCGGGTCCGCCGCCATTCCCACCGCCGCGCTCGATCCGTCCCACGCGACGGCGTCTCCTGCGGTCCCCGCGCTTTCGGGTCCGGGTCCCCGAACTCTGGGGCCGTTGGCCCCGGCGTTACGACCTGCGTCCTATGTCTGCTCCGCAGCCGTGGGATCGATGGACGTTTCCTCCACCATGCGCCGCAGTTCGCCCACCAGGTCGCCGTGGTGGCGGTCCTGGTAATCCGATTGCGGCCGGACCGTATCGCTTTGACCAACGCCATTTAGGCGGCCTTGGCATCATCCGCCATCGGCCCCCCTCAGGGCGATGAGAGCTGCAGCACCAAAGCGCCTTCGATATTTAGGAGCCGCCTTTCAAAACATGCCGGCATTGAGCAGCCTGTGCGTCGCGATGCTTGCGGCGTATCCAATCGCCACGGCCCAGCTCCAGCGCAGATGAGATGAGAAGGTGTAGACGCCTCGGGCCTGCCCCATGAGCGCCACCCCGGCCGCCGAGCCGATGGACAGCAGGCTGCCGCCAACACCCGCGGTCAGGGTGATCATAAGCCACTGGCCCAGCGACATGTCGGGTTGCATAGTCAAGACTGCGAACATCAAGGGAATGTTATCGAGGATCGCTGACAGCACGCCGATGATGACGTTGGCATAGGTGGCGCCCAACTGGCCATAAAGGACGTTGGACATCAGCGACAGATAGCCGAGCACCCCCAGCGCGCCGACACACATCATCACGCCATAGAAGAATAGCAAGGTGTCCCACTCGACGCGGACGATCTTGCGGAAGACGTCGTAGGGGTAGTCGCCGTTCGCCCCATTACGAGCGTGCGTCTTCTTCAGGTAGAACCCGAAGAGTTGCAGATATCCCAGCCCGGTCATCATGCCGATGACCGGCGGCAGGTGAAGAAAGTTGTGGAAGCCGACGGCGGTGGCGATGGTCAGCGCGAACAGCACCATGACCCGCCGTGCCCCCGTCTTCATGGCGACCGACTCGTCAACCGCCGCAGGCGTCCCGGCCGGCACGGCCGCGTGCATCAGGCCGGCGGGAATTACATAGTTCACGACGGAGGGCAGGAACAAGGCGAAGAACTGTCCGAATGGAACCATTCCCTTCTGCCACACCATCAGGGTGGTGATGTCGCCGAACGGGCTGAAGGCACCACCGGCGTTGGCGGCGACGACGATGTTGACGCACGATATGGCGACGAAGCGGGGGGATTCCTTGCCTACCGCGAGCACCACCGCGCACATCACCAAGGCGGTGGTCAGGTTGTCGGCCACCGGCGAGATGAAGAAGGCCAGAACGCCCGTCAGCCAGAACAGCTTGCGATAGCTGAAGCCGGATCGGATCAGCCATGCCCGCAATGTATCGAACACCCGCCTTTCCTCGAGGGCGTTCACGTAGGTCATCGCCACTAGCAGGAACAGGAGCAGTTCGGCGTATTCCAGAAAGACGTGGCGGAGCGGACCCTCCACCTCATCCGGCCGCCCCATACCGCCGTATACCAGCGCGATCAGCACCCACAGGATGCCTGCGGCGACCACCACCGGCTTCGACTTGCGCAGATGGGTGGTTTCCTCGGCGATGACCAGCATGTAGGCCGCGCCGAATATCGCCAGGGCGGCGTATCCCACCCAATGGCTGGTGAGATCGGGCAGGCCGGGCGAAGCGGCGAAGGCCGCGCTTGGGAAAAGCATGACGGCGGCCGATAATGTCAGAAGTGCATTCATGTCGGATGGTCCCGCTAGGATGGTGACGAGGAATGGTCCCGGCTGCCTCGGGCGTGATCGTCTCGCCGCGTCAGCAGCACCTTCTCCACCTCGACAAAGACGAAGATCAGGGCGCCGGCTGCCAGAATGCGCCCCCAGGCGGCCCAACCGAGGCCCGCGGACTCGAACACGGCCTGCATCGGTGGAGCATAGGTGTAAAGCATCTGCCACGCCGTCACCACCGCGATGGCGATCAGCGCGGGACGGCTGACAGACAGGCCGTGGCGCGAGAGGGCGGGGCCACGCAGCCGCCGGACATTCAGCAGATAGAACACTTCCCCCACCACCAGCATGTTGACCGCGACGGTGCGGGCCGTCGCCAGGTCGGCGCCCTCGGCACGCTCCCAGAGGTACAGCCCCATGACGGCTACGAGGAGCAGCACGGAGACCAGAATGACGCGCCAGATCAGGAAACCGGACAGCAAGGGCTCGGACGGGGGACGGGGAGGCCTGCGCATGACGTCGCCCTCGGCCGGCTCGAAGGCCAGCGCCAGCGCCAGGGTGACTGCGGTGATCATGTTCACCCACAGAATCTGCTTGGCGGTGATGGGCAGGGCGATGCCGGCCAGGATGGCGGCGATCATGACCAACGCCTCACCGCCATTGGTGGGAAGAATGAAGATGATGGCCTTGCGGATGTTGTCGTAGACGGTGCGGCCCTCTTCGACCGCCCGGGTGATGGAGGCGAAGTTGTCGTCGGCCAGCACGATCTCGGCCGCCTCCTTGGCCACCTCGGTGCCTTTTCGGCCCATGGCCACCCCGACGTCGGCCTGCTTCAGCGCCGGAGCATCATTGACGCCGTCGCCGGTCATCGCCACGACATTGCCCGCTCGCTGCAGCGCCTGCACCAGGCGCAGCTTGTGCTCCGGCGCGGTGCGGGCGAAGACGGTGGTGCTGGCGGCGACACCGCCCAGGGTCTCGTCATCCATCCCGTCCAGCGCGGATCCCACCGTCACCGTCGCCTCGCCCAGCCCCATCTGCCGACCGATCGCGGCGGCGGTTCCGGGATGATCGCCGGTGATCATCTTGACCGCGATGCCGGCGGCCCGGCAGTGCCGCACGGCCATCACCGCTTCGTCGCGCGGCGGATCGATCAGGCCCACAAGCCCGAGCAGCGTGAAGCCGCCCTCGACGTCGCCGAAGGACAGCTCGCGCTGTTGCGGATCGACGGCACGCAAGCAGACGGCGAGCAGCCGCTCGCCCGCCACCACCCTGGCCTCCGCGATCGCATGCCAATGGGGCAGGTCCAGCACCTCGTCCTCGCCGGCCCGGCGCTGGCGGTTGCACATGGAGAGCACGGCCTCGGGCGCGCCCTTGACCAGGATGAAGGCGTGGCCCCGGTGGTCATGGTGCAGCGAGGCCATGAAGCGATGTTCCGGCTCGAAGGGGATGGCGTCGTGGCGGGGAAACCGCTCCCGCTCGAGGGTGGCGTCGAGGCCAGCCTTGCCGGCCAGGACCAACAGCGCGCCCTCCATGGGGTCGCCAACCACCTGCCATTCGCCGTCGGCCTCCGTCAGTTCGGACTCGTTGCACAGGGCGACCGCGCGGGCGATCTCGACTAGATCCGGTGCGGCCGGGTCGACTGTGGCGCCATCTTGGCAAAATGCCCCGACCGGGGCATAGCCCTCTCCCCCGACATGCATCAGGCTGCCCGTCGTGGCCACGCTGCGGACCGTCATTTCGTTGCGCGTCAGCGTTCCCGTCTTGTCGGAGCAGATCACCGTCACTGCTCCCAGCGTCTCCACCGCCGGCAGGCGGCGGACGATGGCGTTGCGCGCCGCCATCCGTCGCACGCCGATGGCCAGGGTGATGGTGACGATGGCGGGCAGGCCCTCGGGGATCGCAGCGACCGCAAGGCCGACGGCGGCCAGGAACATTTCGTCGGCCGAGAAGCCATGAACGAGAATGCCGAAGGTGAACGTGCCAGCCGCCAGCACCAGGATGGCGCCAGTCAACTGGCGGCCGAACGCTGCCATCTTTCGTAGCAGCGGCGTCGTCAGTCTGGGCACCTCGGCCAACAATGTGCTGATGCGACCGATTTCCGTGGCGGAGCCGGCTGCCACCACCACCCCCGCAGCCAGACCCGCGACGACATTGGTGCCCGAATAGGCCATGCACGCGCGCTCCGCCAGGGGAGTGTCTGCCGCTGCCGGGTGGCTGGACTTTTCGGACGGCAGCGATTCACCGGTCAGCACCGCTTCCTGGACGCGCAGGCCCTTGGCGTGAATGAGGCGCAAATCGGCCGACACCTTGTCGCCGGAGTGCAGCAGTACAACGTCGCCAACCACCAGATCCGCGGCCGGAATTTCGCGTCGGTGGCCGTCCCGCATCACCATCGCCGACGGTGTCAGCATATGCCGGATGGCGTCGAGCGCCCGTTCGGCCTTGCCCTCCTGGAGAAAGCCGATCACCGCGTTGAGGGCAACCACCGCGAAGATCACCACCGCGTCCACCGCATGGCCGAGCAGTGCGGTTCCCAGCCCCGAGGCCAGCAGTACGTAAATGAGGACGTTGTGGAACTGTGCCAGCATCATCATCGCCGGGCCGCGCCGTCGTGGCGCGGGCAGACGGTTGGCGCCGTGGGCACGCAGCCGTCGTTCCGCTTCCTGCTGTGAAAGGCCGTCGCGGCACGAGCCCACGGCGGCGAGCGCCTCATCCGCCGTCAGGGAATGCCACCAAGGCCCAACTTCTGCCATCGTCATCACCGGTCATATTGGAATAGTGCAATCGAAGCGCTCGACAGCCACGGCGAGCAAGGCGGCGGGGGCAAGGCCGTACTCCAGTCGGACGCTTCGGCGACTGCCGCCTACTTTGGCTCGCGCAGATGGGTTGCTCCCTCGGCGATGATCAGCACGTAGGTCGCGCCGAATATCGCCAGTACGGTATTTCCCCCCAATGCCCGGTGAGATCGGGCGGTTAATCGGTCACGCCGGTTCTCCCAAGGTTTCGGAGACCATGACCGCGCGGTTGCGCCCGGTCTGTTTGGCACGGTAAAGTGCCTCATCGGCCTTGCGGAGCGCCTCGTCCAGGGACTCGCTTCCTGCGATGGCACCGATGCTCACGGTAATGGACAAGGCCTTCCCGTTTCGACTTAGCTCGGCCTTTTCGATGCTCGCTCGTATGCGTTCGGCGGCGATGGCGGCGCCCTCGTGGTTTGTCTCCGGCATGAAAACCGCGAACTCCTCGCCACCCAGACGGCCAAACACATCAACCTGGCGCAGACACCCCTGCACGACGGAGGTAAACATGCGCAGCACCTCGTCCCCAGCCTCATGACCATGCCGGTCGTTGACCCGCTTGAAGTGATCGATGTCGATCATCATGACCGTCAAGGGATGGTCAAATCTTCTTGCGGCTTCCACCAGCGCCGCACCGCGCTCCAGACACGCGCGCCTGTTTAGGATGCCGGTCAGGGAATCGGTGTTCGCCAACGCTTCCAGCTGCCGTTCAAAGCCACTCCGTTCGACCGCATAGCGGCCAAATACCTCGAACCACACGCAAATGACGAGGCCGGAAACGCTGGACAACCAGGCAGATGGAACGATTGGAACGTTGGGGTGCCAAAGAACGTTGTCCGCAGCATTCACCAGATTGGCGCCGCAGAGGGCGAAAAGAGTCGTCGCTCCGGCCAGCATGACCAGCAACCGGCCCTCCCTGGCGCGGCAGCGGATGGTGAAAGCGAGCAATCGCACGGCAACTACCAGGGCAGCCAATGCCGTCAGACCGGCCAGCATCCCGTACAAATACTCGGTCACTGACATTGTGCCCCCAATCAAAACGCCTCTTCCCAGTGACGCGATAGTCGCATGGCACAATTGATCAGGCCAACCATCGAATAGGTCTGGGGGAAGTTGCCCCACAATTCACCGCTGCGCGGGTCGATGTCCTCGGACAGCAGGCCAAGGGGGTTGCGCCGCAGCAGCACCGTCTCGAACAAGTTCCGTGCCTCCTGCCGGCGCTCCAGCGCCGCCAGGGCGTCAATGTACCAGAAGACGCAGATGATGAAGGCGGTCTTGGGCTTGCCGAAATCGTCCTCGCCGGCATAGCGCAGCAGGAAATCGCCAATCCGAAGCGTTCGGGCCACTGCCTCCACGGTGGCGGCAAAGCGCGGGTCGCCCGCATCCAGGAAGTCGACCTCGTGCAGCAGCAATAGCGTCGCGTCCATGTCCCGGCCGCCGAAACTGGACACGAAGCTGCCCAACTCGGCATTCCACGCACGCTCGCAGATGATGGAATGCAGGCGGTCGGCCTCGCGCCGCCAAAAGGTGGCGCGATCACCCTGACCGATGTGGCGGGCGATCTTGGCCAGGCGGTCGCAGGCGGCCCAGCACATCACCGCCGAGAAGGTGTGGACCGAGGCGATGGTGCGCAGTTCCCACGGCCCTGCGTCGGGCTTGTCGAACACGGCAATCGCGCGATTGCCCAGGCGCTCCAACTGTTCGAACAAGGTGGCGTTGCCGGGATGGGTCAGGCGCTGGTCGAAGAAGGCGTGGGTGGAGGCCAGGACGACACTGCCGTAGACATCGTTCTGGACCTGGATGTGGGCCTGGTTGCCAATGCGGACCGGGCCGAAGCCGCGATAGCCGGATAGGTGGGGAACGATGCTCTCGTCGATCGAGGTGTCGCGGGTGATGCCATACACGGGGCGCAATTCGCCCTCGGTCGCCTCTTCGACGATGTCGTTGATGTAGCGCAGGTAATCTTCCATGGTCCGGGTGACGCCCAGGCGGTTGAGGGCGTGGATGACGAAGTAGGCATCGCGCAGCCAGCAGAAGCGGTAATCCCAGTTGCGCTCCGTCTCCGGTGCCTCGGGCACCGAGGTGGTCAAAGCGGCGACGATGGCGCCGGTCTCCTCGAAGTTGCACAGCTTCAAGGTGATCGCCGCCCGGATCACCGCTTCCTGCCACTCGAACGGAATCGACAGCGACCGCACCCAACTGCGCCAGTGGTCCAGGGTGCGCTCGAACAGGTCGCGGGCCGTCGATTCAATGCCGGCCTGAAGGCTTTCGTCGCTTCCCAGCAGCATGTCGATAGGGCGGTCGAGGACGAACGGACGCTCCTCGACGATATAGGACACGGGCGCGTTGGTGGTCAGGCGCAACGTCTGCGCCGGCGAGACGAAGCGAACGTGGTTGCTGCCGCGGGTAATCTCGGGCTTCAGACGGCCATTGTCGAAGCGGGGGCGCACGCTCACCCTGATGCGGGGGCGCCCCTTGACCGGCCGGATCCGGCGAACGATCATCGGCGGGCGATAGATCCGCTCGTAAAGGGCGAAGCGCGGTGCGAAGTCGGTGATTTCGACCACTCCGCCATGGTGATCATACAGGGTCGTCTGCAGAATCGCCGAATTGGCCAGGTAGGCTTGGTCGGAATGAAGCTGATCGACCAGTTCCAGCGAGAATTGCCCATCGCCCGCTGCCTCGCCGGCCGCGCCGCCGTTCAACAGCGCCGAGAAGGCGGCGTCGCCGTCAAGTCTGGGGAAACACCCCCAGACGACGGTTCCCTTGGGATCGATCAGGGCGGCGATGTTGCAATTGCCGATGGCACCGAGGTCAAGCGTGTTCATTGCCGGATATGCCTCTCATTGATCGTTCCAGGCTGGCGAGCCAGTGCCGGAGCCAATCCGGGGATTGAAAGCGGAACCGTGCGGCGGTTCCCGGGCCTTCGCCCACATGGATGGATAGTCCGCCGGCTCGATTGACTGCGTCGAACCCGCTTTCATCCGTTATGTCGTCGCCGACGAAGACCGGGCGCCGGCCGGCATAGGGGGGGCAGCACATGAAGCGGTCGATGGCCTCGCCCTTGGTTGCGCCGACGGGAATGATCTCGATTACGGACTTTCCCTCCAGCAACTGGAACTGCGGGCCGGCCTCGCGGATCACCGCATTCGCCAATCCAACGACCTCCGCCTCCCGCTCCAGGCAATCGCGGAAATGCAGAGCCACTGAACGGGCCTTGGCCTCCACCCGAACCCCAGGAAGCTGCCCGGCGCCAGCCGAGACGGCCGCTACCAGCCCTTGGGGCACGGCCTCAACCATGGCGAAGAGGTTGCCACCCTGCCGCCATTCGGCGCCATGGCACCCAGCGGCGTCGCGATCCCCGGGGAACAGCCGGTCGATTCCGGCAAGGTCGCGCCCGCTGACCAGCGCGAGGGCACCTGAGGTTCGCGCGGTCAGAGCATCCAGCACCTCGGGCAGAGACGGCGGAACGACGACATCGTCCGGCGTCGGAGCGATATCGAGCAGGGTACCGTCGATATCCAGGAACAACGCCCAGTCGGCCGGATTGCTCAGTTGCCGTGCGACGTCATCCATGTCGTTTGGCGCCGATGGATGTGGCCGACTTGCCTGAAACCACCGCGATCTGCCGCTCGATGTGTTGCCGCTTGCGCATGCGGGCGGCGTCGAGGAGCATTCGCCCGGCCCAAAAGTAGATGTTGTTTTCCCCCACCATCTCACGCATCAGCCGCATCCGCTCGCGCCGCTGGTCGAGCGGCATGGACAGTCCGGCGTGGATAGCGTCGCCCATGGCGCGGATGTCGTAGGGATTGACGATCAGGGCTTCCAGCAATTCCCGCGAGGCGCCGGCGAAGGTGGACAGCACCAGGACCCCGTCCTCGTCGTCACGAGCGGCGACGAATTCCTTGGCGACTAGGTTCATGCCGTCGTGAAGACTGGAGACCAGGCAGAGGTCGGCGGCGCGGAACAGGGTGAAGACCGCCTCCGGCTCATGATGCTTGGGCACAAGGATGATGGGCGCCCAATCGTCAGTGCCGAAGCGGGCGTTGACAGCCTCGGCGACAGCTTCCGCCTCGGTCTGGGTGTCACGGTAGACCGCGAGCTGGCTGCGGGTGGGAGCGGCGACCTGGAGCATGGTGAGGCGGCCGATACATTCCGGATGGACCTCGAGCAAGCTCTCCACCGCGCGGAAGCGGTCGGCGATGCCCTTGGTGTAGTCGAAGCGCTCGACACCCACGGCAAGCAAGGCGTCGGCGGCAAGGCCGTATTTCAGTCTCACGCTCTTGCGGCATTCGTCCACTGGCGCCTGGGCGGCCAGGGCCGCCGGGGGCCACTCGATGGAGATGGGATAGGGGCGCACCAAGGTGGTGTTGTCGCCCGCCCGGACGGTGCTGTGTTCACGGTCGATCTGGCATTCGAGGAAGCGGTCGACCGTCTCCAGGAAATTCAGGCAGTGGAACTGGGTGTGGAAACCCAGGATGGAACTTCCCAGCAACCCGGACAGGATCTCTTCCTTCCACGGGCAGATGCTGAACACCTCGGCATTGGGCCAGGGAATGTGCCAGAAGGTGATGATGGTGGCCTCGGGCAGTTTCTCGCGGACCATGCGGGGAAGCAGGGCGAAGTGGTAATCCTGCACCAGGACTACCGGATTTCGCGTCCTCGCCTCCGCCACCAGGGCATTGGCGAATTTTTGGTTGACCGCCACGTACTGCTCCCAGTCCGAGGCGCGGAAGGTCGGGCGCACGAAGGCGATGTGGCACAGCGGCCACAGCCCCTCGTTGGCGAGGCCGTAGTAGTAGCCTTCCTGTTCCTCGTCCGACAGCCAGAGCCGGCGCAGGGTGTAGGCGGGCGCCTCGGGGGGCACCGCCAGGCGGTCGTCGCCATCCACCGTCATGCGATCCGCCGAGCCGCTGCCATGAGCGATCCAGGTGCCGCCGCAGGCCCGCATGATCGGTTCCAATGCGGTGACGAGGCCGCTGGCCGGCCGCTGCAGGGCGACCTGCCCGTCTTCGAGATTGTGGATGTAGGGCTCGCGGTTCGAGACCACCAGCACCTCGGCGTCGGGCAACTCGTTGCGCAGCAGGTTGCGCAAGGATTCGGGGCCCCAGTCAACGCGGATCGCTTCGGTGAGGGCGCGCGGAACGTCGAGATCGCGCAACATCTTGCGCATCTCGCGAACCAGCGGCGCAACCTCAATGGCCATCCCCGAGTCTTCGCCCTCGCCGCCGCCCTGGGCGGAGAGCCCCTTGCGCGCCGCCCGAAGCCAACTCCGCAGGGTGAGGCGGGCAACAATCGCCGTGACGGTCGCCGCCGCCAGTCCCAGCAGCGCGAGGAAGCCGGCAAGATAATACTCCGCGCTGGAACTGCGCCGCTCAATGAAACTGAGGTCGTGGAGGATGACCAACCGGCCCAAATTGACGCCATCGACGGAAAGCGCGAAAGACGCAGCCAATACCGCCCCTTCCGCCAATCTTTCGACCAGGAAAGCCGTTCCGGATACCGGGGCCATCGGACATCCAAGGTCCTTGGGCCAAGCCGCAGAGCGATTGTTCAACCGGTTGTCCGGCGTACACAGACCAAGGGCCAGCAGGCGTTCGTCCTGGGCGATACGCTTGAACAACTCATCGACCCTGCGGCCGGCCTTGCGGTCGGTCTGTGCCATTACCAGGCTGGTAACGGTGTCCTCGATTGAATGGAAGACCAACTGGGAACGCATTTCCACGTCGGCCCGGAACCACCGCTCAATCAAGGTCCCGACCAACGGGGCCGCAGCCCAGGCAATGCCACCCAGAACCAGCAACAGCGGCAAAATGAACCGGAACGCCATTCGCATGCGAGTATCCTTCGGTTATGCGACAGCGCGTGCCGCGATCAGTGCGATCGCCTCTGCCCGCAAGGCAGCCAATCTCTCGGCCCAACCGCGGACGGCATCAATTTCTGCAGACGTGCACTGCAGCAGCGTCGCCACGCGGTCCATGCCTTGCCAAAGTCGGGAGTCCTCGACCTCCCAACTCAGGCGGGCCAGTTCCAGCATGACGATCATTTTATCACGCGCCGTCGGAAATGACCCGACGGCAAGTTCAGCATCATCCCAGCCAATGCATGTGCGCGGCGGCAGGCCCATCTCGGCCAGCCATTCCTGCCAAAGGGCCCATTGAACCAATCCGGTATCTTCAGGTGGCGCGATGTTGGCGGCCAAGGCGAGAAAGGCATCCTTCTGAGCTTCGTCCAATGCCGCCAGGAACATGCCACCCCCCAATGCATCACCAATTCCGATATCACCTATCTAAAAGATTTATTATGGCGAGATCATGGCAGGGGCTCACTGGGGCAGGCCTCGGCAGGAGCGCGGCGGTCGCGTAATTTTGCTGTCCGCGACTGGGCTGCGGCGCATGACTCCCACGCTTTCGCTTCTTGGGGCCGCATCGGTGGCTGTGGCGGTGGTATTCGTTCTCGTCCGGAGAAGGTAGTTGGCCTGACTGCGCAGTTGTCATCCTGGATGCCCGGCAGCAAAATCAAAAAGGGCCGTATAGAGTTGTTCCGGGAGCTGCTGCTGGGGCTGTTCTTTAGGGTCGTGGGGACGTCCATCGACCTGCCGTTCGTGGAGGTGTTGTTCAGCGGCACGAACCTGACCGTATATTTCGAGCATTTTTCGGGCGCCAACCTCACCTGCAAGTGCTTGATATTACAGCAGAGAAGGTTCGCCCACGGCCTCTTCCCCTCCGCCACCCCACCCGAAGGATGCTTGGGTCGAACCTTCTCCAGAGGGGCGGGCAAGACGTTGGCCTCCCCCGCCGACTTGGTCACAACAATCTCTGCATGCGCCCGAACAAGCGGTTGACGGATTTGGCGCGCGCCGACGCCGTGATGAAGGGGAGGTGCTGCCAGTGTGTTGTGTTGCATGCACTGACAACGGAACTCGGCTGGACGGGCTCACCAGATAACACTATACTTTTGGCCAGTTCGGCTCGTGGGCATGGGGCCGCGGGAGTATGCCTACCATTGCCGGTGTAGGGTGGCTGCTTATGCGCTCAGTGCCTCTTTCCGACATCATGACCCGGGCTGTGGTCACCATCGTCCCGGACAGTCCGGTCGCCGCCGCGCTGGCGATCATGGGCGAACGGCGGATCAGTTGCCTGGTGGTTGCCGAGGGCCGCAGGCCGATCGGCATCCTGACCGAGCGCGACTTGGTGCGGCGCTATGGGGGCGTCGCCCTGGCCGACGGCGAACAGGAGGTGCGGTCGATCATGACGCCCTCGCCGGTGACGGTGCCGCCCGACATCGACCAGTTCGCCGCGTTCAAGATGATGAAGACGGGGCGGTTCCGCCATCTGGTGGTGGTCGATGACGGCGGCGACCTCCTGGGAATCGTCACCGAAACCGATTTCGTCCACCATCTTGGAGTGGACTTCTACCTGCGGCCGAAGGACGTGTTGTCGGTCATGGCCCCGGCGGTGACGGTGGACTCCGACTGCCCGCTGGCCGACGCCATCGCCCGGCTGGCCCGGCGCGACACTTTCTGCGTCATCGTCACCCAGGACGGCAAGGCCGCCGGCATTCTCACTGAACGCGACATCGTCCGCCTGCTGTGCCTGCCCCAGGGCGATGGCTCGGCCCCGACGGCCAGCCAGGTGATGAGCGCGCCGCTGCGCAGCATTCCGGCCGAGGCCAGCCTGCTGGAGGCGGCCGCGACCCTGCGCCAGGCCAAGCTGCGCCATCTGGTGGTGCTTGATGACGACGGGCAAGCGATCGGCGTGGTCGGCGAACACGAGATCGTCAAGGGGCTGGAAAGCGGGTACGTCGTCCACCTGGAACGCATCATCGCCGAGAGGAATGCCGCGCTGGCCGCCCTCGCCGAGGCCAACGCCGCTCTGCATGCCTCGGCGCGCGAGGCTCGCTTCGCCATGCTCGTCACCGAGCGCATGGCCGACGCCACCGTCTGGATTTCACCCGATGGCCGCCATCTCTATTCCAACCGGGCCTGGAGCGAGCTGTCGGGCTTCAGCGCCGAGGAGACACGGAAGAAATTCGTCTGGGATTTCACCCCCAACTTCCTGCGCGAGGACTGGCTTGCCCACTGGCAGGCCCTGCGCAGCCAGGGAACGCTGGCCTTCGAGGCGGTCCTGATAAACAGGGATGGCGCCTCGATTCCCTGCGAGGTGGTCGCCAACCACATCGTCTTTGAGGGCGAGGAATACAACGTCGGCATCATCCGCGACCTGCGTGACCGCAGGATTCTGGAACAGGAGTTGCGCGCCCGCGTGGACGATCTGCGCCTGGCGCAGCAGGTGGCCAGGATCGGCAGTTGGCGCCTGAATGCGGAGACCGGGCAGTTGTCCTGGTCCGATGAGACCCACCGGATGTTCGGTGTCGCGCCGGGCACGCCGCTGACCTACGAGCTGTTTCTGGCTTCCGTGCATCCCGACGACCGCGCCATGATCGATCAAGCCTGGAACAACGCGCAGGCCGGTGCGCCCTACGATATCGTCCACCGCATCGTCACCGGCGGCGACGTCCGCTGGGTGCACGAGCAGGCAAGCCTGGAATTCGACGGGGATGGGCGCCTGCTGGGCGGCATCGGCACCGTCCAGGACGTCACCGACCAGCGGCTGCTCCTCGATGCGCGCCACGCCAGCGAAGAGCGCCTACGCCTGGTCCTCGAAGTCACCGCCGACGGCATCTGGGACTGGGACCTGGTGGCCGACCGGGCCGAGTTGAATGACCGCTACTATGAGTTGCTCGGATATGCTCGCGGCGAGTTCGAACCCGGCCGGGCTTCGCTGCCGCGCCTGTTTCATCCCGATGACCTTCCCGGAATCCTGGATACTCTCGCTGCGAACATCGACGGCAGTGTGTCCAGTTACGACAACGAAGTCCGGATGGTGACCAAGGCCGGCGAGGTCAAATGGGTCCATGTCCGCGGCCGGATCGTGGAGCGCGACGCGACGGGCCGGGGGACCCGCATGGTCGGTTCCGTTACCGACATCACTGCCCGCAAGGTGCTGGAGCGCGGCATGCGCGAGCGCGAGGCGTTCTACCGCGCCGCCATCGAAACCACCGCCGACGGCTTCTGGCTGTGCGACCTCGACGGACGCATCCTCGAGGTCAATTCCGCCTACGCCGAAATGTCGGGCTACACGGTCGATGAACTGTGTCGGATGAGCATTGCCGACCTGGACGCCGAGGAGACCGCATCCGACGTCCGTACCCAATTGGCGACGATCATCGCCGGCGGCGGTGCGGTCTTCGAGCGCCGCCACCGGCGCAAGGACGGCTCGTTGTGGGACGTCGAAGTGTGCACCCTGTTTTCGGACATCGAGGACGGCCGCTGCTTCGCCTTCCTGCGCGACCTGGCCATCCGCCGCCGCGCCGAGGCGCTGCTGAAGGCACGGCTGCGCCTGTCCGATATCGGACGCGGCGGCAACATCGACGCACTGATGACCGAGGTGCTGGACACCGCCGAGCGCCTGACCGCCAGCGCCATCGGGTTCTTCCACTTCGTCGATGACGACCAAAGCGGCCTGACCCTGCAAGCGTGGTCCACCAACACCCTGGCCAACATATGCAGGGCCGAGGCCAAGGGCCAGCATTACGCGGTGACCGAGGCCGGCATCTGGGCCGACTGCCTGCGCCAGGGCCGAGCGATCATCTGCAACGACTACGCCGCGCTGCCAACCAAGCACTGCCTGCCCGACGGTCACGCACCGGTCACCCGCCTGCTGTCGGTGCCGGTGCCCGGCGAAACGGGCTTTCAGGCCGTCATCGGAGTCGGCAACAAGTCGGCGGACTATGACGCCGACGACCTTGCCATCGTCGCCGAGCTGGCCGGCATCGCCATGGACGTCGTCAACTGGGTGCGGGCGGAGGGGCGCCTAAGGGAGAGCGAGTTCTTCCTGCGCGAGACCCAGCGGGTGGGCAAGCTGGGCGGCTGGAAAGCCAATCCCGAGACCGGCATGCTGATGTGGACCGACGAGGTCTACGCCATGGTCGAGGAGCCGCTGCCGTCCAGGCCCGAACTTGCCGCCGGCATCGACTACTACCTGCCACAATACCGGGAGCCGTTGCGCCAGACCCTCCGACGGGCGTTCGACAGGCGGGAGCCGTTTCAGATGGAACTGGAACTACTCTCCCGCACCGGACGACATCGTTGGGTGGAACTGCGGGGCGCCCCCAACGCCACCGAGAGCAAGCCCGACTACCTGGTCGGCACCATCCTCGACATCAGCGAGCGCAAGGAGGCGGAAGCGCGGCTGCTGCGCACCATCGACGAACTCACCCGCTCCAACAGCGAACTGGAACGCTTCGCCTACGTCGCCTCGCACGATTTACAGGAGCCGCTGCGCAACGTGGTCGCCTTCTGCCAGTTGCTCGAGCGCCAGATGCAAGGGCGCATCGAGGCCGAGGAACGCGAAACGCTGGAGATCATCGTCGGTGGCGCCCGGCGCATGCGCGACCTGGTCCACGACCTGCTGGAATATTCCTGTGCCGGCCACTTCGAGGCTGAACGCGAGTTGGTCAAGCTGCCCGACCTGGTCGCCGTGGCCACGGCCAACCTGCAGAGCGCCATCGCCGAATCGGGCGCGGAGGTGGAGTGCGACGCCGACGTGGAAATGTCGGTCGTGGAACTGCCGATGATGCAGGTATTCCAGAACCTGATCTCCAACGCCATCAAGTTTCGCGACCCCCTGCGGCCCCTGCGGGTGCGCATCCACGGCGAACGGGTGGTGGGCGGCATCCAGGTGTCCGTGATCGACAACGGCATCGGCATCGAACCATCCTATCTCGACCAGGTGTTCGTGATCTTCAAGCGCCTGCACCGCCCCAGCGACATTCCCGGTACCGGCCTCGGCCTTGCCATCTGCCGCCGCATCGTCGAGAACCACGGCGGTCGAATCTGGGCCGCATCCGAGGGGGCGAGAAAGGGAACTACAATCCATTTTGTTCTGCCTGCGGATGGCAGTGCCGTATGACCTGTTATCGGTCTGATTTGTATACATGAACCCGGATGTGCCGGCCTTTGCTCGAAGATGGAAAGCGGAGCCAGAGTGGTCAAAGCCAGCCCGGCAAATGGCCGACATGTCCAACCCGTTGGAAACGTAGGAAAGAAGGTTTGCCCTCAGCCTCGCCCCCTCCGCCATTACTTTAAAAGAATAGATTCTCTGACGCATAGAGCCTTGGGCGAAAGCCCAAGGCTCTGCGGCGTTTTCATTATGTAGCTGTTGACCTTGATCGCCTCAATTCGGCCCGATTTTCAACATTTTATCTTCTCTTTCTCCCGTTTTCTCCCGCGGCTGTTGACTGCGCCAGAAAGGTACGGGGTTTGAAAAGGGCTAAATTTCAATTGGATGCACGACAGAAAACTGTTTACCATTCCGCTGTTTTTATTGGCGCGGGCTGGAGTCTGGGGGCGGATTTGGTGGTCAACAGCTTTTCGTCCTGGCTGATGTGGAAGCCGTCATTTATGTCGTGCCCTGATGTGGAGGCCGTCATTGATGCCTAGCCCCTCGTCATCCACGGCATTCAGGTGTGAGCAGAAGGAGACAGGACCGCCTTGTGTGACTGCTTAGCCGGTCGATAGCCACCATTCCACCGGAATGACCGCTACGGTACTGTTGTGTCAGGAGATACGGGTCTCTGTGAAAGGCAGCAGATGCCTTTCAGTAACGTGTGTATCGTTTTAATGTGCAATTCTCCATTTACTGTCGCAGGCATCATCGCATATCTGATGTTACCCAACAGACCTTCGGAACATAACCTATTGGGGGAAATGAACAGGTGGGTCTGCTGCGAAGAATATTGGTATACCGGTGGGAGAGAATCTTCGTTGTTTTCTCTGCCTGCGCTGCTGCAGCCTTCTTCGCCATTGCGTTTGGACTAAGGATTCCTGGGCCACCGTTTCGCGTCGGCATAAACCCATGGCTCGGCTACGAACCCCTTCTTATCGCCCGAGATACCTTGGCGCTTGATCCCAAAATAGTCCGGGTCGTGGATATGTCTTCGACCACAGAAACTATCCGTGCGCTCCAAAATGGGATCCTCGATGCGGCCGCGCTTACCCTTGACGAGGTACTGCTGCTTCAGCATTCCGGAACCAACATCCGCATTCTGCTGGTCGCGGACATATCAAACGGCGCTGATGCCGTGGTCTTCAATCCCAAGGCCACAGATGTAATAGGCATCAAAGGTGCAAGGATAGCGTTCGAGGGCAAGGCATTGGGCGCCTACATGGCAGCACGCATGCTGGAAAAGATGTCCCTGGCCCCGAGTGACGTGCAATTGATCGAAGCGCCGATTGACCGACAAGAACGGCTCTATGTCAGCGGCGAGGTTGACGGGGTGATCACCTTTGACCCTATCCGCACTAAGCTTCTCACGTTAGGCGCCCGGCAAATTTTTTCCTCAAGGGATATTCCCAACGAAATCCTCGATGTTGTGGTGGTCAGGGATCAGGCCCTGCAAACCGATCCGGCAGCCATCAAGCATCTACGTGATGCATGGGAGTTTGGTCGGAAAAAGCTGGTCACCCTAGATCCCGCTATGACTGTCGGCGTTACGAAGCGTACCGGCCTTTCGGAATCGGAGCTTAGAACGGCCCTAAAAGATATTGCATTTCCCAATGTCAAAGAGTCTGAGGCGCTAATCCTGGGAGCCGATCAACGGCTGGCCGAGACTTCACTAAAGCTCTGGCAAATCATGCAAAGCTATGGGATTGCCCCCTCTGGAGCGCCCACCCCAAAGATTTCAGGGGAGGTGCGCCGATGAACGTTCGTGCGGTTCTGTCCCGTCTCCCCGTAGCCGCTCAGGTAATTGTTGCGCTGTTCATACTGGGGCTGGGCAGCCACGCCGCGGTGTTTGGAATGTCGGTGTGGGATGCTCTCCGACGCGCACAGCACGAAGCAATTATCGATCTTCGAGGACAACTTCATCTTGCTCAAGGGCTGGCGGGCCACCTCGTGGATGAAAATCACCGGGATGAGCTCGCTGTCTTGCTCAAATCTCTGGCCATATTGGCCCATGACGATGTTGCGCTGCTGGTAAACGATGAAGGCCACGTAGTGGAAAATTCTGACGCTGAGCTTTCCCGACATTTGCTCGACACGCCTTGGTTCCGCCGCCTTACCCTGTCAGAAGTTAATTCTGTTACGGTTAAATCGTGGACAGATGATCACGTTTATGGCGTGGCGCCAATTTGTAAAGTCGTACCGGGCACCATCTCGGAGCGTAAATGTGTGTATCTGCTAGTTGAACATGGAACTGCGTGGCGCTTATCCGCCGCTACGTTTGCCGAACTTAAACGCAGTGCGGCAGTGCTCGGAATAAATGTTCTCTTTTCTCTCCTCTGCTGGTGGATCATCAATGAGGCCGTGGCAAAGCCCAGCCAGAGGATTATTAAATCGATTTTACGCTTCCGTGGCGGTGATCGGACGGCACGCTGCACCTTAGCCGGTTCTGATGAGTTAGCAGGAATTTCGTTGGCAATTGATAAGGCCTTTGAGACCATTACAGATCAACAGCAGGACCTCCAGCTTCTTGAAACCGCCGTTAGCCAAAGTCCGGCGGCAATTGTCCTCATTGACGCTGAAGGTATTGTTCAGTTTCGGAATAGGGCCCATCAGCGCATCCACGGACCGGATGAGTCAGCCATAACCGCATTGCTTCAAGACGGAAGGCTCCGATCCGAGGCATGGTCGGGGGAGTTTTTTGACGAGAAGGCGAGTCGATGGTTGAGAGCGGTGGTCTCCCCTATCGAGGACGACGCAGGGCAAATCACTCACAACCTAATCATCACCGAGGACATTACCGACCAGAAAGGGTATGAAGCAGCACTCTTCCGAAAGGAGACCGTGGACGATTTGACGGGGCTCCCGAACCGTGACTTCGGGCGCGAGCGACTTCGTCAGGTCCTTGGTGGCGGCACCATGACGGCAGTTATCTATCTCGACATCGACGGGCTGACACGAGTCAACGAGACATTTGGCTACGAGTGTGGCAACGAAGTAATTAAAGCCGTTGCACAGCGTCTTCAGGAACTGTTTCCTCCGCCCGCCATGGTCTGTCGCCAGGCTGGAGACGAGTTCCTCCTCGTCCTTCCTGGCCTGGGTATCGCTAGTGAGGCAGAAATTCAAGCGGCCCGAGCTTTGCGCGAATGCAGTGCACTATACTCCGTGGCAGGGTCAATGATTACGTTGACCCTTCGGGCTGGTGTGGCGGTGTTCCCACGCGATGGCAGCGATGCGGCAAGTCTTATCGATGACGCCTATTCTGCTGCAATTAGGGCGCGTGAAACCGGCGGCGGCACCTATCGCCTGTTTAATCGGACTCTCGACGAACAGGTCAAACGCCAATTCGAACTTGATAACGACCTGCGCCAAGCGGTGGCACGTGATGAACTGCGCCTGTTCGCTCAGGCGTATGTCACTCCGGCCGATGGGATTGTGCGCGGAGCGGAAGCTTTGGTGCGCTGGGAGCGAGATGGCGCACTCGTCTCGCCGGGAGAATTCATCCCTCTCGCCGAGCGCAACGGAGCCATTGTCCCGATCAGCGAGTGGATCGTCGAAAATGCTGCGAAAGCATCGTCTGCAATGTCGGATCACCTCGGCTTTCCGGTGCCCATCTCAGTGAACATCAGTGCCGTGGAATTCCGCAGCACGGGCCTGCTATCGCGTCTTGAAGGCATTCGGGAACTCTATCCCCTGGCGGCCATTGAAATCGAGGTCACCGAGGGGGTATTTGCCGGGGATATGAAGACCGCTGGAGCCTATCTTAAGACCATTGATGAAATGGGCTTCCCGCTGGCAATCGACGATTTCGGCACCGGATATTCATCACTCAGCTATCTTCGGGACTTTCCCTTCTCAAAGCTTAAGATCGATCGAAGTTTTATAGTTGATATGGTTGAACGCCCCCGCCACCGCGATATTGTCGCGGCAACTGTGGCTTTGGCCCATCACTTGGGGCTCGTTGTTACTGCCGAGGGGGTTGAAGACCAAGCCCAAAATGACCTGCTCAAAGCCATGGGGGTCGATTACATCCAAGGGTATTTATTCCACAAACCGGCTCCGATAGAGCTGTTTGAGGACCTGATTAGGCGGAAACGTTACGAAGGCCAATCCTGAATGTCAACGCCATCTAAACACCTGATAATTTCGGAAGAGACGCGCCTGATTCTAGACGAAATTCAGGCATTGCGGAAAGAGGTAGCCGCTCTTCGCGAGGAGAGTCATGGCGTGGTGCTCGATATTCGCGACATGGTGGCTGAGATCCATGCCATGGAAAAGGTTGAAAAGGCTGTTGAGGCCGGACTTGCCCAGGTCGAAGAGAGTCTGGAGCAAGCCATGGGAGAAAGTCAGCCATCAATGATAACGTGCGAAGCTTGCGGGTCTGACGTTGAGCGGCATGAGGCGGAGAGCGAGTTCCTGCTGATTTGCAAGGCTTGCGGCCACACAGCCTTTGCCAATCGGCGTGTAACTCCCGACCGACGGCTACTCGCCGATCGCCGGAAACAGGGGCAGTCCATCGGCGAAGAAATGCCAGAGATTGAACCGGCGGCTCCACCTGACTGGACGCAACATTAACACCCGACGGCTGTTAGCGACAGGAATGGGTCAGCTACAGCCGATTGGCTCCAGTACGGCAGCCGACAGCAGTGACCCATTTGTCCGATGATAACGCGCAACTCTCGCCGCTTAAATATAATGTTTAGCTGAGGTAGCCTCGGGGCATAAGATGTGGGCTGAGCAACAACCATGAATAGCGATCTGTATTGTCTTATTTATACCAGCAGCGCCTGGAACGATATGCAGGCAGAGGACATCCGCGCGCTCGCAAGTCGATCATCTGCCAATAATAAGTCAAAAAATATTAGTGGTGTATTGCTGTATCATGACCGAACATTTTTCCAAATTTTGGAAGGTCCAGAGAGTAATGTTCTTGCTCTTTATGACTTAATTCAAAGAGATAGGCGGCATTATGGGGCGTTTGCACTCTATGACGGGGTGATACAGCGTAGAAATTTTTCCAATTGGGGAATGGCCGTGACGGACATCAGCGCCTTTGCACAAGATGACGCAGATCTATTCCGCTCACTCGTTGATGCTGGACCGCAACTTGGAACGCAATCGGCAATGACCTCTCGGATTGAGCGTCTTATTTCGTCATTCAGAAAGGCTGTCGGCGCGGAAGATGAGTGAATCTGGGTTACTCTGGCGACAGCCAAAAGACCCCGGCGCTGCATCTGACTGCCCCCCTGACCGTCATTCACGGAGAGGGGCCTCTGCCCCCTCCTGCCTTTTATGAGCCGCCTACCTCAAGAAAACTACCCGGTGTCAAGCCACGCGCATGGGGGTGCAGCGCGAGATGAAATCGGGGAGAATCGTCATCCCAGGATTGCATCTATTTCGTCGCCGCCCACATTATTGCTGGGTCGCCATCGTCCTTGTTGCAAAGCTCGGTGATGATGGCCGATGAGATTCGGGGCGGAGTCTCGCCATTGATGCTCAGAAGTCCCTTCTTCACCAGCCGCATACCCGACGCGGCACATATCCGGCGTGGAACACCTCTGGCGGTCACCACCGGCACGCCGTTCACGGTCGATACCTCCAATGGCCCACCAAACATATGGGTAGCAGGTACTTCTCCCTGAGCAGCCAATATGATCTGCTCTACAAACTTCGTAGTCTCATTCGGGTCATAGTCGCCGTCGGCTTTACGGCTGCTCCATCCAAGGTATATCCCTAGCAGAACCAACAGAACGGCTGTGACGCCGGCTCCCACGATGATCGGGTTGCCAGTGACCTGGCCCGCCAGTCTGGGTTGAGCGCGGTGGCCGTGATCCACTACGACATTAACGGACCTTTTTTCTGGATCCATATGGGTATCGCGTGGTAGCCGCCGCTCTTTGGCAACCTGAAGAACCTTGACGCAACCTCTCACTGCGGAGCGCATGGCTTCGGGCGAGTGATGGGAGGGTATTGAGGCAACTATATCACGAACTTTCTGGGAAAGTTCGTTGCGCAGATCTTTTGACGATGTTCTTCGCAGCATCATCGCAAGGGCAAGAAGCGAAAGTTCTTCTAATTTTACGGGCGAGTTTACCGACGGCAACTTCCGTATAATTTCCTGGAAGACGGCGTCTGTTTCTTCCGGGGAAAGCCGTTTCTCCATAGGCACATCCCATCCAGCAAGGGTTGCCCTCCGATGATATGATATCCAAGGTCTATTAAGGATGCGTTATGCCACCTTTTGACAAGCAAGACTGCTCGCCCTCCGGACAATGAACGGTGCATGCAGGTCAGGTAGCGGCCGGTTAGCCCGGATGCGTTCGTAACAGGGGAGCCACTTCCGGCCCTGGCTCGTCAATTTATCCAGTGGCGAGGGGCAGGCATGCCAGCTTGGTAGTCACCCGCGCCAGCAAGGGCAGTTCCAGGCGGTTGACCAGGCTCTCCACCCAGATCAGGGCATTATCGCAATCTGTTAAATCCGCACGTCCGGCAGCGATCCACTCTTCCATGGCGCTTACGTCCCCCTCTCGAGTAAGGCGGGCGAGTTCACCCCAATCAAATTTCGTCTCGCCGGTAGCGACTTTTATGACCAGATGCCACAGTGTTTCCAGTATCGCTTCCGAAGATCCCGGCTTCAGCAGTGTAGCGTCGAAGCGCATGTCTGTCGGAAGATTTTCGGGCGGACGAGGCGCGGCAGAGGACAGAAGGACCACCGGCACCCCAGGCTGCAGGGCGCGCGCCTCGCGCAATACCGACCAGCCATCCGTCTCTGGCATCATCTGGTCGGTCACCACGAGGTGCCACTCGCCTGTCCGAAGCTGTGTGAGCGCAGCGTTTCCACCGGATGCCGTTTCGACGGAAAATCCGGCGTCCTCGCAAATTTCGCGCAGTTGGTCGAGATACCCTGCATCGTCGTCGACCAGCAGGATATGCGGGGAATTGGAGGGGGGCGGTCCGGCGTGCAGCTGACTTGGTACGACAGGTGGAGACGGTCCGATAACGGGAAGGCGCAGGGAAAAGACAAACTGGCTACCCTGGCCGGGCGTGCTCTGGGCGCTGATTTCGCCGCCCATCTGACGAACGAGTTCCCGGCAGATGGGCAGTCCGAGTCCGAATCCTCTTTCGCATCCCTCTTCCTGGCCGCGGATGAACGGCTCAAAAATGCTTTGCAGCGTTTCAACTGGAATTCCCTCGCCATCGTCTTCCACCATGAAATTCAGCACGGCCTCGTCGGCGTCTGCCAGGGCCTGGCAGGTGAGGCTGAGCGTGCCGTTGTGGGTATGGCGGTTGGCGTTGGCAAGCAGGTTGTCCAGTACCTGGCGAAGGCGTTCACCGTCGGCTTTGATGTCGATGGCAAGGTCGCCTTGGAAATGGCAATTCAAGTGGTTGTTCCGCTCTTCGACGACGATGCGTGTGCTTTGCGCGATTTCCTCCAGCCACGGTCGCAGCGCCAGCTGGCCGGGGGATATACGCAACTGGCCGGCCTCGGCGCGCGCCTCATCGAGCAGTTCGTCGATTTGCCGCAGCAGCCGCAGGGTACTGCTTTCGATGCCCCGTGTGCCTTCTGCTAGGCTGAGCTTTGCCGAGTTGCGGCCGAGCATTCGGCTGTACCCGAGAATCGTGTTTAGCGGCGAGCGCAACTCGTGGCTGACGCGCGCGAAGAAGGCCGATTTTGCGGCCTGCACCCGTTCCGCAACCAGTAACCGCTCGCGGAGTTGCCGGGTTCTCTCCACTAGGCCGACGAGTATCAATGGGGCAGCCAATAGGAAAAAGTGGGTGCTGAACGCCATTGCACCCACGAAGGGCAGCCAGCCGAGATTTGCCATCTGGCGGGCGGTTTCAGTCGCCAGGGCAAGAAAGAAAGCCAGCAGGAAAATCCGGGCGTTGGCATACCCGCACCGCCAGCACTCGATGGTAAACGCGATGGTGGCAAGGTTGTGCGCTACCACGGCCAAAGACATGATGCGCACGCCCTCGCCGTACTGGAATGGTGCGATCAGTGCGCCAATGACGGCAGCCCAGCGCAGAACGGTCAACAGACGGTTGGCGCGTGGCATGCTGCCCGGAAGATTCAGTGCATGGCTTACCACTTTTGACAGGCTGAAGAACGCCAGCAAGGCCAACGGTGCTAGGGTGAAGGGCGGTAGCGGCCGGTCAGCGAACCAAAGATAGGTACTGAGGAAGTTCTGCCGACTGGCCTCCAGGCCGGCCAAGCCAAACAGCATCAGCCCGAGCCAGAGGTATTGGGTCTCACGCAGTCGTAGGAAGGCCAGCAGCGCAAGCAGACTGCACACAACGAAGCCGGACAAGAGCGCAGAGAGCTTCATCAGGTCGATGCTGTCGGCGAATCGATAGGCCGTCGGCTCCCAAAGGAACGTTTCCATGTTGGTGGCACCGCGTGCATCTACGCGCAGTAACACCTCGTGCTCCGCACCGGGCATGAGAGCCAGTGGAAACACCGGATCGACCGCGATGATCGGCTTTTCGTCGCGGGCGATACCTCGCCCAGAGTGAAGCACAAGCCAGTCGTTGCCCGTACGCTCATAATAATCGACGCGCAAGGACTTGGCCGTGCCAGCGACCAGCCAACGCGTCGCAGGCATCGAGCCAGCGTAGTGCAGCCTGACATGCAGCCAGAACACGCCGGCACTAAAAGTGGTGATCAGATCTCGCCGGCTTGCAGGCCGGAACTCATCCAGCCGGGCTAGCGCATCGTCAAGCATGAAGCTTTGCGTGGGATCAGGCAACAGGCTCAGGTGCGCGGACAGATCGATCAGCACAGCGTCGGCGGGGATGGATGCTGCGGGGGGCTGGGGAGCCTTGTCCGCCCAAGCCGGCCCGCTGACGGCCAGCAGCAACAGCAGGGGCAGGAACCACATCAGCCAGTGCCGCAGTCTGACTATCAAGATTCGCTATCCCCGGCCGTCTCGTCGCCCGCGCGTCGGCGAAAATCGCGTGGCGAGCATTCGAATCGGTTTTTGAACGCGGTAGCGAAATTGGCCGACGACCCGTAGCCGCAATGGGCAGCGATATCGGCGACGGCCGCATCGGTCTGAATCAGCAACTGGCGCGCCAGCTTCAGGCGCTGTTCACGCAGCCAGCCGAACACCGTTAGCTGGAATGCCTCGTGAAACGCGTCGTACAGGCGCTTCTCGCTAGTGCCCAAATGACGAACCAACGTGTTCATCGATGGCGGGTTGCTCAAGTTCTCCAGCAGCAGGGTCGCGGCTGCGGTAACCAGAGCCGACTGGCCCGGCGTGCTACTGGCTGTGATGCTTGGCGCCGAGCCGAGACGGCGGGAAAGTTCCAGATGGATGCCGATCCTGGACAGCACTTCTTCCTCGCTCACGAAGGGCTTGATGATGTAATCCACCGCACCAAGCGAGAGGCCGTTCAGCCGGTCGGCCTTGTCTTCGGCTGCGGTGAGGAATATGACCGGAATCGCCTGCGTGCGGGTGTCGCCTTTCAGGCGTCGCAGCGTGGCAAAGCCGTCAAGACCTGGCATCCGCACGTCCAGCAGGATCAAGTCCGGCAACTTGATCTGCGCCTTGCGGTAGCCATCCATGCCGTCGAAACTCACCAGGGTGCGCCATTTGCGCGCGGCCAACATGTCGATCAGAACGCGCAGGTCCATGATTGAATCGTCGATCATCAGGATTGTGGGGGCGGCGGCGTGCCCCGGCGGCGGCGTCATGGCAAAACAGACGTCCTTGATAGCGACTGACGACAGGGTAAACGGTCTCACAAAAAAACGCAGCCGCCATACAAAAAAATTCTCTCCAGAACGTATGGCCCCGTCCGCAAGTAGTTTTCTCGATCAGCCAAAAGCTGTCTGCGTCAAAGTATCCAGCCTCGGAGCATTCACCCGGCCAAGATGGATGTCCGTATATCCCGGGCTTCATAAAACTTAAAATCTAGAATGCCATTTTTGAGGCATGCCTATGCGGTAGCTGTCAACTTTAATGATCGCGTGTCTAGAGCTTAGCTTTGAGATCGATGATCCATATCGCCTAGGGCACGATCATTGCAGTTCCTCATGCGGAACTAGGCGTCTGTGTGAGGGTTCGATTGCCAGAGGTTGAATCATCGCGCTGCCATCGCCGCTATCCACCGTCACACGGTTGCGGCCTGATTCCTTGGCACAAAACATTGCCGTATCCGCCCGGCGCATGACGTCCTCAGAATCCGCATCACCTGCAAAAATGGCAACACCGATGCTAGCCGAGCAGCGATGTTCCACAATGGGTGAGCCATTCGATCCTGCCAGGTGATAGGGCTCGCTCAAACACTCTAGAATTTTGTATGCCACCTGCGCCGCCTGCTCGCTGGCCTGCTGTTTCGTCTCATCTAGTTCGCTTAGCAGGACAACAAATTCATCGCCCCCGAAACGGGCCACGGTGTCGGTAGTGCGCACGCAGTCGGACAGGCGCCTGGCGACTTCGACCAGCAATCGGTCACCGACGTCATGGCCGTGGCGATCATTGAGCGGCTTGAAGTTGTCCAGATCGAGGAACATCAGCGCGCAGAAGCCTCGATCACGCTGAGTGGCCGCCAAGACCCGGCCAAGACGATCCTGCAGCAGGCGCCGGTTGGGTAGATGCGTCAGGGGGTCGTAGAAGGCCAGTTGCCGGACTTCTTCTTCGAGCCGTTGCCGTTCGGTTATGTCACGAGCAAGAGAAACCACCTCGCGGTTTTCTCCGGGGCGTTCGGGGAGCCAGGCATTGAACCACTCGCAGGTGATCTGGCGGCCGTCGCGGGTCAGGTTGTTGTTGATACTGTGGGGCAGCACATTCTTGTGGACCATCTGTGACAGTGCCGGCTCAAGGCGCGCTTGATCAACGGTCGGCAGGAGAAATTCGGTGAAAGGTTTGCCCAGCACCTCTTCGCGCTTCCAGCCGAACACTGCCTCGGCCTCGCTGTTCCAGTCTGTGACGATGTAGCCGTCGCACCAGACCATGCCAGCCGAAGGTGAGGTCTGGAAGATCACGCGATGACGTTCTTCGCTGCGGGTTTTGTCGGCGATGGCGATGGACAGCCGACGATTCATGCGGTGGATGTAGAGGGCAATCGCCACTACGACCAACAAAAACCCGATGCTGACGGCCAGTGCTCGGTAGAGCCAACTGAAATCTACTTTCGGGTCCGGCTGATAGAAAAACTCTTCGAGCGGCAGCCCGGCTGGAACCAAGCCGAAGCGGGCATAGGTGTTGGCAATGTGCCGCCAGCGTCCCGGATTGTTGTGGCCGATGTCGATGATTTCCGGATTGATAAGGCGGTGCAGTTCGCGCGCTTCATAGGCTAGGTGCTCGCGAGATTTTCCCTGGCTATTGTAGTGCGCATCAATCAGATCGATAATTTCGGCTGGGTGATCCAAGGCGTACTGCCAGCCGCGCAGAGCCGCACGACGAAAGGCCGCCACCACTGTCGGCTTCTGTTCGGCAAGCCGCCGCCGGGTGAATAGCACATCACCGTAAAAGTCCATGCCATAGCTGATCGGCTTCATGATGGTGTGGGGGATACCAAGTTGAATCAGGCTGAATGGTTCATTCGAACTATAGGCATTGAGGGCCTCGACATTTCGATCGAAGAAATCATCCATATGGCCGTCATCTGGTACAATGTGCAGTTTATCGAGGGAGACTCCTTCATCGATGAACATTGCTTTCAGTTCGACATCCTGGTCGCCCGCCATCATGGCAATCTTGCCGCTTCCGGCGAGGTCGACCGGTCGCTTGTCGCGACCGTGCACGATCAGCACATTAGGGGAATGCTGAAAGATCGGCCCGAGCATCAGAACCGGCTTGCCCTTGAGGTAGTCGATTACCAGGCTGGAGACACCAATGCCGAAGTCGGCCTGTTCATCGAGCACCTTGCTGACCGGGTCCGCGCCGGGGCCGCCTTCAATTAAGGCTACCTCCAATCCCTCTTCGCGATAGAAGCCCTTGGCCAGTGCCGCGTAGTATCCGGCAAACTGGAACTGGTGCTTCCAGCGCAGTTGCAGGGTGACCGACTCCAGCGCACGTACTGGGCCAGCGGCCATTAGCAGGGCCAGCAGGATTACGCACCCGCAGACATGCTGGATAAGTGGGTAACCATTTTTCATATCCTGATTATAAGTCACGCCGGGTGATGAACTTTTGGGGGGGCTGCCAAAAGTTTTGCTGGAACAACTATTTTTTATGCCCTAACCCGTTCAGTCTTATGACCACTTATCTGGTGCCCGGCACTTATGTGTACACTGGAGAGAAAGCAAGCACGTAAAACGGGAAAAAGTATTAAGCTACCATCCCTTTCGGGGCGCGGCCCTTTGCAACGGCTGCTCTCATCAGAGATTAGGCGGCCTTCGTCACTATCGCCTGGACCGCCTCAGCCTGCTTCTTGAGCGGCTCGAAAGCGGCGGCAAAGACAGATCAAGACAGAGGCGGTCAGTTCAGTGATGACGCGGCTATCGGCGATGGCAGCCAACTTCTGAAAGGCAGTGGGATAAGGCTTGATAGGCAGCAACGGGTCACGAAGGGCCGGTTGATTGGGGCGCGGTGGATGGCCGCTGAGCCCCCGGCAGCCGCCAGTCATCGGCAACGTCTGCCATGCCGACTGTGGATCATGTCCGGCACTTCGAGACCGACGCCAGGAAGAAGCTCAACGTGCCACCCCGAACATCTCCCGCTGCTGGTTCCATTCCACCGGCATGTCGTCCATCAGGTCGGCCAGCTGCACGGCCCGCATCCGCCGGTCGCCAGGCATGGCTTACACCCCGGCCGCCTTCACGCCGCGCGGGCGAGACGCTGCCTGACTTCCCTGACGAGGGTCCGCACATGATCGACGGAAAGGCGATCCCGCAGCAGAAAGGTATGCATGGTTGGATCGTCGAGGAGATCGTCCAGCGACGGCTCCCATATCCACCGATCAAGCCCGAAGTCTTGCGCCCGCATTTGCCCCTCCCAAGGTCTGCTATTCTCGACGACGGCTGATGTCTACACCGCATCCGCCCGCTCGTCCGTGAACATTTGCACACAATTACTACCCAGCCGCCGAAGGCAGAATGGTCAATCACAATTCAGTTTTCGGCCTTCGGCACGGACCCCAGACGCTGCAGAAATTCAGGCTCGTCGTAATCGCCCATTTCAGGGTCGGCGGTCTGACGGACAACGTCCACGCCGGCTACGCTGCCGCCCTCCATCATGCGGCTGGCACGTTGCAGGGCCTGTTGCTCGGTCTTGTAGGAAATGGGCGGCTGAGGCTTCAGCCCGCCTCTTTTGCCGAGGATGTATGGCTGGCAGATGAACAAGGTTTCCAGGGCCATGGCGGTATTCCTGCGGCAAGGGCGATTGCCACAGAGTGTTTTCTTTTTGTTCTTTTGTCAATATTCATGGTCGCATCGGGGATTCGCGCCCCCGGTCACCGCGCCGTGATCCCGTACCTTTCCCGCTGCCGGTCCCATTCCACCGGCATGTCGTCCATCAGGTCAGCAAGCTGCAACGTGCGCGGCTGGCGGCCGTCGAGGATGGTTTCGACGATGTCGGGGGCCAGCAAGGTCAGGCGGTAGATTCGGGTCATGTAGGATGGGCTGATCTTCTCGGCTTCAGACAACTCGTTCAGGGATGCCACCTGCCCGGATTCCAGCATGCGCTTCCAGCGATGGGCGCGGGCCAGCGCCTTCAGCAGGGTGTCGTCGGGGGTTGGTTTGGCGCGCACCGGAACGCCCCCACCCTCGGGCACGATCACCAGCTTGCGGCCGCCATATCGCCGCAGAGTCAGCGGCACGCGGATGGTCAGGGTATCGATCCGGATGTCGGCGGTCATGCCGCGCTCCTGTCGCCGGTCTGGGCGGTGATGTCGGCGATGACGCTGGCCAGTCCCTCGGCGCGCAACCGGACCTCGGCGCCGTCTGGGGCGATGGCCACTCTCTCGACCAGAAGCTGGAGGATACGGGCCTGCTCGGCCGGGAACAGCTCGTCCCAGAGTGCCTCGAAGCGATCCAGGGCAGCGCGCAGATCGGCGGGCGCCATGGACGGGGCCATCCGTTCGGCCCGCGCCCGGATCTCAGGGGCGCGCAGCAATGCCCGGACCTGCCCGATAACTGCCGCTTCGATCTCACCGGCGGCGATGCTGCGCACCGGGCAGGACTCGTGGCCGGAATGGATCGCCTTCATGCAGGTATAGTACCGGTACAGCCGCCCCTTCTTGCGGGTATGGCTCGGCGTCATGGCCCGGCCACAATGGGCACAGTGGATCAGCCCCTTCAACGGCGCCGGGGTCGAGGACCGCACAGCGTTGGCCCGCTTCCTGGGCGCATTGTCGGTCTTTACCGCCATCACCTTGTCCCAGGTGGCGCGGTCAATGATGGCGGGATGCTCACCGGCATGGGCCTCGCCTTTGTGGACGGCCTCGCCGAGATAGACCCGGTTGTCGAGCAGCTTGTAGAGGAAGTTCTTGGTGATGGGCGCGCCGTCGCGGTGCTTGCCGTCTTGGGTGGTCCAGGACTTGGTATGGTGACCGGTGGCGTTGAGTTCCTTCACCAGCAGGGTGGCGGAGCCGACCTTGAGGAAGCGGTCGAAGATGTGGCGGACCAGATCGGCCTCGGGCTGGTTGACCACCAGCTTGCGGGCGACCACGTCGTAGCCGAGCGGCGGCACCCCGCCCATCCACATGCCCTTGCGGCGCGACGCGGCGAATTTGTCGCGAATCCACTGCGAGCTGGTGCCGTTCGATGCGGCATTGGCCCAGTCCATGAGCGACCGCGCCGTCCAGGTGGTCCAGGCCAGCGCTGGCCAGGAGTTGCTGCCCCGCGCCGCCGCCGAACGCAGCTCGGTGGTCTGCCGCGGCGGCAAGACCAGCGGCGGCTGGCATGCATCCTGCTCGTGGCAGGATCGCTGCTGGGGAGATGCACGATGACGACGAAACATCGCCCTTTGAGCTACGAGATCCTCCAAATTCGCGAAACCGGTGGCCCCCGCACCATCGCCCGGATCTGGTGCGCCGCATGCGGCGGCACCCTCGATCTCACCCTCACTGCGAATCGTCACGCCGACAACGTCGAGCGGCGGGCCAAGGCCAAGGGGTGGGACTGCGACAAGAACCGCGCCAGCCGCACCATCTGCCCCGACTGCAAGGCGGCTCCTCCCGCGAAAATCAAACCGGCCATGCCCGTCGTACCGAAAGCCTGCCGGTCCGCCACCGCTGCGAAACCCTCCACTCACGCCATCTCAACCGCCAATATGGAGCCCCCGATGACCGCCATCACCCCTGCCGTCCGTCCCGCCACCCCCGACGAGCGCATGCGCATTCGCCACAAGCTGGACGGGGTGTTTGACGATGCCAAGGGCATGTATCTGGATAGCTTCAGCGACCAGCGCGTGGCCGAGGAACTGAAGCTGCCGCGCAAAATGATCGAGCAGATCCGCGAAGCCGCCTACGGTCCCATCCGTACCGATCCCGAGATCGAGCAGTTGCGCACTGACATCGCCGATCTGGTCGCCATGGCCTCCACCCTGACCAATCGGTTGGCCGAGGTCGAGAAGCGTTTCCAGCCCAGATAACCGGGAGCCTGCCCGCGATGACCCATATCACCTCAAGCGGAAATGGTCAGCTTCAGCCCCAGCGCGTCGATCAGCGAGCGAACCGTCTCGTAACGCGGATGGGCGCCAGGGGCGACGGCCTTGTACAGGCTTTCGCGCCCCAGCCCGGCTTTCCCGGCCACCTGACTCATGCCGCGGGCCTTGGCGACATGGCCGAGCGCGGCCAGAAAGACCGCCGGATCGGAGTCTTCCAGCGCCGCCGTCAGATATTCGGCCACCACCTCGCCATTATCGAGATAGGTGGCGATGTCGAAAGCACCGACCTGTTCCGTCATGGCTTAAGCCTCCTCGATCATTTTGGCCAATTCCTTGGCCCGCTTGATGTCTCGCGTCTGGGTCGATTTGTCGCCGCCCAGCAGCAGCAGATAGATCACCTTGCCCCGCCGGGTGAAGTACACCCGGTATCCCGGCCCGAAATGGACCCGCATCTCGCTGATGCCATCCCCAACAGAATCACAGTCACCGAAATTACCGGACTCCGCGGCGGTCAGCCGGGCCAGGATGCGGGCCTTTCCCTTGATGTCGGCCAAGGCCGAAAGCCATGCATCAAAGCTGGCGGTGCGCAGCAGCGTGTTCATGACTCAACTGTATCCAAGTGGATACGGGTGCGCAAGCTTTCAAGGGGGCCTGCTCAATGACCGACATCACCCCCTCCGACATTCAGGCCCAGGCCATCGCCGCCATCCGTGACTGGTTCCATAGTCGCACGGACGAGCAGCAGGTGTTCCGACTGTTTGGCTTTGCCGGAACGGGAAAATCAACCGTGCTGAAATTTGCCCTGGAGGATATGGGCCTAGCGCCCCACACCGAGGACGTGCCCGGCGTGGTCACCGCCACCTTCACTGGCAAGGCCGCCCTGGTGCTGCGGCGCAAGGGTACCCCGGCCAGGACCATCCATAGCCTGATCTATAGCGTCATCGAGGCCACCGACGAGGAGATCGAGGAAGCGGGCAAGCGCATCGCCCAGGCGGAAATCGACGCCCGCCATCTCACCGGCTTCGACCGCACCGCCGCCGAGGCCGCCATTGAGGCCATGCGCCAGTCCATGCGGGAGATGAAGAAGCCGCGCTTCGCCCTCAATCCCGACAGCCCGGCGGCATCGGCCAAGCTGATCGTGCTGGACGAGGTGTCCATGGTCGGCGAGGAGATGGCGCGCGACCTGATGAGCTTCGGCCGCCCCATTCTGGTGCTGGGCGATCCCGGCCAGTTGCCGCCGATCAAGGGCGAGGGCGCCTTCACCAAGGACGCCCCCGACGTCATACTGACCGAGATCCACCGCCAGGCCGCCGAAAGCGCCATCATCCGGCTGGCAACGATGGCCCGCGAAGGCCAGCCCATCGGCTTCGGCCAATACGACGATCATGCCTGGAAGATGCGCATGGCCGACGTCACCCCCGATCAGGCCTTGCGCGGCGGTCAGGTCATCTGCGGCAAGAACGCCACCCGGTTCCAGCTCAACAATGCCCTTCGCCGTGCCGCCGGGTTCGGGGGAATGTTCCTGCCCACCGGCCCGAGCGAAAAGATCATCTGCCTCAAGAATCAGTCCGACCTCGGCCTGATCAACGGCATGTTCCTGTCGCTGGCCGACATCGTCGACGAAGGCAGCCTGTACTTCTCGGCGGTCATCACCGACGAGGACGGCAACCCGGTCGGCCCACCGGCCAAGGGCGGCAAGCCGGGGCGGTTGCTGCTCTACAAGGGCCATTTCGAGGACCATGTCGCTCTCGACCCGCACCGCCACGACCGCGACTGGCGCGACAAGAAGAAGCTGACCGAGGCCACCTTCGGCTGGGCCATCACCTGCCATAAGGCGCAAGGGTCGCAATGGGAGAACGTCGTTGTCTGGGACGACGGTCTGGGGCGAAGCGAGCAGGATCGCCGCCGTTGGCTGTACACCGCCATTACTCGTGCCGAAAGGGGGCTGGTGATACTCGCATGATCGACCTCAACGATGTCTGGCAACCGCCTGCCCGTTTTGACCTGCCCGAAATCCGTGGTCGCCTCGCCGCCACGGCACTGGACTGGCTGCCCGGCCTGTTTCCGCACGGTCTCCTCTCCCCGGATCGCCGGACGCTGCGCTGTGCCGATCTGGCGGGGCGGTCGCCGCGTAAGGAGGGCTCGTGCATCATCCACCTTGCTGGCCACCACGCCGGTTGGGGCTTCGACCATGCCACCGGAGAGAGCGCCGGCCCGATCGATCTGATCCACCACGCGACCGGTCTCGCCGACCGCGATCTGTTCGAGGAAGCCGCCCGGCTGGCGCGGCTGGATCTGCCGGCAGTGGCCCGCCCCGTGGCGGCGAAGCCGAGCCATGATCTGGAGATCAAGCGCATTATCGATGGCAGCATTTCGTTGGCCGGCACCATCGGCGAGACCTATCTGAAGGGGCGTGGCATCGGCAATCCCCGCTCGCCCGACCTACTGTACCACGACGACCTTCCCGACTTCGAGGGACGGCGCGGCTGGCCGGGGCTGGTCGGCATTGTCCGTGACGGTGCCGGCAATCCGGTCGGCGGCATCCACCGCACCTTCCTGCTCGACGATGGCTCGGACAAGGCACCGCCCGGAAAGAAGATGCTGGGGGCAATCGACAGCGGCAGCGTGCGCCTCGCCCCCGTGCCCGCCGACGGCGATCTCGGCATCGCCGAGGGCATCGAGACCGCCCTGTCGGCCTGGGCCATCTTCGGCATCCCCACCTGGGCGGCGCTGTCGGCTGGCGGCATGCGTCAGTGGCAATGGCCCGAGGGCACTCGCCGCGTATCCATCTTCGCCGATGCTGGTGACGTCGGCATGCAGGCGGCCGCCACCTTGGCCGACAGGCTAAATACGGCGGGCATCCCGTCCTCCATCGTCGTGCCCCTGCACGGCGATGACTTCAACGACGATCTGCGCAAAGGCGCGGTCGCCGCACATTATAACAGCCTGCCATCCGCCGAGGACCCGCCGTCCCTCTCCAACTTCGACGATCTGCGCTCCGCCGCACTCAAGCTGACCTATCCGCCCGACATGGACGAGTTCAGCCGGTTGTTGGGGGATCTCGCCCGCGCCCGGCTCGAACCGGCCCATGAGCGCGAGGTGCTGGTCGCCATCAAGGCGGCGGCCCGCATTCCGGTCGCGACCATGGAGAAGCATCTCACGCGGCTTCACCGTGAGTTGCGAAACGGCAACGGCATGCCGTCCGTCCGCCCAGCCTGGTTCGCTCAGATCCGCACTGGCGCCGACGGCAACCCTGAGCGCAACGAAGCCAACGTCATCACCGCCCTGTCCCACGACGAGGCCTTCGCCGGGGCGCTGATCTTCGACGAGTTCCGCCAGGAGATCGTCGTCAATCGCTCGCTGCCATGGGATGATCGGATATCGGCATCCCGCCCGTGGGGGGAAGCCGACGACGTCCGCTGCGCCGAATGGCTCCAGCGCCGCGACATCAATGTTTCCCCCAAGGTGGTGGCCCGTAGCATCGGTGCGGTGGCCCACGGTGTCCGCATTCATCCAGTACGCGAGTACCTGAGCAATCTGACATGGGATGGTATCCACCGCATGGAGACCTGGGCCATCACCTATCTGGGCGCCGCCGACACCCGGCTTAACCGCGCCTTCGGTTCGTTGTGGATGATCTCCGCCGTCGCCCGGATCATGGACCCCGGCACCAAGGTCGATCACATGCTGATACTGGAAGGCCCACAGGGCGCCAAGAAATCTACGGCACTCAAGACCCTGGCCGGAGCAGAGTGGTTCACCGACGAACTGGCTGAGATCGGCAGCAAGGACGCCGCCCAGCAGACGCGCGGCGTCTGGATCATCGAGATCGCCGAACTGGACGCCATCGGCCGCGCCGAGGTATCCCGCATCAAGTCCTTCTTGTCGCGCTCCGTCGACCGCTACCGCCCGCCCTATGAACGCTACGTCACCGACGTGCCACGCCAGTGCGTGTTCGCTGGCACCGTCAATCCCGACACCTACCTGCGCGATGAGACCGGAAACCGACGCTTCTGGCCAATCCGTTGCGGTAAGATCGATCTCGAGGCTATCCGCCGTGCCCGCGACCAGCTCTGGGCCGAGGCCATGGCCATGTACAGCCAAGGTGCCATCTGGTGGCTGGACGATCCCGACTTGATTGCCCAGGCCCGCGCAGAGCAAGAGGAGCGTTACCAATCCGACGCCTGGGACGGCCTGATCGACCGCTGGCTTGTCTACGACAAGCAGCGCGTCAATCGCGGCTACGCTGCCTACGACGACTGGCGGGAGGAAGAGGTGGAGCGGGCTGCTCTTCTGACCGACGTGTCGGTGGCGGAGATCCTCCAGAACGCCATCGGCATCGAACCGGGTCGGTGGACGCGTGGCGATCAAATGCGCATCAGTGCCTACTTGAAGGCTCGGGGGTGGGAGCGGTACCGCAGCCGCAGTGGTGCCTCACTGGATTGGCGGTATCGATCGGAAGGCTGACCGGTTCTTACCTGTCCTGTCTTGGGCCGCGATGACATCGGTCGTCGCGGCCATTTTCATGCCCGGCCTGTTCCCAACCTCTCCTTTCTGTTCCCAACCTCCTCCCAAAATCCGGATCGCCCACTCGTTGGAGAGCGCGTCGTCTTGCCCGATTTGTTCCCAACCGTTCCCAACCACAGGCAGGGGTTGGGAACGCTGGAGGCCCCGGAAATCCTTGTTGTTCCCAACCTTTCCATTGTTCCCAACCTTTTTGAAAGTTATTGGAGGCAGAGAAAAAAGAATGCTTATGGTTGTCCTATAAAGATGGTGTAACACGCTACATTGCGTAAATTTTTCTGGCAGGGAAATGTTTTAGAAATCCGATTCTGGTTGGGAACATGGGAACACACGGCCATCCCATGCCGCTCCGTAATTCGGTTTGCCCCGAGACACCGCGACCCGTAGACTCTCCCTCGACCGAAGCCGAAGGCCCACTGACCTTGTGAGCCTTCACCATGACCACCATCCTCGCCCTTGATCTGGGCACGACCGCCGGCTGGGCTATGCGCCTTGCCGACGGTGTCATTGTCTCCGGCACCATGGAGTTCCGCCCCGGCCGATTCGAGGGGGGTGGAATACGCTTCCTGCGCTTCCGATCCTGGCTGGACCACCTCGAAGCCGGTGCCAAGGGCATCGGCACGGTCTATTTCGAAGAATGCCGTCGTCATATTGGCACCGACGCGGCCCACATCTATGGCGGCTTTCTCGCCCACCTGACGGCTTGGTGTGAACTCAAGCACATCCCCTATCAGGGCGTTCCGGTCGGCACCATCAAGCGCCACGCCACCGGCAAGGGCAATGCCAGCAAGGACATGGTGATCTCCGCCATGCAGGCGCGCGGCTTCAATCCCGAGGACGACAACGAGGCCGACGCCCTGGCCATCCTGTCCTGGGCCATCGACACCGAAGGAGGTGTGCGATGAACTGGCACCCTCCCGGTTACGGTGGCACCCGCCGCGATCCTGAGCAGGTCAAGCGGGACGGCTGGCAAGAGCGTGGCGTCCTGGTCATTGCCGAGGACGATCAGCGCCTCACTTGGCCCGAGCGTGAACTGATCCGCCAGTTGGGCGCCAAGCTGTATGGTCCGCGCCCGGAGGTGTCCCATGACTGAAAACCATTGGACGCCTTCCCTGATTGAGGATCGCCTCGCCGAGGCAGCTGACACCCTGCGCCGCCTACCTGAAACCAGAGGTCAGGGTCATGCCAGCATTTGGCCACCCTATGTGCAGGAATGTTTGGAACCCACCGAGGTGAAGCTACGCCGTCCGCCGCCCTCCGCCGCCGCCATCACCCGCATGGACGAAGCCTTGCCTTGGCTGCGCCATCTCGATCCCACCGACGCCAAGATCATCTGGCTGCGGGCCACCAACGCCCCATGGAAGGTGATCTGCTGGCAGGTCGGCATGACGCGGGCGACCGCTCACCGGCACTGGCTGTTCGCGCTGTGCGTCATTGCCTGGAAGCTGAACGGCAAGCGCATCCCCAGGCACATCTCCAAGGTAGATCTGATCGCCCGCACCAAGGCGGCGGAGGAAAGCGAAAAGTGTATCGATACATCGCAGGGCGCGACAGTGATGGCCAGTTTGGGGTAGATGTAATTCCAGGCTCGCGGAACGGGCGGCGGCAACGATCACTAAATGATCCGCCGCCCGAAGCGGGCGAAAGAATAGAACACCGTACCGTGGAGAATTGGTTCCTCCCCGGCACCTTCCGCTATGCGGGGGGCATCAGCGCCGAATATCGCTAGCGACAGCCCGAAAATCTGGGTTTCCACTTAGGTTTCCAGTTTCCAGCCCAAAGGCGCGATTGTCCAAGGACAGCGCGCCTTTCGCATATCCGGGGGCCTGGAAACCAGGGTGGAAACCACCCCTGGAAACCTGACCGGGTTTCCACCTGCCGGTTTCCAGTTTCCACCAGCCCAGGTTTCCACCCCCATGCAGCTTGCTCTCCCCGAGCCGGTCCCGCCGGCCATCGGCGTGATATCGCGCGCCTTGGCCGCCGAAGGGCTGGTCTATGGCAGCGTGTGCAGTGGGATCGAGGCGGCGACGGTGGCGTGGGAGCCGCTGGGCTGGCGGCCCGCTTTCTTCGCCGAGATCGAGCCCTTTCCGTCCGCCGTGCTGGCCCACCATTACCCCTATGTTCCCAACCTGGGCGACATGACCGCCATCGATGGTTGGGCGTGGCGGGGCAAGATCGACGTGCTGGTGGGCGGAACACCCTGCCAGGCCTTCTCGGTGGCGGGCCTGCGCAAGTCTCTGGACGACGCGCGCGGCAACCTTGCCCTCAAATTCGTGGACCTCGCCAATGCCATCGACCCAGCCTACACCATTTGGGAAAACGTGCCGGGTGCCTTGTCCACCCGCGATAACGCCTTCGGATGCCTTCTGGGCGGATTGGCCGGCGAAGATGGTCCGCTGCTCCCACCAGGGGGCAAATGGACGGACGCTGGTGTTGTGTTTGGACCCACGCGCACAGTCGCGTGGCGGGTGGCGTCACCCCGACCTTGCGGGCGATGTCGGCCTTGGGCCGCGACAATGCCGGTGGCCAGTTGGCGGTCCAGCACGGCATGGCGGTGCGCCGATTGACACCCCGCGAATGCGAGCGGCTTCAAGGCTTTCCCGACGATTACACCCGCATCCCCTGGCGGCGGAAGGCCCCGGAGGATTGCCCAGACGGCCCGAGGTATCGCGGGCTGGGGAATTCCATGGCTGTTCCGGTGATGTCCTGGATCGGCAGCCGCATCCAGGCCGCAGGAAAATGACAATGGCCCATCCGTTTCCCGATACCGTCGAGCATTGGAGCATCGACCGGCTGATCCCCTATGGCCGCAATGCGCGGACCCATTCGGACGGCCAGGTCGCCCAGATCGCTGCCAGCATGGTGGAGTTCGGCTGGACCAACCCGGTGTTGGCCGACAGCCAGGGCAATGTCATCGCCGGGCATGGCCGACTGGCCGCCGCCAAATCCCTCGGCCTGGATACGGTGCCGGTGGTGATCCTCGACCATCTGACCGAGGCCCAGCGCCGCGCCTATATTTTGGCTGACAACAAGCTTGCTCTCAATGCGGGATGGGATGAAGAAACCCTGGCGGCGGAGCTGCACGCGCTGAACGGCGATGGCTACGATCTCGGCGTCATCGGCTTCTCCGACGAGGAGTTGGACGCCCTGATGGCTCCCCTTGATGACGAGGGCGACGGCCAGGGTGATGAAACCGGCGAGGACGAGGTGCCGGAACCGCCCGCCGATCCGGTGACGCGGCCGGGTGATCTGTGGATCTTGGGCCAACATCGCCTGCTTTGCGGCGACAGCACCATCCTGGCCGATGTGGAGAAGGTGCTGGGTGGCGCCCCCGCTAACATGTGTTTCACCGACAGCCCGTACAACGTTGATTACGGCGCACCGGGCAAGGGAGGCAAAGGCCGTCGCATCCTCAACGATGCCCTGGGCGGCGGGTTCAAGCAGTTCCTGTACGACGTCTGCGTTAACATCCTGGCCGTGACCAAGGGTGCGGTCTACATGTGCATGTCGTCGTCGGAGTTGCACACCTTACAAAGCGCCTTCCTGGAGGCTGGCGGACACTGGTCGACGTTCATCATCTGGGCCAAGAACACCTTCACCCTGGGGCGCTCGGATTATCAGCGCCAATATGAACCGATCCTGTACGGCTGGAAGGAAGGTGGCGGCCATTACTGGTGCGGCGCCCGCGACCAGGGGGACGTCTGGTCGATCAACAAACCGGCCCGGAACGACCTCCATCCGACCATGAAGCCGGTGGAACTGGTGGAACGGGCTATCGGCAATTCATCGCGGGAGAACGAGATCATCCTCGATCCGTTCGGCGGTTCCGGCACCACCCTGATCGCCTGCGAACGCATGGGGCGGCAGGCTCGGCTGCTGGAACTCGACCCCAAATACGTCGATGTCATCGTCCTGCGTTGGCAGGAGCAGACTGGCGAAGCAGCCATTCTGGATGGTGATGGCCGCTGCTTCGACGACATCGCCGCCGGGAAGGCGGTCAGCGCCGGGTGATCCGGCGCAGGGAATGCTGGTATTTGGCGTCGGAAGGTTTCCAGTTAAGCGGCTTGCAGCCGAGTCGTAGATCACGGTTCCAGAATTCCAGGATCTGCTGGTTGGAATAGCCCCGGCCCCGGAAGTACTCGAAATCGGTCTGCGACCATTGAGGATGGGCCTTCAGGGCCGCGGTGGGGCGGACGGTCAACCGGGCCGCCATGGTCACTTCGCCTCCTGGCCAGCGGTAAATGCGGCTTCCAGGGCCTTCTTGACCTGCCAAACCGACAACTCGTGGAAGTCGAGGCGGTCGCTGTTGCGGGTGTCCAGGGTTTCCAGGTTCAGGATCTGGGTGGCGATCTCGGTCAGGGCTTGGTCTCGGGATTTCATGCTCTTGGCCTTCCGTTGTGGTGGGGCCAGTACCGCTCTATGGCGCCGACAGATCAAGTCGATTAAGCGTGCAATTTCAATAAGGTGATCGATTGCGTCAATCTCGCCGTATGTCCATGGTCGAGGCCGCCGCCAACGTGGTGATCGGTTACGGCATCGCGGTCGCCACCCAGGTGGTGGTGTTCCCGATCTTCGGCATTCACATCACCCTGGCCGATGATCTGGCGATCGGCTTGGTGTTCGCCGTGGTGTCCTTGGCTCGGGGTTTCATGCTGAGGCGGGTCTTTGAACGGCTCCGGTGACAAATTGGCGACATGCCCTTAATCTTCTTCCGGGATTCTTGTCCGGGAAGGAAAAACAGCATGAGCAAGACCGCGATTTCCAAAGCCATCCGCACCGCCACCGGCTGCACCGCCGCCCAGGCCGACGAAGCTGTCGATGCCTTGGTGGCCACCATTCTGGATGGCGTGAAGTCCGAAGGCCGCTTCCGGATGATTGGATTTGGGACCTTCTCGAAGTCCGAGCGCCCGGCCCGGCAGGGCCGCAATCCCCAGACCGGCAAGACCATTGAGATCGCGGCGTCCTCGACCATCAAGTTCAAGGCGTCGTCGTCGCTGAAGAAATAGGCTGAAGAATGGCGGTGGACCCAGAGCAGGTGGCGCGCAGCGCGGACGATTTGATTGAGCATTACGGTCAAACCGCTCTCGAAGTCGCCCGCCAGCAGGTTGAGCGTGCGTCGAGGACAGGTGATCATCCTGCCCTCGATCTCGCCCTGATGGTTTTGACGGAAATCGAGCGCCGTCAGACTGCAGAATCCAATTTGTAAACCCGGCCCCGGCCTTCGATCTTCTCGCTGGTGACGTCCAGGCCGAGCTTCTTCTTTAAGGCCCCGGCGATTGCGCCCCTTGCCGTATGTGGCAACCAGCCGAACTCGGCGGTAATCTCGGCGATGCTGCTGCCCTCGGGCCGCTTCAGCATGGCGATCAGGGCCTCCTGCTTGGTGCCTTCGCGGGGCTTGCGGGCCGGTTTCGAGACGTGAGCGTCCGTGGGCGGGGATTCTGCCTTGTCGGCCATGTCAGCCCCCGGTTCTTCTTCCGGCGCCGTGTCCGCGCCCGTGTCGGCGACAATGCCCAACGCCGTGTAGGCGGCGGCCGTGGCAACTAGCGTTAGCGGGGTTCCGTCCTCGTCTTCGCGCCAGACCGGGGCACCGGCTTCAACCGGAATCGCCTCGATCAGGCCCTTCTTGATCATGCTGGTCAGCACCATGTCGACCGCGCCGCCCTTCAAGGATGTGGTGATCGGTAGGACCAGCCCGCCCTCGCGGGCGCAGGCGGTGGCGAGGATGACGGATTGGGTGTCGGAAAGCTGAATCGTGGTCATGGTGGTTCCCTCCGGGGTGTCGGCGCGGGGTGCGCCTGTACCACCCCGAGCCCAACCGGGCGGACCCGGTCGGGCGATGGGGCAACCAAGGGCGTCAGGCGGCCATGTTGGCCAGGAGACGCCGGGCCTCGTAAATCGCCGCCCACATGGCGCGGTCATCGGCAGGCCCATCCGTTGCTTCTATCTCGGTCGCGGCGCGGTCGATGGCCCGCAACGTTCCCACCATGGCGGCATTGTCGGCACGCAGGCGGTCGATCTCTGTGGAATCAGTCATCCGTATCTCCTTTCTTGACGGTGCTGCCGGCGAGGCCGGACATCAGGCTGCCGCGTCGGCCATGACCTCGAAATGGGTGACGAAGCCGGTGAGGTAGGGCAGCCCGTGCGGGATGCCGGTTTCCCGCGCCGTGAGGCGGCTGATGGTCCAGGCCATCCAGCGGGCCACCGCCGCTTCAATTGCCGCCGCCAGCCCGAGACCGCGAAACAATCCGTTCGCGACGTCGTCGGCGAAGTGGCGGCCTTGGGTGCTGTCGAGGAAATCGCGTACCGCCGTGTCGGGGCAGCCGGTGACGAGTTGGATCGCAGGCATCGCCAAATTCCAGGCTTCGGCCTGGTCGGCGTGATCGCCCAAGGTGCCGAAAAAGCCCCAATCAATATTGGCGGTGGGGAGGATGGTGTTGGGCATGGTGGTCTCCTCTGTTCGTGGGACCATCCATCGCTCTGTCGGCCCGGCACATCAACTGGAATAGCGGATCATTTCCTTTCGTTTTAAGGCTTCGATCATGGGGGTGTCCGTTCGCGAATATGCCCGCAGGCGTGGCGTCAGCCATACCGCCGTGCGCAAGGCGGTGCAGACGGGCCGGATTCCCCAGGAGCCCGACGGCACCATCGACCCGGTAAAGGCCGACGCCGCCTGGGATTCCCAGACCGACCCGGCCCGACGGGCTGCAGTACCGCCGCCCTCAATGTTGCCCCCCGCCCAGAAGCCATCCTCGTCGCCATCACTCCAGCGCGAGACCGTTCCGCCATTGCCCAGCACATCCGGCGCCACCTTCAACCAAGCCCGCACGGCCCATGAAGTCGCCAAGGCCCAGAAAGCCCGTATCCAGGTGGACCGCCTCAAGGAAGAGGTGGTCGATCGGGCGCGGGCCACCGCCCTGGTGTTCAAGTTGGCCCGGCAGGAACGCGATTCCTGGATCACCTGGCCCGCCCGCATTGCCGGGCAGATGGCGGCTGAAATCGGGATCGAACCGCATTTGATGCAGACCCTGCTGGAAACCCATGTGAGGGCCCATCTTGCCGAACTCGCCGAAATTGAGCCGACGTTCCGGTGATCCTGGGGGTGAGGATTCCTTCGCCTTCCGGGGATCGGACGTCCTGCTCCAGGCGTGGCGCGATGGATTGCGTCCAGATCCGGCCCTGACCGTCTCGGAATGGGCCGATCAGCACCGCATGCTGTCCAGCCGGGCCTCGGCGGAGCCGGGCCGCTACCGCACGGCGCGCACACCTTATATGCGCGACATCATGGACGCGCTGTCGCCCACCAATCCGGTGCAGCGGGTGGTGTTCATGAAGGCGGCCCAGGTGGGGGCCACCGAGGCTGGTTGCTGCTTCATCGGCTTCGTCATCCACCATGCGCCGGGGCCGATGCTCTGCGTCCAGCCGACGGTGGAGATGGCGAAACGGGCCTCACGCCAGCGCATAGATCCGCTGATCGAGGAAAGCCCGGCTATCCGCGATCGGGTCAAACCGGCCCGCTCGCGCGACGCCGGCAATACCATGCTGTCGAAGGATTTCCCTGGCGGCACATTGGTGCTGACCGGTGCCAACAGTGCGGTGGGCCTGCGTTCCATGCCGGCCCGTTACCTGTTCCTCGACGAGGTCGACGCCTATCCGGCTTCCGCCGACGACGAAGGCGATCCGGTGGGGTTGGCCGAGGCGCGGTCTCTGACCTTCGCCCATCGCCGAAAGGTGTTCCTGGCCTCGACGCCGACCATCCGGGGCATGTCGCGGATCGAGCGGGAATACGAGGCCAGCGATCAGCGGCGGTTCTTCGTGCCGTGCCCCCATTGCGGGACCATGCAGTGGCTGAAATTCGAGCGCCTGCGCTGGGACAAGGGCCGCCCCGAGACGGTGCGCTATCACTGCGAAGCCTGCGAGCAGGAGATCGCCGAGCACCACAAAGGCGCCATGCTGGCGGCAGGCGTTTGGCGGGCGACGGCCACGGGCACTGATCCCGGTACCATCGGCTTCCACATCTCGGCGCTGTATTCACCGCCGGGCTGGCAGTCGTGGCGCGACATCGTCCGCCTGTGGGAAGCGGCCCAGGGCAATGACGATGCCCTGCGGGTGTTCAAGAACACCGTGCTGGGCGAAACCTGGACCGAATCCGGCGAGGCCCCCGACTGGCAGCGGCTCTATGACCGCCGCGAGACCTGGGCCAATGGCAGTGTGCCGGAAGGCGCCCTGTTCCTCACCGCCGGGGCCGATGTCCAGAAGGACCGCGTCGAGATCGATGTCTGGGCCTGGGGCCGCAACCTGGAAAGCTGGCTGGTAGACCACATCGTCATCGACGGCGGTCCCGAGAAGGCCGAAACCTGGACTGCGTTGGAGCAGGTGCTGGCGAAGACCTGGCAACATGCCAACGGTGCCGCCCTGAAGATCGCCCGTCTCGCCATCGACTCCGGCTACGAGTCCTCGGCGGTCTACACCTGGGGCCGCAGGGTGGGCGTAGGCCAAGTCTCGCCGATCAAGGGTGTCGAGGGCTTCAACCGCTCCAGCCCGGTGTCGGGGCCGACCTTTGTGGACGCTACCGAGGGCGGCAAGAAGGTGCGCCGTGGTGCCCGCCTCTGGACGGTGGCGGTGTCCACCTTCAAGTCGGAGACCTACCGGTACTTGCGCCTGGAGCGGCCCACCGACGAGGAACTAGCCGAGGGAATCCGTTTCCCCGCCGGAACGGTGCATCTGCCATCGTGGTCGGATTCGGAATGGTGCAAGCAGTTCGTCGCCGAGCAGCTGGTGACGGTCAAGAACCGGCGCGGCTTCTCCAAGCTGGAATGGCAAAAGCTGCGCGAGCGCAACGAGGCGCTGGATTGCCGGGTCTATGCCCGCGCAGCCGCCTGGATCGTCGGTGCCGATCGCTGGTCAGAGGCTAAATGGCGGGATCTCGAGAAGCAGGTGGCGGCCACGGACTTTGCCTCTGCCAGTGACCCGGAGGCCGGGCAGATCCGCCGGATCGCTCGCCGACCCCGGCGGATCATCAAATTCAGTGGACTGAACTGATCATGACTCTCGACGAGATGAAGGCTGAGCGCGAGCGGGTGCTGGCGCGGCGTAACTCGCTGGTGGCTCGCGTCACGGTTGGCGACCGCACTGTCCAGTACGACCTGACCCAGGCCAATCACGTCCTGGCCGATCTCGACCGCCGCATCGCCGTGTTGGAAGGCAAGAAACCCCGCCGCCGCATTCTCGCCGTCGCCACCAAGGGATTGTAACCATGTTGTTGGGACTGCGCAGGAGGATCGGCGCCCTGATCGGCGGCTTCGAGGCCGCCCAGGGCAGCCGCCGGCTCAAGGGCTTCCAGCCCAGCCGCGCCCATGTCAATACCCTGATCGCGGCTGCCGGTTCCGACATCACGGCGCGAGCCCGTTATCTGGTGCGCAACAACGGCTACGCCCTCAACGCCGCCGAAAGCTGGACCGGCAACGCGGTGGGCACCGGCATCAAGCCGTCGTCGCTGATCGCCGACAAGGATCTGAAGACTCGGGTGCAGCAGCTCTGGCTGGCCTGGACCGACGAGTCCGACGCCGAGAACCTGACCGATTTCTACGGCCAGCAGCGCCGGGCCGCCCGCGAGGTGTTCATCGCCGGGGAAGTGTTCTTCCGCCTGCGCCCGCGTCGCCCGGAAGACGGCCTGACTGTGCCGTTGCAGCTTCAGATGCTGCCGTCCGAGATGCTGCCCCTGACCCGAACCGAGGTTCTTCCCAACGGCAACGTGATCCGCCAGGGCATCGAGTTCGACCGCATCGGTCGGCGGGCGGCATATTGGTTTCTGCGGCGTCATCCCGGTGATCTCACCGATCCCGGCATGGTCGGCGAAATGGTGCGGGTGCCGGCCGCCGAAATCATCCACGTCATCGACCCGGTGGAATCCGGCCAGCTTCGTGGCGTCTCCCGGCTGGCCCCGGCAGTGGTGAAGCTGTTCCTGCTCGACCAGTACGATGACGCAGAACTTGAGCGCAAGAAGATCGCGGCCATGTACGCGATGTTCGTCATCTCGCCGGCACCAACCGATATTATCGATGTGACCCCAGCCGACGATGGTTCCGGCGACCGCATCGTCGAGGTCCAGCCCGGCCAGGTGGTGCCCTTGGAGCCGGGCGAGCAGATCCAGACCTCGGCCCCCGCCGATGTGGGCGGATCGTATGAGCCATTCGAGTATCGGACGCTGCTGCAGATCTCGGCCGCCACCGGCATCCCTTACGCCTATTTGTCCAACGACATGCTGAAGGCCAACTACTCCAACTCGCGCATGGCGCTGCTGGAATTCCGCCGCCGGGTCGAGGCATGGCAGCACTCGGTGATGGTCCACCAGATGTGCAGGAAAGTGTGGCAGCGCTGGCTGGATGTGGCGGTGCTGTCCGGGGCGCTCGACATTCCCGGCTACGAGCGCAAACGCGCCAGCTTCATCGCCTGCTCCTGGCTGCCGCCGAAATGGGACTGGGTCGATCCGCTGAAGGACGCCAAGGCCGAGATCGAGCAGATCGGGGCGGGTCTGAAAAGCAGGACGCAAGCACTGGCCGAGCGTGGCTACGACGCCGAACAGGTCGATGCCGAGACTGCCACCGACCGGGAACGGGAACAGCGGTTGGGGCTGACCTTCGGTTCCGATCCGCCACCGCTCTTGTTGCCCCCACCGACATCGTAAGGACGGACATGCACGATTTGCCCCATCTCGCGGCTCGTCTGTACGGGACGCCGCTGCTGGTCGCCCGCAGTAAGCTGGATGTGATCCTGGGTGCTCTCGGCCCCCGGCTGGCTGGGCAGTCCATCTCCTTCGACGGTGATACGGCTCCATCCGCCGATGTGGCGGTGACGCCCGACGGCATCGCCATCGTGCCGGTGGTGGGAACCCTGGTGGCCCGCTCCGGCTATCTCGGCGCCGCCAGCGGCTTGACCGGTTATGGCGACATCGCCGATGCCATCGAGGCGGCAGCCACCGATCCCGGCGTTCGCGCCATTCTGCTGGACGTGGACTCCTCCGGTGGCGAGGTGGGCGGGTTGTTCGATCTGGTCGACCACATCCAGGCCATCCGCAGCCAGTGCGGCAAGCCCATCTGGGCGGTAGCCGATGAGGCGGCCCTATCGGCGGCCTATGCCATCGCCTGCACCGCCGACCGAATCTACGTCACCCAGACCGGCGAGGTCGGGTCCATCGGCGTAGTGGCGGTTCACCGTGATGAATCCGGGGCCGACACCCAGGCTGGGCTGGCCTGGACCTTCATCCATGCCGGAGTCTGCAAGGTGGACGGCAATCCCCACCAGCCGCTGTCCGACTCTGCCCGCACAGCCCTCAAGGCCGATGTCGATGCCCTCTACGGGAAGTTCACCACCCTGGTGGCCGAGCGCCGCCGCCTATACCCCGACGCCGTGCGGGCCACCGAGGCTCAGGTCTATCGTGGCGATCAGGCGGTGGCCGTGGGACTTGCCGACAAGGTCGGCACGCTCCGCGTCGCCCTGGCCGATCTCGGAGCCGTGCTGGCTCGCCCCTCCATCCGCTCCCCCATCCTGTCCAGACCCAAGGAGACCACCATGTCCGAGCAAATAGGGGACATCCCCGTCATCGAACCCGAGCGCCCCGCTCCAGGAGCCATTGTTCCGGTGCCCGGCGAAGTAACCGCCCAGGTGGAACAGCGTCTGCGCGCCGAATATTCCGAGATCAGCGCCATCGCCGCCCAGGCCGCCCGACTGGGAGTCACCATCGATCCCGCCGAGGCCATGGCCAAGGGCATCCGTCCCGAGGCGTTACGGCGCACCGTGCTGGAGCAACTGGCCGAGCGCTCCGAGGCCACAGATGTGGTCGCCGCCGCTCCGGCGGGTGCGGTCCCGAAAACTGAAACCGAAAGCCCCATCGTCCGGCGTGCCCGCGAAGCCGCCGCTCGCAAGTAAGGAACAGCCCCATGCCCGTTCTGACCGCTTCGCCCACCCTGGGCGACCTGCTGAAGTTCGAACTGAACGCCAGCTACACCCGCGAGACCGTTACCCTGAAGGCGGGGACCAGTTATCCCCTGGGTTCCGTGCTGGGCCGCATCACCGCCAACGGCGAATACCGCCTGTCGCCCGCCGCCGAGGTGGTCGGTGACCAAGGGGCGGAAACCGCCATCGCCGTGCTGTTGGAAGCGGTGGACGCCACCGATGGCGTGGCCACCGGCCTGATCGCCGCCCGTGGCCCGGTCATCCTGGCCGATGGCGCTCTGATTTTCGAAGCCTCGGTCGACCAGCCCGCCGAACGGGCCGCCAAAATTGTCCAGCTTGCCACTGTGGGTCTGGTTGCCCGCGCCACCGTCTGATCGGAGCCTTTCCCATGAACGCCATCATCAACCCCTTCGACGCGGGCGGCTATTCGCTCGCCGAGATGACCCAGGCCATCAACATCCTGCCCAACCTCTACACCCGGCTCGGCCAGATGGGGCTGTTCCGCTTCGAGGGCGTCACCCAGCGCAGCGTCATCATCGAGCAGGCCGAGGGCGTCCTCAACCTGCTGCCCACCGTTCCCCTGGGCGGGCCGGCCACCGTCGCGAACCGCGACGCCCGGAGCATGCGCTCCTTCACCGTGCCGTGGATTCCCCATGACGATTCGATCACGCCCCAGGACGTCCAGGGCGTGCGCGGTTTCGGTGTCGCCGATGCCGCCGATCCCCTGGCCACGGTGATGGAGCGAAAGCTGACCCGCATGCGCTCCAAGCATGCCCAGACGCGGGAGTTCATGGAGGTCAATGCGCTCCGCGGCATCATCCGCGACGGCTCCGGGGCCACCCTCTACGACTACTTCTCTGAGTTCGCCCTGAGCCGCCAGCAGGTGGATTTCACCCTCGGCACCGCCACCACCAATGTCCAGGCCAAGATCCGCGATGTCCTGCGCAAGGTGGAGGTCGAGTTGAAGGGGGAGACCATGACCAGCGTGCTGGCCCTGGTGTCCCCGGAGTTCTTCGACAAGCTGATCGGCCATGCCAAGGTCGAGCAGGCCTACCAGTATTTCTCCTCCACCGGCGCCCAGCCGCTGCGTGAAGACGTGCGTCGCCGTTTCCCCTTCGCCGGCATGGTGTTCGAGGAATACAGCGCCACCGTCACCCTTTCCACCGGCCAGACCGAAACCCTGATCCCGGCGGGCGAGGGTATCGCCTTCCCGCTCGGCACCATGGACACCTTCGTCACCTATGGCGCTCCCGCCAATTTGATCGAAACCGTCAACACCCTGGGCGTGCCCATGTATGCCCGCCAGTTGGCCCGTCAGGACGGCAGCGCCATCGACGTCAAGACCGAGGCGTCCATCCTGCCGGTCAACAAGCGGCCCCGGCTGGCGGTGCGGTTGTTCTCGGGCAACTGAGCATGACCGCCTTCACCGACGCCATCGACGACCTGTTCGCCGATCCGAACATGGCCGTTGCCGTGACCTACCAGGGTAGCCCCGTGCGTGCCCTGGTGCGGCGGCCCGACCGCGATGTCGAGTTCTCGGACATCACCGTGCACACCAGTTCGGCTTTGTTCGAGATTCGGCGGCGGGACATCCCGGCACCCCAGGCGGGGGACATCATCCACCATGACGGCGACAGCTTCGTCGTCCAGGGCGAACCCCGCCTGGATGGTGAGCGGCTGATCTGGAATATCGACACGAGACCGGCATGAAACTGGCGGCGGCTATTTCCGGCGATCTGCGCAAGATCATGGCCGAGGAGGTCAGGGCTGCCGAGGACGCCGTCACCGCCGCCATGCGCCAAGCCGCCGACGGATTAAAGGCCGATCTTCGCCGCCAGGTCACTGAAGCAGGCATGGGCCAACGCCTCGCCAATACCTGGCGGGCCGAACTGTATCCCAAGGGCAAAAAGAGCATCAAACCGGCGGGCTTCGTCTTCACCAGGGCTCCCACCATCATCCGGGCTTTTGACCAGGGCGCCGTGATCAAATCCAAGCACGGCTTCTGGTTGGCGATCCCCACACCCGCCGCCGGGACCGGCGCCCGAGGCAAGCGCATAACGCCGGGCCTGTGGGAACAGATGCACGGGGGGCGGCTCCGCTTCATCTACCGCCGCGGCGCGCCGTCGCTGCTGGTGGCCGAGAACATGCGGGCCCGCACCGGCAAGCGGGGCGGCTTCGCCAAGGGCAGCGCCTCGGCGCTCCGCACCGGGCGCGGGATGACCAGTGTGGTGATGTTCATCCTGGTGCCGCAAGTGAGCTTGAAGAAGCGCCTCGACGTGGACGGCGTCGCCGAGCGGTGGGCTTCGGCGCTGCCGGAGCTGATCGTTTGTAATTGGTAGCGTGTTCATCTGGCAGAACGTTCACTTGGAGTTTGATTGCGGCGCCCTTGCGCCGCACCGCAGCATACCTATCGTTTGACGTACAGGAATCCTGAAATTATAACCAAATCATATATCCTTTCGGATAAGCTGCCTTTGGGGGAGACGGCTTATTCTCCGCATGTGGAGACACGATGCTCTCGGCTACTCTCAACCCCCGTCGATCCATACGAGCTCATTTGGCAATTCTGATCGCAGCCTTTCTTTTGCCTGCAGTCATTGGAATTAGCTATTTTGTCGGGTCACGATCTGTGTCGCAGATGCAGGCAGACAAGGGAATGCTGCTCTCGGAAGCAGCTATCCAGTTGGCGGCTCACATGGACACCGGCCTGTACGAGCGTTGGCGTGAAATCCAAGTTTTCGCTGGAATGGCAGAGATCGTCGATCCAAAAGCCCCCCTGGCTCGGAAAAAGCAGCTACTCGAAACATTGAAGAATAGCTACCCGAACTATGCATGGATTGGATTCACGGATACGGAAGGAAATATTCTGGCCGGAACCGGAGGGATGCTCGAGGGAAAGAGCGTTGCTCAGAGAAGCTGGTTCCAAGAAGGGAAGAAAGGTCCATTTCTCGGTGATGTGCATGACGCATTTTTACTCGCAAAGCTAATCCCTCGAGACCCAAAAGACCCTCTTCCGCTGCGACTTCTAGACGTTTCTGCCCCTTTAATTTCTGCTGATGGCGTTTTTCTCGGAGTTCTCTGTGGGCATCTGAGCTGGGATTGGTCCAGAGAAATCAAAGCGCAAAGTCTAGCCCCTTTGCAGCAGCGGAACCTGACCGGCGTACATATCCTGAACCATGAGGGAAAGACCGTTCTTGGCACCGGTGATGTTGCATCCTGGCCTGATGTCTCAAATGTTCCCAGTGTGGCTTCAGCAAAGCAAGGTATGCACGGATGGACGATAGAGAATTGGCCTGACGGTAAGAGTTATTTGACAGGATATGCCCGTGCCAAAGGGACCATGGGATCACCTGGCCTAGGCTGGATTATCCTCATCCATCAACCAGTAGACGAGGCATTTGCTGATGCGGTTTTGTTTCGCAATCAAGTGATGATTGTTGGCTTTCTGGTTGCTGTTGGCGCTGCGGCGTGGCTATGGCTAGCGCTTGGGCGCACAATACGTCCGTTGACGCGAATTGCTGAAATTGCTGACCGAATTCAAAAGGGGGAGGCAGTTGCTCAAATTCCTATAATAGATGGGAGGAGCGAAGCCCATATTCTTTCCGTATCACTGAACAGGCTGGTATCTACCCTGGCTGACCGGAACGCTGATTTAGCGGCGGCCAACACGGCACTTGAGGACGATATTCGACGGCGGGAGGCCTTGGAACAGGAGCTTCGCCTCGCCGCAACCTATTATGAAGCCAGTGCCGAGGGCATTGTCGTCACCGTGGCAGATGGAACAATCGCATCAGTCAATGATGCCTTTTGCCGGATTACAGGGTACCAGCGCCATGAAGTCCTTGGGAAGACAACCTCATTGCTCAAATCCGGGGTTCAAGACGATGAATTCTATGCGGATATGTGGCAGCTTTTGCGGGATACAGGGCACTGGGAAGGTGAAATCTGGAACCGACGGAAGGATGGTAGGACATTTCCAGAATATCTGACCATAAATGCGGTTCGACGTGATGGAGAAATCACCCACTATGTTGCTCAGTTTTCCGATCTAAGTGACAGGAAAGCAGCAGAAGAAAAAATAGTTCAGCTTTCAACGCATGACACTCTCACCGGCTTACCTAAGCGCATTGTCGCCATGGAGCGGCTTTCAGGCTTGATCAGCGAGGCTCGCCGCGATGGACGGCTTGTGGCCCTGATCTACGTTAATCTGGATGGGCTGAACCGTGTCAATGATGCTCTCGGGCACCATGGCGGTGACAGGGTTCTCGTAGAAACTGCACAGCGTCTTCGCCAATTGCTGCAGCCAGCTGATGCGCTCGCCCGGCTTGGAGGGGATGAGTTTCTTATTATCAGCAGCCGATTTATGGTCATGGCTGAGGCCGAGGCCCTTGCTCGCCAGATTCTTGACGCATGCTCTCAAGCGTTTTTTGTCGATGAAAAAGACACATACCTTACAGCCCGAATTGGTATTGCATTTTATCCCCGCGATGGCGAAGATCCTCTGGAGTTGATCCGGAACTCTCACGCTGCATCGGTTCGTGCCAAGGAGCAGGGTGGCAATATCTACCGGATTTTTACGCGGGACATGGACGATGAGGCTGTTGCCCGTCATGCTCTCGACGCCGAACTACGTCAGGCAATGAACAGCGATGATCAGTTCAAGGTTTTCTACCAGCCTCTGGTTAACGCCCAGTCGGGCAGAATTATTGGGGCAGAGGCCCTGGTTCGGTGGTTTAACCCAACCAGAGGCTTAGTCCCTCCTGACAGGTTCATTCCGCTCGCAGAAAGTAACGGGCTGATTGTGCCCATGGGCCGAAAAATTCTCGCTACCGCTTGCGCCGATGGAGCTCGATTTAGAAAGCATATCGGCAGTAATTTCTTTATGGCTGTCAACGTGGCGGCCGCGCAATGTGCTGATCCAGGCTTCCTAGAAACAGTTAGTAAATGCCTGTCCGATGCGAAGCTTCCTCCTCATTGCCTTGAGGTCGAGATAACCGAGCGGACCGTTGTTGGCAACAACCCAACAATAACTGCGTTTATGACTGCCTTACGAGAGGCGGAATCAAAGCTATCGATTGATGACTTTGGAACAGGATATTCTGCGCTTAGTTATCTTAGGCAGTATCCTTTTACAACTTTGAAAATCGACAGGTCATTTGTGATGGGGATTGGGGATGTTGAGCAGGATGATGCTCTCGTTCTAGCCATAATTCACATGGCCCATGCTCTTGGTCTTGAGGTTATCGCTGAAGGTGTTGAAACAACCGAGCAGCAGGAATTTCTGCGTGATGCGGGCTGTGAGACCCTTCAAGGCTACCTACTTGGGAAACCAATGCCTGCCGATGAGTTCATGGCCTTAGTTCAGAAGGCTTAAGCCCAGAGTTTTTGGCAGGATTTTGTGATGCCCTCCATCCGCGAACAGATCCTTGCCGCCCTGCTGGTGCGGCTGGAGGCCGTGCCCGGCGCCACGGCCAAGCGGGAAGCACCGTTGCCCGAGGCGGTGCCTGTCGGTGGTCTGATCATCTTGCGTGACGGCGATCCCGGAGACCCGGAGGTGGTGTTGTCGCCCGTCACCTACCTCTGGGAACACCAGGCCGAGATCGAGATCATCCTCCAGCGCGGCCAGGACGACGACAGTGCTGCGCTGGATACCTTGTTGATGGCGGTGGGAGGCGCCCTGACCGCCGACCGTTCCCTCGGTGGTCTGGCCGAATGGCTGGACTGGGGGGCTCCCAAGACCTCCGGCCTCGCCATCGACGGGGCTGCCGCCCTGCGCGGCGCCACGGTGCCGGTCCCCATGACCAAGGACGCTGTCGTGCCGCGTGGCATTCGCCTCAACAATCCCGGCAACATCAAGGAATCCCCCGGCGACAAGACCCAATGGCAGGGCGAGCGCGCCACCGATGACGATCCAGTGTTCGAGGAGTTCGTCAGCCCTGAAGCGGGCATTCGGGCGCTGACCCGCATTCTGCTCGGCTATCAACGCCGCTATGGCCTGAACACCGTCGCCGGAATCATCAATCGTTGGGCGCCGGGCTGCGAGAACGACACCGGCTCCTATATCGCCCATGTCGCTTCTCGCCTGGGCGTGACGTCCGATCAGGCCATTGACCTGACCAAGGCCGACACCATGGCCGGACTGGTCGAAGCCATCATCCGCCATGAAAACGGCCAGCAGCCCTATGCCCGTGAGGTGATCCTGGCCGGAATTGGCATGGGGCTGGGGAGCGCCTGACCATGAACCTGCTCGATCTCCTCGGCGATGCCGCCGCCATCGCCGCCAATCCTGTTGCCGGTCTCGCCAAGGTGGCGCTGGACGTCGCCCCCGACATCGCCAGCCTGTTCGGCGACGATGCCGAGAAGGCGGTCGGCAAGCTGGCAGACAGCGTCCGCGCCATCACCGGCACCGACGATCCCGACAAGGCTCGCGAAGTGCTGGCCGATCCCAATCTGGTGTTCCAGCTTCGCTCCCAGGCGCAAGGGTTCGCCCATGCCGAACGCATGCAGCAGATGACCGGGGCCATCACCACGCTGACCGCCACCCTGGCCGACCGCCAGAACGCCCGCGCCAGGGACAGCGAATTCATCAAGGCCGGACGCAGCAACACCCGCGCCAACGTCCTGCTGGTCACCGCCGGACTCGGCATCGTTGGCGGCATCGGCTTCATGGTGTTCGGCCATGTGGACGGCAACACCGCCGTCGGTGGCTGCATCATCTCGGTGGTGACGCTGCTGGCGGGCAAGTTCGCCACCGCCTTCGACTTTGAATTCGGCGGATCGGCGGATGCCGAGCAGACCCGCACCTTGTTGGCGCAGGCCCCACCTATCGGCAAGTAGCCCACACTCCCATCCAACTGACGCGGCCGACCGGGGGAGTCCTCTTCCTGGTCGGCCGCGTTTTGCGTTTGTGGCCTGCGATAAGGCAGGCCAGTGGTGGGCTCAGGTCAGGGTCGCTGCCGTCCCCACCGCCGATCTTGATCCGCACCTCGTACGGCGTCTCCATCGGTCCCCGCGATTCAAGGGTCCGGGTCCCCTGATCAACTTGCTTTATCGATCCAGCATTCGTGCGTCGCCGTCGACCGCGTCGATGATGCTTCGCATCTCGAACGCCAATTCGGGGGGGTGACGGAAGCGTCTCGAATAGTCGGTCGCGCTCTTCACGCACCAGAGATAAAATGGTGTAAAGCCAGAGTTCTGCGGTATTCCGAAGGCGGAACGCCGAATTGCCTGACGAAGGAGGCGGTGAACGAGGAGACATGGGCGTAACCGGCGCGATGGGAGATCGCCTTGATGGGGAGTTCCCCTTCCGCCAACAGGCGCGATGCCACCTCCAGGCGCCGCTGCACCACCCATTCCATCACCGTGAGCCCCGTGGAGGCGCGGAAGGCGCGGGCTAGCTGCCTTTGGGATAGGCCGACGGCGCTGGCCAGGGTCTCCAAGGGCGGCAATCGCCCGAGGTCCGAGTGGAGCAGGTCGCAGACCGCCCGCATCTTGGCATTAGCCTTGTCGGACGGCTGCCGATCATGAATGCGCCCGCCTTCCAGGTCGCTCAGCACCACTGCCAACAGGTTGAACAGTTGTCCATGCTGGTGGAGCCGTGACAAATCGCCGACGTAGGGTGAGGTGCGGATCTGGCCGATGAGTTGACGCATCGCCGCCGACATTTTCGGAGCTGCCACGTAATTCTCGCCACAGCCATCAATGAACTTCTCGATGACCGTAGGGACCCGCATACCCGCCAATATTGTCCGCAAGCGGTCCGCAGTGAACACCGGCGCGACCAAATCGGCGCATTCGTTCGGGCTCTGCTCGATACTGCACTGATCGCCGACTCTGCCGTGCAGAAAGAGACCATACCCCTCGGGCGTCTCGCTCAATACGTCTCCACCATCGAGTCCGACCTGCGCCCGCCCGGCCATCGGCATCCGCAGAATCAGAAAAGGACGCGGTGAAATAACCGTTCCCGTGATCTTGACCTGCCGGTTGAGATGAAGGCCTGCGTGAAAAATCCCATATTCTTCATCCACAGGCTGGAAAGAGACCTGATGCCTTCCAAATTCCCTGGGGAGATTCTGTGACGTGGCGATGTCAGCCGAGCCAAAGCCGCTGGGCAACGACCATGTGGAGGCAAAGGGGATAAAGGGCTCTGCTGCGGGCGCATACGGCAGTGATGATGTTGCGCCATCAGTCGCGCCCGCTTTTAGCGAGCCCCGAGCGGCATTCATTTCATGCACCTTTATAGAAAGTGATCGGACATCGCATCAAGTGCAACTAGATTAGAACCAATCTTTATTCCGCGAAGCAATCATATTAAATTTAGCCTTCTGTGATTATAGTGCATCCGTCAGATAATGAAAGCCGCCCCGTATCCGGCGTGGCCGAAGGTAATGGACAACGGCGCCGACGAGCAGTCCATCGACAAGCGACAGTCATGACTTACGTCATGCTGTGCAGTCCATCCTAAATCAGATGTCGCAGCGCCTAAAGCAAGGCTGTTTACCGCGCCGTGTCAGTAATGGTGAACTCCCCGTGCCGCACGATGTCGGCGCGGAGGGGGAATGGACGTTAGCTTTCAGCACCTGAATGTCGGGCGTGGCCTAGATATCCTGCTGGCGAAGTCTGATGTCCTGACGGGTTCGCCCCAGGCGGTGATCCACATTCAGCCCGACGATACAGAGAATGCGGTCGATATCGGTGATATCGCCGTTGCGATCCGCCTTTCCGCCGCGCGCCTCAGGACATTGCTCGGCAATGCTCCCATGGCCGACAGCCTGCTGTCGGGGGGGGCGTCGGCGAGTGATGGGGTTCACCTTCGCATCAACAATTCCACCCTGGTTCGCCGTATCGCCCAGGACATCCGACACTCGAGCTATAAGGACACCTGCCTCAAGCTGTTCCTCCAAGGAAAAGTGGTTGAGCTGCTGGTGGAAAGCCTGTCCCAGCCCGAGGCCGTGGGGGAGCGCTCCAATGCCGTTACAGTTCGTGATCTATTGCTGGTCGACCCGGTCTCCCCCCCTTCCATGACGGAACTGTCGCGCCTGCTCGGCGTGTCGCAACGTCGGTTGAGCAACGAATTCAAGGAAGCCTTCGGCATGAGGGTGCCGGAGTGGCTGGCCGACTGGCGCCTGACCCGTGGCCGCGATCTGGTGATGGAAGGCTCCACTTCCATGGCTGAGATCGCCGCTTCGCTGGGCTACGCCCATCTGTCCACCTTCACTGCCGCTTTCACCAAACGCTTCGGCGCCCCTCCTACCCGCCTGCGCGCCGGGAGCGCGGAGTCATCGCCATGAGCAATACCATTCGCAAGCACCCAAGGATGAATCTGGGTTTGATGGCCCTGGAGTCGCGTTGGAAGACCGCGCGGGACAATGGCGGCCACGTGGTTTCGCATCCAAGTGGGCTGCGGGGCCGTCCGGGAGGGGGGCAAGAAGCGGGAAAGCCGGTGCCAACTCCCCCGAAGACTGGCCTGCTTCACCGCGACAAGCCGGTGGGAAAACTCGCCTTCTCCAAACAACCCAAGCTGGCGGCGCGTAACGCCGCCATCCGCTTTTCCTAAGACCAGGGGATATTCATATGACCTCCACCATGTCTCGCATGGCCCGCCTACTGGCCGCCGTCTCCACCGCTGCCCTGCTGTCTGCCTGCGCGGTGACCCCGACGCCGTTCACCCAAGACGAGTTCTCGGCCAAAGCCAAGGCGGACCGCACTGCAATGTTCGAGGGCCAGGAGGTGATGACCAAGCCACTGACGCTCGCCGACGCGGTGGCCCGGGTGCTGAAATACAACCTGGATAAGCGGGCCAAAATGATGGATGAGGCGCTGGCTCTGGGGCAGACAAGCCTTGACCGCTTCGACCTGCTGCCCAAGCTGACAGCCAATGCGGGCTATACCGAGCGCTCGGCACCCAACGCCACACGCTCACGCGATCTCTACACCCAGACAACCAGCACCTCGAACCCCAGCTATTCGGCGGATCGGTTTTCCATCACCAATGATCTGGGGCTGACCTGGAACATCCTGGATTTCGGCGTCAGCTACTTTACCGCCCATCAGAACGCCGACCGGGCTTTGATTGCTCAAGAGAAGCGGCGCAAGACCGTCAATAATCTGGTCCAGGAGGTTCGCTTCACCTTCTGGCGAGCTGCCGCCGCGCAAACCCTGAAAGCCAAGGTGACCGAGACCATCGCCTCGGCCGAGACGGCGCTGAAGGATTCCGAGCGTGTTGAGGCGGAGAGGTTGAAGAACCCCACCGAATCCTTGCGCATCCAGAAGACCCTGCTGGAAAGCATCCGTCAGCTTGAAGCCATCGACCAGGAGCTAACCACCGCCAAGGCCGAGCTGGCCGCCCTGATCAATGTGGCGCCGGGCAGCGACTTCAAGCTGGACGTACCCGATACTGGCGGCATGACCATCCCCGCTTGGTCCATGCCCATCGAGCAGATGGAAGAAGCGGCGCTGATCAACAACCCAGATCTACGCGAGCAGGACTACCAGAGCCGCATCGCCATCGACGACACCCATAAGGAAATCCTGAAGCTGCTGCCGGGCGTGACTCTCAGCTTCTCGCGCCAGTACGATTCCAACTCGTTCCTGATGGATAACCGCTGGAACGACGTGGGCACCAAGGTTACCTGGAATTTGATCAACCTGCTATCGGCGCCCGACCGCCTTGCGCATACCGACAGCGCCGAAAAGGTAGCCGATGCCAAGCGCATCGCGCTCAGAATGGCGGTGCTGGCCCAGGTGCATGTGATCTCGCATCAGTTTGCCAGCGCGGCCAAGCAGTTCGAGCGCGCCGACAAGCTGTGGGGGATTGAGAAGCGCCTAGCCGATGCGTCCGGCAACCAGCAGCGTGGCGGCACGGCCAACGATATCGAGCGTATCAGCTCCGAGACCTCGGCCATCGCCGCCGAGCTTCGCCGCTTCCAGACCTATGCCCAGATGCAGTCGGCCTATGGCAAGCTGCAATCGACCATCGGCGCCGATCCGGTGCCTGACCGGGTAGCCTCCCATTCTCTGGACGGCTTGTCCGGCGCCATCGTGCTGGCCATGCCGCCAGTGGTGAAGGCCGAACCGGTGCCGCAAGTTACTCCTGCTGTCATCGAGTCGGTGCCCCCCGATAGCCCAGCTCCCAAGCCGGAGCATCAGAGCACAATGACCTGGCTAGGCACGTTCATCTCCAACGGCCTCGCCAAGCCGGCCGAGGCGGCTCTGGTCGAGCCGGTGGCCGCACCCGAGCCCGAGCGTAAGGACCCTCTGGGTGACGGACTGGCTTGGTTGGGTGGCAAGATCAGCCGTATCGCGGATCGGATCGGGGAATGACACGTATTCGTCCAATCTCGGGACAGTGCGGGTTTGTCGCCCGCAGGAGATGGGCGGTCCCAGCTCTGTGCCTGCTGTCCTTCGGGGCGCAGGCGCAGGAGGCGGTGATTCCGGTGCAGTTGGTGGCGGTCAACTACACCAGCCTATCGGCAGAATTACCCGCCAAGATCGACCGCATCACCGTCAAGGAGGGCGAGCGCTTCAAGGAGGGCCAGCAACTGGTCGCCTTTGATTGCGTCATCCAGCGTGCCTTGGTGGACGAGGCCAGCGCGGTGCTGGCGGCAGCCGAGAAGTCCAAGGCGGTGCATAAGCGGCTGCTGGAACTGAATTCAACCGGCACGTTGGAGGCTGAGAAGTCGGGCTGGGACGCAGCTGTGGCTCAGGCCAAGCTCAACTCGGCCCGTGCCGTGGCCTCCAAATGCGCCATCCATGCGCCATTCACAGGCAGAGTGGTGGAGCAAAAGGCTCGCGCCTTCCAATACGTCCAGGTGGGCCAAGCCATTCTGGACGTATTGGACGATTCCATCCTGAACGCCGAATTCATCGTGCCCTCGGCGGCGGTGACGACGCTGAAGCCCGGCACCGCCCTTCAGATCGCGGTTGACGAGACCAGGAAGACCTATCCGGCCAAGATCGCCCGCATCGGCGCCAAGGTCGATGCGGTCAGTCACTCGGTCAAAGTCACCGCTGAGATCAGGGGTGATTTCCCCGAACTGATGGCCGGGATGACCGGACGCGCCCAGATGACGGCACCATGAGCGCCGATAACGTTGGAGAGCTATGATGGGTAACATCAACCGCAAGCGCCGCAACTCCTCCCTGGGCCTGATGGCCCTGGAGCCGCGCTGGATGTTCGATGGCGCAGCTGCCTTCGACGCTGCCCATGCCGCGCCCGACGCGGCAGCCAAGGCGCTGATCCCTGATGCGCCCGCCCCAGTGCAGGTGCGCGCCGCCGATCCCTCCAAAGATGGCGGCAAAAAGGAGGTGGTGTTCGTCGATACCTCCGTAGCCGGATACCAGGCGCTGGAAGCAGCGGTGAAGGCCGGTATTGAGATCGAGGAGATCGACGGGGCCAAAAGCGGCCTGGCCCAGATTGCCAAATGGGCCGAAACCCATACGGGCTATGACAGCATCTCCATCCTGTCCCACGGTGCCGAGGCGACGCTGCAGATCGGCACCGACACCCTGCGTAGTGCCAGCTTGTCCGACGCCGTCACACAGGCGGAACTGGCCGAGATCGGCCATTCTCTGAACGTCGGGGGCGATCTGTTGCTCTATGGCTGCAACGTGGCCAAGGGGGCGGACGGCCAGCAGTTCATCGAGAATCTGGCCGTCGCCACTGGGGCCGACGTGGCGGCCTCTGCCGACACCACCGGATCGGCCGCCACCGGCGGCAACTGGATTCTAGAATACAGTTCCCATGATATTACAGCTTCGATGGTCGATGGCGAAAGCTGGGGCGGAGATCTGGGGTGGACCGCCCTCGGCAGCACAGGGTTCTCGGCGGGCGGCACCAACTACGAGTCTCTCGCCATCGCATCCGATGGCACGCCTTACGTCGCTTATACAGATTATGGAAACAGCCAAAAGCTGACGGTCATGAAGTATTCCAGCGGTGCCTGGACGGCAGTCGGCGCGGCCGGAATTTCGAGCGGCGCGGCCTACTACCAGTCCCTCGCGATCGCGTCCGACGGCACGCCGTATGTGGCATTTCAGGACGCTGCGAATGCCAACAAGCTGACGGTGATGAAGTATACGGTGGCCGATGGGTGGAGCACCGTCGGAACGGTCGGAATCTCGGCGGGTAATGCTCAGAGGGAATCCCTCGCGATAGCCACCGACGGTACACTTTATGTTTCCTATCGAGACGCTGCTACCACTCCTGTCAACAAGCTGACGGTGAAGAAGTATACGGTGGCCGATGGGTGGAGCACCGTCGGAACGGCAGGTTTTTCGCCCGGTGAGGCCTCTTTCCAATCCCTCGCCATCACTTCCGATGGCACACCTTACATCGCGTTTACCGATTTTGGAAACAACCAAAAGCTGTCGGTCATGAAGTATGCCAGCGGTTCCTGGAGTCTCGTAGGAACGGCAGGATTTTCAGGATATCAAGCCTATTATATGACACTTCGCTTCTCCTCCGACAACACACCTTATGTCGGCTTTCAGGACGGTATGGGTTCAGCCAATAAAGAGACGGTGATGAAGTATGACGGCACCGCCTGGGTGCTGGTTGGCGCTCGGGGCTTTTCGTCTGGTAGCGTCGGCAACGGTGGCCAATCCCTTGCCATCGCAAGTGATGACACACTTTACGTCGCCTATTGCGATAGCGATGTTAGCAGCAAGGTGACGGTGAAGCAGTACGACAGTGGCTCTTCGACTTGGACGACGGTCGGCACGGAGGGAATATCGGCAGGCCAAGCCTTAGCAGTTTCTCTTGCCATCGCCCCCAGCGGCACCTCGAATGCCGGGAAGCCTTATGTCGCCTACTACGACGGGGCCAATAGTGGTAAGGCAACGGTGATGTGGATGGCGCCTCCCGGCCCTGCGGCACCCACCGCGCCAACCTTGGACAGCAGCACCGACAGCGGCACCACCGGCGACGGCAAGACTAACTTTACCACTCCGGTCATCAAGGGTACCGGCGTCACCGCCGCGGCCACCATCACCCTGTACAAGGATGGCGTGGCCTGGGGGAGCACGGTCACTGCCGACGGTTCGGGCAATTGGACCTTTACCGCGCCATCCGCCCTGGCCGACAACACCTATGCTGTCACCGCCACCCAGACCACCGGCGGGCTAACCTCCTCGGCTTCGTCGGCGCTGTCGCTGGTGATCGACGCCACCGCGCCTGTAATCTCTTCGGTAGCGTTGAATGCCAGCGCCTACAAGCTGGGCGATACTGTTACGGTTACGTTGAACTCGGCCTATGACGCCCATGGCGCCTACACCTTGGCGGCCAGCACGTTGGATGGGGCCAGCCTGGGAAGCTGGAGCTACACCACCGGCTCGGGATCGGGCACGGCCAGCTTCACCGTGGTTGGCGGAACCACCGAGGTGATCAACGGGAATGTGGCGGTGAATATCGTGCTGACGGATGCAGTGGGCAATTCCAGCACCGCCTATACCACCGCCATCGCCAGCAAGACCATCGACACCCATGCCCCCACCGATATCGCGGTTGCTGGGTCAGATACCACAACCCACGCTTATTCCGGTCTGACGGCGGGAACGACCGTGGGAACCCTGAGTGCCACCGACGCCAGCCCGGGAGAGACCTTCACCTATAGCCTCTCCGGCGCCGACGCTGCCAAGTTCCAGGTGGTGGGCGGCGTGCTCAAGGTGGCCGTTGGCCAGACCTTGGTAACCAACACTGTTTACAACGTCACCATCCAAGCACAGGATTTGGGTGGAAACACTTTTACCAAGGCGTTTACCATCACGGGCGGCCCTGCGGCCCCCGCCGTGCCGACCTTGGACAGCAGCACCGACAGCGGCACCACCGGCGACGGCAAGTCCAACTTCACCAGCCCGGTCATCAACGGCACCGGCGCTACCGCCGGGGCCACCATCACCTTGTACAAGGATGGCGTGGCCTGGGGGAGCACGGTCACTGCCGATGGTTCGGGCAATTGGACCTTCACCGCGCCTTCCGCCCTGGCCGACAACACCTATGCTGTCACCGCCACCCAGACCACCAGCGGGCTGACCTCTGCGGCGTCTTCGTCGCTGTCACTGGTGATCGACACCGTCGCACCGGTGATCTCGAACGTCACCCTGAACGCCGCCGCCTACAAGCTGGGCGACGCGGTCACCGCGACGGTAAACTCGGCCTATGACGCCCATGGCTCCTACACCTTGGCGGCCAGCACGTTGGATGGGGCCAGCCTGGGAAGCTGGAGCTACACCACCGGCTCGGGATCGGGCACGGCCAGCTTCACCGTGGTTGGCGGAACCACCGAGGTGATCAATGGCAATGTGGCGGTGAATATCGTGCTAACGGATGCAGTGGGCAATTCCAGCACCGCCTATACCACCGCCATCGCCAGCAAGACCATCGACACCCATGCCCCCACCGATATCGCGGTTGCCGGGTCGGATACCACAACCCACGCTTATTCCGGTCTGACGGCGGGAACGACCGTGGGAACCCTGAGTGCCACCGATGCCAGCCCTGGCGAGTCCTTCACCTATACCCTCTCAGGTGCCGACGCCGCCAAGTTCCAGGTGGTGAGCGGGGTTCTCAAGGTCGCGGGCGGCCAGACCCTGGTGGCCAGCACCGTCTACAATGTCACCGTCCAGGCGCAGGATCTGGGCGGCAACACCTATTCCAAGGCGTTCACCATTACAGGGGCCGCAGGGCCGGCGGTGACGGTGGGCGGTACGGCCGCCTATACCGAGCGAGCCGCCGCCGTAGCCCTGGACGGCGGTCTCAGCCTAGCCGACGGTGACACCACCGCCATGACCGGCGCGACGGTGACCATTTCCGCCGGTCTGGCCTCGGGCGACACCCTGGCCTGCACCACCACCGGCACCAGCATCACCTCCAGCTATTCCGCAGGCACCCTGACGCTGTCGGGCAACGACACCCTGGCGAACTATCAGCAAGTCCTGAAGAGCGTCACCTTCGCCAACCTTGCCAACCACGATCCGACGGCAGGCAGCGCCACCCGCACCATCAGCTGGCAGGTTCACGACCAATATGCCAACGGAAGTGCTGCCACAACCACGCTGACCATCACGCCGGTCAATGATTCGCCTTCTCTCACTGCATCAACGACGAATCCGACTGTAAGCCAGGCATCGACCTTCACAGCCAATCTGTTCAGCGGTACCACCGCCGACCCGATCGAGGGCAGCCAAGCGGTTGCCGCTCTGACTCTGACCGTTTCGGGCATCGCCGACGGGAACTCGGAAATCCTCAAGGTTGATGGCACCAATATTGTGCTGGGCACCAACGGCACAACCGCAACCGCCAATTATTCGGTGGACGTATCCTACAGCAGCGGCACGGCGACGCTTACCATCACCAAGATCGGGAATTTCACCGCATCGGCGGCCAACACCCTGATCAACGCCCTGCAATACGAGAACACCAACGCCAATGCCACGACCGGCGCCCGCCAGATCAAACTGACGTCAATCAAGGATAGCAGCGGTGACGCCGCCACTGACACCACCACCGTCAACATTACGACGACGGCGACGGTGGCCGCCAACGACACGCCGGTCATCAACGTCCCCGGTGGTGTCAGTGTCATTGAAACGGTGGTGACGCAGAAGACCATCTCGGGCGTATCCGTCGCGGATACAAGCGGAGGAACCTACACGGTCACCGTTTCCGCCAGCGCCACGGGGGGCAAGGTGCTTATGAATGGCATCACTCCCACGGCTGGAGCCAACGACAGCAATAGCGTCACTTTCCAAGGGACCCGAACACAAATCAATTCGGCGCTTGCCACGCTCAAATACACGCCCAGCAGTTTTGGGACGGAGACCATCACTGTTTCGGTGGACAGCGATGGCGGAGGTGCCTTGATCGGCGGAGCCAAGAGCGCCACGGCCACAATTGCGGTGACCGAATCCAAGCCGACGCCTCCGCCGCCTGCCCCGCCGCCGCCAGCGCCCGCCGCCGCGCCTACAGCTCAAACGCTTCCTCCGGCTCCACCTCCGCCTCCGGTCGAAGCGCCCGTGCCGCGAGCTCCGCAGGTATTCGTACCCTTGCCGCCGATTACGCCTGTCGCCGCACCGCCAGTCGCCGACGCCCCCAAGGGACCGGCGGCCGGACCGGCCAGCGACGCTCCGAAGGCCCCCGCGGGCGATGTGCCCAAGGCCGCAGTCCCCATCGCCCCGGTGGTCGTCGCGCCTCCGGTCGTCCCGGTGGTGATGACCGCGCAATTCACACCATCAACGGCGGATGGCTCCTTCCGCGTGCCGGTCGTCACGGCCACCCAAGGAGGCCCGGCGGTGGAGGGGCTGGTGGCGTTGCGCCCCGAGATGCAGACGCCGACCATCACCGATGGCCCGGTTCGGATCACTCTTCCACTGGATGCCTTCGCCCATACCCGTTCCGACGCGGTGGTGACCCTGAACGCCATCCGCATCAACGGCCAGCCCCTACCGCAATGGCTGAACTTCGATTCCCGCTCGGGAACCCTGGCCGGCCAGCCGCCCGGTGATTTCAAGGGCACCATGGTGGTGAAGATCATCGCCCGTGACGACAAAGGCCAGGAGGCCACCATCACCGTGCGCATCAACGGCCAGCCAGAGAAGACAGGCGTTATCGAAACCGGAAACCCCGTCAAGCTTGGCCAGCACCAGCGTGACAAAGCGGTGGGCAAGGTCGCTTTTACGCAGCAGCTGAAAATGGCCGCGCGTAACGCCGCCATCCGCTTTTCCTAAGACCAGGGGATAATCACCATGACCGCCACCATGGCTCGCATGGCCCGTCTACGGCCCGTGTCGGCGCCAAGGTCGATGCCGTCAGTTATTCGGTCAAGGTGGCGGCCAAGGTCAGGGATGACTATCCCGAACTAATCGCCGGGATGACCGGACGGGTCCAGATGCCCGCGCCATGATTGATATTGTGCCATGAGCGCCTTAAACTATGGAGTGCAATAATGGGGCACGTCAACCGCAAGCGCCGCAACACCCCCCTCGGCCTGATGGCGCTGGAACCGCGCTGGATGTTCGACGGCGCGGCGTTCGTCGATGCCGCCCACGCCGCACCGGACGCGGCGGCCAAGGGGCTGATCCCCGATGCGCCTGCTTCCGTTCAAGTGCGCGCCGCCGATCCCTCCAAGGACGGCGGCAAGAAGGAAGTGGTGTTCATCGACACATCGGTGGCCGATTACAAGACCCTGGAAGCGGCGGTGAAGCCCGGCATCGAGATCGAGGAGGTCGATGGAACCCAAAGCGGCCTCGCCCAGATCGCCAAATGGGCGGAGAGTCATACGGGCTATGACAGTATCTCGATCCTGTCGCACGGAGCCGAGGCGTCGGTAAGAATCGGTACGGATACTCTGACCGACGCCAAATTATCGGACGCGACGGTTCAGGCCGAACTGGCCGAGATCGGCCATTCCCTAAACGACGGCGCTGACTTGCTGCTCTACGGCTGTGACGTAGCGAAGGGCGATGATGGCCAGCAATTCATCACTGACCTAGCCGCCGCCATCGGCGCCGACGTGGCGGCATCCGGCAATGTCACCGGTATGGATGGCGACTGGACTCTGGAAAAGGCGACTGGATCCGTTGCGGCTGGGCAAATGGATGCCGTCATTCTGGCGACCTTCGCACACGACCTAGCCTTTCCCCTCAGCATCACAAATATGCCGACGTCGGGCTCCTGCACCTTCTTTGCGGTGACGGTGGATTCGGCGGGATGCGTCTACGCCACGGGCCAGTTCACCGGCGTCATCAATTTCAACTCCGGCGCCGGGACGGCGACCTTGGATCAGGCCGTGGGCAGCGCGATCGTCGAGAAACTGAACGCCGACGGCACCTTGGCCTGGGTGAAACAATTCGGTACGAGCAATTCCATCGGGAATGCCATCTCGGTGGATTCCTCCGGAAACGTCTTTGTCGCTGGCACGTCCGGCGGCACTTCCAGCTTCGGTGGCGTCACCCTGACCAATGCGGGGGGTAACGATGCCTTCGCCATGAAGCTGAATTCGGACGGCACCACCGCCTGGGCCGTGGACCTGGGCGGGACCGGCGCCGACGTGGGAACGGGCATCGCCGTGGATCCGGTCGGTAAGGTCACCGTCACCGGAAGTTTTAGCGGCACGGCCGGTTTCGGCGGAACCAATCTGATATCGGCCGGTGGTACGGATATCTTTGTGACCCAGTTGAACGCCGACGGCACCACCGCCTGGGCCGAAAGCATCGGCGGCAGTTCGAACGACGCGGCAACGGCCCTGGCCTTGAACAGCACCGGCGCCAATGTTTTCGTCACTGGTTCGTTCAGTGGCGCCAATGTGGATTTCGATCCTGGTGCAGGAACCTATAATATCAGCACCAACGGCAACACCGATATCTTCGTTCTCAAGCTGGCCGCCGACGGCAGTTTCGTCTGGGCCGACCGGATGGGCGGCTCTAACGGCGAAACGGGCTATGGGATTGCCGTCGATTCCAACGGCGGCGTCTATACCACCGGCGCTTTCAATGGCACCACGGCGGTTGATTTCAATCCCGGCGCAGGAACCTTCAACCTCAGCGGCGGCAGTAATACGAGCTTCGTTCAGAAGCTGAACTCGGACGGTACCTTGGCCTGGGCCAATGCTTTAGGCGGATCGGCGGCCTTTGGCAAGGCGATCGCCGTGGATGGTTCGGGGAAGGTCCATGTGGCGGGATATTTCCAGAATTCAGGTGATTTCGACCCCGGTGCCGGCGTCAACACCCTGACCAGCGCCGGCAGTGCCGACATATTCGTCGAGACGTTCAACGCCGACGGCACCTTTGGCTGGGTGAATCAAACTGGCGGTATCTATGCCGGCGATTACGGCTATGGAATCGCGGTGGATGCGGCGGGGAAGATTTACGTGTCCGGCGTCTTTCAGGGTGCCATCGACCTCAACCCCGGGGCGGGTGTCAGCACTGGTTATAGCACCAACCTCAGCAACGGCTTCGTTCAAAAGCTTAACGCGGATGGCAGCTTCGTCTGGGCCTATGCGCCAAAGTCCGGTGGCACCGCCGACGCCAGCTCGGTCAGCATCGATCCCTCCAACAACATCTTTGTCGGGGGCAACTTTACGGGGCTGGTGGATTTCGATCTCACCAATCCCGGCACAGACATCTTCAGTTCCTATGGTGGCTACAGCGTCTATCTGGAGAAGCTGAACTCCGATGCTACGGTTGCCTGGACCAAGCTGCTGGGCGCCGGGGCGAGCTCAGTCGCTCTATCAGGCATTATCACCGATTCGGCGGGCAATTTCTATGCCATGGGATCATTCACCGGGACCGGCGATTTCGATCCCGGTGTCGGAACGATCAACCTGACAGGGAACAATAATGCCTATGTCGCCAAGCTGGATCCCAACGGCAACGCGATCTGGGCCAAGACCTACGGCGCCTACTCCGCCATCGACGTCGCCGTTGATGCCTCCAGCAACGTCTTCATCAGCGGCCAGTACATCGGGACGAAGGATTTAGATCCCGGCGCCGGCACCCAGAACCTGACCAGCACCGGATCGGGATCCTATGTCTTGAAGCTGAACCCGGATGGCAGTTTCGCCTGGGTCACTGGCACAAAGACAACCAACAGCAGCAGCCCGACCAAGTTGGCGTTAGGACCGGGGGGGACCCTTTACAGCTCGGGTTTTCTTCAGGGAACGGTGAACTTCAATTATTCAGGAACCTACAATCTGACTAGCGCCGGCAGTGTGGACGGCTATGTCTGGAAGCTGAATTCCGACGGCACCACCGCCTGGGCGGAAGTGATCGGAGGGACCGGCGGCGACTATGCCAAGACCCTGGCGGTGGATGGGGCTGGCAACGCCTATGTGGGAGGCCAGTACGCGGCGACTGCGACGTTCGGACCCAGCGGCGGCACCGTCACCAAGACCAGCGCCGGTGGTACCGACGCGTTCCTGTTCAAACTGACATCAACCGGCAGTGTTGTTTGGGTTAATTCCATGGGCGGGACGGGCACTGACATACTCGGCTACATGTCCCTGGACGCCTCGGGAAATCCCATCGTCGCCGGAAGTTTCGCCGCCACCGCCACCTTCGGCACAGTCACCAAGACCGCCGTGGGCACCACCGACTCGTTTCTGGCCGGACTCAGCGCCTCCGATGGGTCGGTGACCTGGCTTAACCAAATCGGAGGGGCGGGAGCCACGGTTTCGATCAGTAACGAGGCGTTCGGTGCGGCCGGCAAGATCGTCCTGGTCGGCAGTTACAAAGGCACTATCGATTTCGATCCCGGACCTGGGACGGCGGCTCTGACCGACGCTCCCAGCATGGGCTATGTCGTCCTGTTGAGCGCCACGGACGGCAGCGTCGCCACTACCACCGGAGCCCCGGTGACCGCCGTAGCCACCAGTCCGTCCACCACCACCACCCCTCCACCGCCGCCGCCGCCGCCACCGCCGAAGGCCGCGCCACCACCTCCGCCTCCTCCTCCACTTGCCCCGGCGGAGCCGCCACCACCACCACCGGCTCCGCCGGTCATTGCCCCCTTGCCACCGATTACGCCCAGCGCCCCGCCGCCCGGTACCGATGCTCCCAAGGGACCTGCTGTCGTTATCGGCGGGCCGGGGGGAGCCGGGGTCGGCGCCGGAACTGGGGGGGGCTTAACCACCAGCGGCTCCGGCACCATTCAAGCCCCGGCGGTGCTCACCTTCGCCGCATCTGGCCAGTTGACCTCTGGCGCCGCTGACGGCTCTTTCCGGGTGCCGGTGATCGCGTCGGGCCAACGGAGCGGCGGAGACGACGCCCTTGTGGCCGTTCGACCGATAGCGCAGGTTCAGGAAACAGCGGCGGGAAACGTCAAATTCGCCTTGCCGGCGGACACTTTCGCCCACACCCGTCCTGACGCGGTGGTCAATCTGAAGGCGGCCCAGATCGACGGTCAGCCATTGCCCCCCTGGCTGGCCTTCAATCCCAAGACCGGAGCCTTCGAGGGAACGCCGCCAGCCGGTCAAGACGGCGTAGTGGTGGTCCGCGTGGTGGCCCGTGACCAGGATGGCCGCGAGGCAATCGCCACGGTTCGCATCGTCCTGGGTAAGGGAGAGGCGGGTGCACAACCCCCCGTTCCGGCGGAGGGACAGCGCAGCGGCTCCATCCGTGACGGTAAGCCGCTGAAGCTGGCCGAGGTCCGTCTGGGCAAGGTCGCCTTTACGCAGCAATTGAAAATGGCCGCCCGCAACGCCGCCATTCGCTTTGGATAGGAAGCCATCGTGCTGAGAAGGGACAAATCCCCCGTGGCGACCATTGGCAGCCGGTTCGAGAAGACGGGCACGAAGGGATCGTCGTGGATGATTGAAGCGTTTCTTAGTCCAGCAGGACTTCCCAGGCATGTCTGCCTCGTTGAGACGACGACGAGACGGCTCATGACGGTCGCCGTGTCGGTTCTGGCCGATTCCAGCCTTTTCACACCGCTGGACAAAGCATGAGTGATAACCCGCTGCTGGCGCTGCTCGGTTTGGAGGAGCACGCCCGCAAGTCCGCCAATTCCACCGATTTGGGCTTTGTCATGGTCAATGACAGCCGGGCCTTGGCATTCTATCGCCAAGCGGCGCTGTTCATTGATGGCGAGGGGTTGAAAGCAGTATCCGGTGTCGCCGGGATCGAGTCCGGGGCACCGTTCACCTTGTGGCTGGAACGAGTGTTCAAACGGCTGGCATCCGACGAGGTTCGCCAAGCCTGTCCCGCCGACTTGGACGGGGCCGATGGGTCGGAATGGTCGGAGTGGCTGCCGTCTTGCGCCTTGATGCTGCCCTTGAGGGACCGCGATAGCAAGCGGCTCGGCACTCTGTTGCTGGCCCGTGACGAGACGTGGGGCGACCAGGACGTGGCACTGCTGACCCGTGCATCGGATTTCTACGGCCATGCCTGGACAGTGCTGCACCGACCCTCCCCTGTGACCGAATGGAAGCAGAAGATCCAGTCCATCCCCCGCTATCGCCTGAAACTGGCGGCGGGAATCGTGCTGGCCTTGCTGTTTCCGGTGCGCCTGTCGGTATTGGCCCCGGCCGAGGTGGTGGCCCATGATCCGGCGGTGATCCGCTCGCCCATGGAGGGGGTGATTGAAAAGGTGCATGTGCGGCCTAATCAGAAGGTGGCTGAGGGCGACATCTTGTTCGAGCTGGACCGCACCACGCTGACCGGCAAGCTGGAGGTGGCGAAGAAGGCGCTCTCCACCGCCCAAGCTGAACTGGATCAGGCCTCCCAGCAGGCGTTTTTCGATTCCAAGGCCAAGGGTATGTTGACGGTGATCCGCGCCCGCATTGAGGAGCGGGGAGCCGAGGCGGCGCAGCTTGATGACCTGATGGCTCGATCCCAGGTCAAGGCTCCGCGTGCCGGCGTCGCGGTGCTGGATGACCCCGCCGAGTGGCAGGGACGGCCGGTGGCAGTGGGCGAGAAGGTGCTGGCGGTGGCGTCTCCCAATGACGTGGAGGTGGAAGCCTGGTTGGCCCCGGCCGATGTCATCTCATTGGAGAAGGGCGGCCCGGTCAGCCTGTTCCTCAATTCCGATCCGCTATCGCCGGTGTCGGCCAAGCTTCTTTACGTCACCTACGAAGCGATCGCCCAGCCCGACGGCACCTTGGGCCATCGCGTCCGCGCCGAACTGCCCAAGGGCGAGGCCGGCCCCCGGCTGGGGCTGAAAGGAACCGCCCGGCTCGATGGTCACCGGGTGGCGTTGATTTACTGGCTGGCGCGACGCCCGCTGGCAGTCGTGCGCAACTTCGTGGGCCTGTAGCCATGGATGCCGCCGCCATGCTCCTGCCGAGTTTGCGCGACGAGCTGTCGCTGCATCCCGGCCCGGCCTCCCTCGACGGTTCACCGACCTGGACCATCCGCGATCCGGTGAGGAACCGCTATTTCCGCATAGGCTGGGCGGCCTTCGAGGCGTTGAGCCGTTGGGGCGGCACCGCAGGTGAAGTGGCCGAGGCGGTACGGGCCGAGACCACCATCGACATGAGCGATGAGGAGGTGATGGACGTCGCCAAGTTCGTCCGCGGCAACCAACTGACCCAAGCCAACAGCCACGCCGACACCCTGCGCTTGAGTGAGCAGGCGGCGGCGGAAAAGCATTCGCTGTTCAACTGGCTGCTGCACCATTACCTGTTCTTCCGCATTCCCCTGGTACGGCCGGATCGCTTCCTCGGTGGCCTACTGCCGCTGGTGTCCTGGCTTGGCAGTGTCTGGTTCCGTTGGGCCACCCTGGGTGCACTGGCGCTGGGTCTGATCCTGGTGGCTCGCCAGTGGGACGTCTTCAGCACCACCCTGGTCGATACGCTTTCGGTCAGCGGCATGGTCAGCTACGGCATTGCCCTATCTCTAGTGAAGGTGATCCATGAACTGGCCCATGGCCTGTCCGCCAAGCGGTTCGGCTGTCGCGTGCCGACCATGGGGCTCGCCTTCTTGGTGATGTGGCCGGTGCTCTATACCGATGTCAACGAGACCTGGACCTTGGCGTCTCGGCGGCAACGCCTGCTTGTCGGCTCTGCTGGAATTCTGGCCGAACTGTCGGTGGCGGCCTGGGCCACGCTACTCTGGGCCTTCCTGCCCGAGGGGGCATTGCGCCAGGGCGTCTTCGTGCTGGCCGCCTTCACCTGGGTATCTTCATTGGTGATCAATCTCAGCCCCTTCATGCGCTTCGACGGCTACTTTCTGGCCATGGATGCGCTGGAGTTGCCCAACCTGCACCCTCGGGCCTTCGCCATGGCTCGCTGGTGGCTGCGGGAGGCTTTGTTCGATCTGGGCAAACCGGCACCGGAAGCCATGGACAAGTGGCGCACTCACGCCATGGTCGCTTTCGCCTTCGCCGTCTGGATCTACCGGCTGGCCCTGTTTCTCGGCATCGCTGTCCTGGTCTACCACTTCTTCATCAAGGCGGTGGGCGCGCTATTATTTGCTGTTGAGATTGGCTGGTTTGTGTTCTTGCCCATCTGGAATGAGGTTAAGCAATGGGCTAAGCGCCGGGGTGACATCCTCAAAGGCACCAGGTGGAGGCGTCCGCTGATTGGCCTCGGCCTTGCCCTGCTGGTGGCGATCATCCCCTGGCGCACCCGAATAGAGGCCCCAGCCAGTATTGCTGCCGAGATTGTGGCGCCATTGTTTCTGCCCGCTCCGGCCCGGTCGGAAGCCGTGCTGGTCGAGCGTGGTCAGCATGTTACTACCGGCATGCCGCTTCTTACCTTTATCGCCCCCGACATCGACGCAAGACGTGCCATCACCTCCGCTAGGCTGGCAGGCAAGGCCGCCGAGTTGGAGGCAGTCAAGCTCGACCCCTTCGGCCGCGAACGCCTATCGGCCCTGACCGAGGAACTGTCGCGCCTCCGCTCCGAGAAGGCGGCGCTGGACGCCGAAGCCGAACGCCTGACCGTCACCGCACCTCATGCCGGTCTGTTCCTCGATCCGTTGCCGGACCTGAAACCCGGCGCCTGGCTGTCGCCGAAGCAGCAATTGGGCCTGATCCGGGCCGATGGCGTCCCCATTGCGACCGCCTATCTGGCCGAGGACGATCTGGAGCGAATCAAGGAAGGCGACGAGGCTCGCTTCATTCCCCACAGCCTCGACCATGCCGGTATGGCGGGCAAGGTGCTATCCATCGACCGCAATCCGGTCAAGGTGCTGGCCGATCCGGCCCTGGCCTCGCTCCATGGCGGGGACATCCCAGTTCGGGCCGCAGGCCAAGCTCTAGTGCCCCAGGGCGGCTTCTTCCGCGTCACCATCCGTCTCGACGGCCCGGCGCCCGATATAAAGCTGATTGGACATGCTATCATCAGTGGGCAGGGCCAAAGCCTGATTGGACGCGCGGCGCGGTCGGCGCTGGTGGTGCTGGTCCGCGAATGGGGAGCTTGATCTGCTATGATAAACCACACCATCTTGGGAGGTGCATGATGCGCATTGCATTCCGTCTGGCCGCGCTGGCGGCATTTTTGGCCCTGGCACCTGCGGCCATGGCGCAAGGGAATGGCCCCATCGACAATGCCTACGAATCCTCCAAGGCTGCCGAACTGGAATCGGTGAAGCTGCAACTGGCGACCCAGCCTGGTTCCACTGCAGTGCAGGAACTCAACGAGGCTGAAATCACCCTGCGGCGTTTAAAGGAAACAAAAGCGACTGACCAACGCCGCAAGATCGCAGCCGAGTTGGAAATGGCCATCACCCGCCTGAAGATCGCCGCCGGTGCCGGATCGATGCAACGGTGACGCGAACATAGCGTCACGCACAGATCCGGGGTGCCCATGGCGCCAGCAAGTCCTTGATATTCTAGGGGAGAAGGTTCGATTCCCGCGACCTCCACTCCGCCATTACTTCCAAAGAATAGATTCTCTGACGCATAGAGCCTTGGGCGAAAGCCCAAGGCTCTGCGCCGTTTTAGGCCAGTAGCTGTTGACATTCTGGTCTTGTGGCTGCGAATTTTTAACCAATTTTCTCTTCTCTCCCGCCCTGTTTCTCCGGAAGCTGTTGACTGCCGCCAAACGGTACGGGTTTTAAAGTTGCAAGTTATTCAAAGAGTTGCGGCGCCAAAAGCTGTTGACCTTTTCGCAGTTTTTGCTGGCGCGGGAAAGAGTCTGGGAGTGGAATGGGCGATCAACAGCCGTCTTGCCGCACCGCAGAGTCGAGCGGCGCCAAGGGCCCCGACAACCGCCATTCGGCGGGAACGTCCCCTATGCCGGCTGTGTGTGCCAGGAAGAGCCGTTTTCTCCTACCCACCATGTCTTACAGTGGGGAGATCTGCCCGATATCGAACGGGAGGGGGATACCACCTATTCTTTCGGACAAACCCACTCACGCATGTTGCTGTCGAATTTCATCACATGGTTTACAAGCCAGAAATTCATGAACTCCCTCAGTTCTTCAAGCGCCTTTCTATTCAGCGGCTTTGATTTCCTGACGAAGTAAGTCCGGGCGATTTCTTCTAGCTGAACCACCAGTGCATGATGCTCTTGGACATGCATCGCGTGGTACTGATACATGCACTCCCGCTGAATTTTTTCCTCTTTCGCGAAGTGCTCCTTCGTGTACGCGATCAGTGACTTGAGGGTCTGGTGCATTACCGTGGCGCAGTCGCTGGGCGCCGCCCCCTCAAAAAGGGTATGTACGGTGGACGCCTCGGCAAACTGATTGATAATCTCAATCAGACGCTGATGGTCGGCATCGATAACAAGGTGGCCGATGCGCATGTCTTCGGTAAATCGAAGCATATCTGATCCCGCTTCCTCATCTGATGGATCGCACTTCCAGAAGATTTCAGGAAAGATTATCGCAGACGCTGAGGGTTGAGAAGCCAGGACGCCGCGAACGCCCAAGTTAGGTCATAGGCTGCCTTGGGTGATCAGGTCAACGTGTCGTTTATCCCGACATCGACCGATGGCCCACCGCATCAGCTGGAGCCGATTGGGCTCGGCGCTGCGTTTGACCGCTCTAAGAGGTGGCCGGGTTTGTTCGGACAGATTTGGTCGTCGGCTAAGTGGATCTCCCGCCGGTTTCGGACTCCAATCCAGCAGCAATAACCGTGTCCGAAATGGCCTCCTTGATCTCCTCGGGCAGAATGTTCACCTGATCACCCGACCTGCGTTCATCCCGCTGTATCGTGAACTTCCAGAATTTGTCCAAAGAACTTTCGATCCTCAGATAGCATGTGCTTGGCGATGAAGTCATAAGCGAGATAGTTGAAAAGTTCGCCAACCGACAATTCACCTTGCTTGAAACTTTCCACTAGATTGTTGGCATGATCGAGCAAGGATTTGTGGGTTTCGGCATGTTCATCGGCAGCCGCGTAGCCTACTGACCTAAAAATCATCTCTTCATCATGAAAGTGCTTGGTGAGGTCGGCCACAAGCGATTCGACCTGGGGGACAACCTCATCATCTGGTCGATCTCCGAGCACCGAAGTCAGAAGATTGTTGGCGAGATCAAACAGATCGCGGTGCTGGCTATCGATCAAAGAATGACCGGACTCGTATGCCTTTCGCCATCCCAGCCGCATATACGACAGATCAAGAAGTTCAGCCTCTCCAGTCTCACCTGGATGGGCGGCATCTTTGATCACTTGGTTCCGACCACCTGCCTTTGCGGCATATAGGGCTGCATCAGACCGGGCAAGCCAGGATTCCCATATTTCTTCTTCCCGACATTCCGCGACACCAAGACTGGTGGTTACACGCCCGACAACGGGGAATTCATGGGCCATTGTGGCCTTGCGAATTCGTTCGGCGAGAAGGCTGGCTATCATCACTCCGCTGTTTGGCATAAGGATCACGAACTCCTCACCACCCCAGCGACCAAGGAGATCGGTAGACCGCATGCACTTTCGGGCGATTTTGCAGAAGGCTTTCAGAACATCATCACCAACCGCATGGCCGTGGGTGTCGTTGACCCGTTTAAAATGGTCGAGGTCGATGAAGAGTAGCGATACGGGATGGCCGTACCTCGCCTTTCGGAGCATTTCCTGCTGGGCAGTTTCCTCAATTCTTCGACGGGTCCAAGCCCCAGTAAGTCCATCACGCTGTGCCAGATGTTCAAGCTCTTCCCGTGCAGCGTGGAGTTCGGCATTTGATGCGGCGAGAGCCGCAACAGTGTCGGTGAGTTCCAGGTTCAGGGCTTCAAGATCGCGGCTGCGTTCGACCAAAGCCCTTCGTTCGGTGATGTCCATGTACAGGGTGACGAATCCGCCATTGGGCAACGGACGTTCGTCGATTTCCAAGATGGTTCCATCGGGCCGGACTCGTTCAAACTGATGCGGTTCCATTGCCTTGGCCCGCAGTACGACCTGTTCGGCAAGTTCCTCTGGATTGCCTAAGCCATATTCACCGCGTCCAGCGTCAAACGTGGCGAGCTTTTTCAATGATGGTAGTCCTGCTGCGAACAGTTCATCAGGGATGTCCAGCAGACGCCGAAACACCCCATTGCAGGCAACCATGTTCAGGGACTGATCAAACAGCGTCACCCCACACGGGAGGTGGTCAATGATCGGCTGGATCAGGCTCTGGCATTCTGGGATTTCGACGAGATTCAGCAGGCGGCCAATATCCTGGTCACCTCCATGCTGATTTCGCCCATCATCCATCATTGCAGGTTCCTGCGTATCAAATCACAGATGCCAACTCCGCGTGTTTCCTGCGGGGCACAGATATCTAGTATCCAGAATTTCCACCATGAGTTTTACATCCGCACGAACTGGGAGGTCAATCCGTAGCGACCCCCGATAGCCCGCTCGATACAAATCGTTGGCTCACGCAACGAATATGTAAATGGCCGCCAGCCCATGGCACTGCACGACCACCGGGTCACGTCAATGCGGCGGGTGGAAATTCCTGTCTCGGTCATCCGGTGTTCTTGCTGGCGGCGACCGTTTCCTGAATGATCAGCCTGAACATCGATGGGGGAGATGAACATGCGTTGTCCTTTTTGCGGACATGACGACACCCAGGTGAAAGATTCCCGCCCTACCGATGACAATGCATCCATCCGCCGCCGCCGGGCGTGTCCAGCCTGTGCATCCCGATTCACCACCTTCGAGCGGGTGCAAATCCGCGATCTGGTGGTGATCAAGAAGGACGGCAGCCGGTCCACCTTTGACCGCGATAAGGTGGTCAAGTCGCTTCAGATCGCCCTGCGGAAGCGTCCCGTGGACGAAGAGCAGATCGAACGCATCGTCAATGGAATCCATCGCCGCCTGGAAAGCTTGGGGGAGAACGAGGTTCCGTCCAAGCTCATCGGCGAACTGGTCATGGATGTGCTGATGGGGATGGATCAGGTCGCCTATCTTCGCTATGCGTCGGTCTATCGGAACTTCCGCGAAGCCAAGGATTTTGGCGATTTCCTGGGGAAGATGGGACGCGACAGCGGTGACTGAATCCGTCTGAAGGTCAGCCAAACAGGATGTGCATCGCGAACTAAGCCACCAACGAGAGACCGAGCCGAGTGCCGACCTCTGCCAACAGGCTCAGAAGGTCGCTGTCCACAAGGTCCTTGGCTAGGGCAATGCCGACGCAAAGGCGCAGGATGTCGTCCGTCGAGGCTGTAGCACTTATATTGGCAACTACCTGAGCCGCCAGTCGCTTGATCTCTGCCCGTGTCACGAAGCCTGTTTCCCAGGTCATTTCGTTACCTCCCAATCTCGGGGTTGATTAGCGCAAGATAGGCGAGGATTCAAGTTACAATCCCGTACCTTTCCCGCTGCCGGTGCCATTCCACCGGCATGTCGTCCATCAGATCGGCCAGTTGAAGGGTGCGCGGCTGGCGGCCGTCGAGGATGGTTTCGACGATGTCGGGGGCCAGCAAGGTGAGGCGGTAGATTCGGGTCATGTAGGATGGGCTGATCTTCTCGGCTTCGGACAACTCGTTCAGGGATGCCACCTGCCCAGATTCCAGCATGCGCTTCCAGCGATGGGCGCGGGCCAGCGCCTTCAGCAGGGTGTCGTCGGGAGTGGATTTGGTGCGCACCGGCACGCCGTCGCCCTCGGGCACGATCACCAGCTTGCGCCCACCATATCGCCGCAGGGTCAGCGGCACGCGGATGGTGAGGGTGTCGATCCGAATGTCGGCGGTCATGCCGCACTCCTGTCGCCGGTCTGGGCGGTGCCCGTTTTGACCTGCCCGAAATTCGTGGTCGCCTGGCCGCCACGGCACCGGACTGGCTGCCCGGCCTGTTTCCCCAAGGTCGGCTGTCCCCGGATCGCCGGACGCTGCGCTGTGCCGATTTGTCGGGGCGTTCGCCGCGCAAGGACGGCTCGTGCATCATCCATCTTGGCGGTCACCATGCCGGTTGGGGCTTCGACCATGCCACCGGCGAGAGCGCTGGGCCCATCGACCTGATCCACCACGCCACCGGTCTCGCCGACCGCGATCTGTTCGAGGAAGCCGCCCGGCTGGCGCGGATGGATCTGCCCGCCCCGCAGCGAGCCATGACGCCCAAGCCGACGCATGACCTGGAAATCGCCCGCATCCTCGGCGGTGTCCAACCGCTGGTCGGCACTATCGGCGAGACCTATCTCCGTCACCGTGGTGTCGGCGATCCGCGGTCGCCCGATCTGCTGTACCACGACGACCTTCCCGACTTCGATGGACGGCGCGGCTGGCCGGGGCTGGTGGGGATCGTCCGTGACGGTGCCGGCAACCCCGTCGGCGGCATCCACCGCACCTTCCTGCTCGACGACGGCAGCGGCAAGGCGCCACCGGGCAAGAAGATGTTGGGGGCAATCGACAGCGGCAGCGTGCGCCTCGCCCCCATACACCCGGCTTTCATTCAAGGAATGCGCCTTGGGCGCCGAACGCCCGCTGGGTTACGACCCGTTGCTGGGCCAGGGGCGTGACGCCCAGGATCCCTATTACGAGGCGGTCAAGGACGAGGGCGATGTCGGCGTGCCGCTCGATGTGCGGGCGCTGGGGTTCTGGCTGAAGGGCCTGTTCGGCGCGCCCGCCACCGCCGACATCCCCACGTGCACATGATCGTCCCCGGCGGCGGCATTGCGCCCGACGGGCGATGGGTGTCGTCCCGTCCGGCATTCCTTCTTCCCGTCAGGGTGCTGGGCGCGCTGTGCCGCTCAGCCTGTCCACGCTGGCCGACCAGGTGGGCGCCGGCTGCGCCGCCCTGGAGCCGTTGATCCGGCGCATCGAGGCCCATGTGTTTGCCGCCGCGCGTCTGCATGGCGACGACACCACGGTGCCCGTCCTGGCGAAGGGCAAGACCGACACCGGCCGATGTTGGGTCTATGTCCGCGACGACCGCCCCTTCGGCGGACCGGCACCACCGGCGGCCATGTTCTACTATTCGCGCGACCGGAGAGGTGAACACCCCCAGGCCCATCTCGCTGGGTATGCCGGGCTGCTCCAGGCGGACGCCTATGGGGGCTATGGCGCACTCTACCTGCCCGACCGAAAACCCGGGCCAATCCTGGAGGCCGCCTGCTGGGCGCATGCGAGGCGTCCGTTCTTCGCCCTAGCCGACCTGGCGGCCAATGCCCGCCGCAAGGCCGAGGGCCGGGCTGCCTCGGTGATCTCGCCCCTGGCGCTGGAGGCGGTCCGGCGCATCGACGCCCTGTTCGAGATCGAGCGCGCCATCAGCGGCCAGGACGCCGACCGGCGGCGGGCGATCCGCCAGGAGCTCAGCGCCCCCCTGGTCGCCGACCTGGAACGATGGCTGACGGAGAAGCGCGCCGGTCTGTCGCGAGGCAACGATCTTGCCAAGGCCATGGACTACATGCTGAAACGCTGGCCCGCCTTCACCCGCTTCCTCGACGACGGCCGCGTCTGCATGACCAACAATTCCGCCGAACGCGCCCTTCGTGGCATCGCGCTCGGCCGGAAGTCCTGGCTCTTCGCCGGGTCCGACCGCGGTGGACAGCGTGCCGCCTCCATGTACAGCCTCATCGTCACAGCCAAGATGAACGACATCGATCCGCAAGCCTGGCTGGCCGATGTCCTTGCACGGATCGCGGGTCACCCCGCCAGCCGCATCGACGAACTCCTGCCCTGGAACTGGCGGAACGCCAACCCGGCCTCCGCCGTCGCCGCCTGACGCCGCCCCCCCCCTGCGTCCTTCACCGGATGGATACGGTTCACCGACAAGCAATGAGACAAGTCCCATAAACCATCCCGCATATTCTGCCGTCAGTAGGGGGCGAACGTGTGCCTCAAATGGGAAATGTAGACTTAAAAAATTGACGCAACACCCTACTTTCGATTAGGCTCCCTGTCGGTTCTTATGACCTGTGATTTAGGGGGGGAATGGCGGCGCCGGTGCATTTGACGGGGGTCGAAAGGACGTTCGCCGACGATGAGATCATCGTCAGCAAGACCGATCCCAAGGGGCGGATGACCTATTGCAATGATATTTTCCTTCGTTTGGCCGGATACTCTGAATCCGAACTGATCGGCCAACCGCACAGCATGATCCGGCATCCCCATATGCCGCGCTGTGTCTTCAAGTTGATGTGGTCGCGCATCCAATCCGGCACCGAGGTTTTCGCCTGCGTCATCAATCGCAGTGGCAATGGCGACCATTACTGGGTTCTGGCCCATGTCACCCCGGATCTTGTCCAAGATGGCGCCATCATCGGCTTCCACTCCAACCGCCGACCGCAAGGCCGGACTAGAGGCCAGTTCGGCGCAGTTGCAGGACATTTTGGCGCAAAAGGGGATTGGGTGAAGAACCATTGGTTCGCACCGCAGGAGGTCAAGGCCCCGAAATCGGCGAATTTAAACTTTTACGCGCCACCTCCGTAAAAATTAATCCAACTGGTACACAAGCAGCATGCTGACACTTCCCTCATTCAAGAGTATCGCGTGCCTTCTGATTGCATCGGAAAAGAAAAAACGTCGCCTGCTGGCTGATGTCCTGAGACAGATTGGCATCGGTACGGTTCACGAGACCGACACGGTAGATTACGCCAGTCTGCAGTTGCGCTATACCACGATCGGCATCGTTATCTGGGCCGAGGACGGCCTTGGCTACCTGGAACTTCTGAAATATATCCGGCACGAATTGCCCGGCAGGGCTCGCGAGGTTCCGTTCCTTTGCATTACCGAAGGCTGGAATAACGAGCAGCTGACCCAGGCCCGGAATGCGGGCGCATCCGGGTTCGCCACCTTTCCTCTCACCTTACGGGGGATGCTGAAGGCGGTCTCCGGCCTTCTTGGCGATACTCGGGAATTCATAAAATCAGAAGCCTATATCGGCCCCGATCGCCGCCGCCATGACCTTCCGAACTACTGCGGGCCGCACCGACGTTCGACAGATGTAGCAGGCGTCAGGGCCGCCACCCAGGCCGACACAGCCCTCAGTCAGCCGCCACCCCGCGCGCGGCCTGAACCGCCACCGCCGGGTGGCATGACCGGAGAAGCGCCTTCTCGTGCCAATGGCACCCCAGCCCCCCCCAAAGAAGGCAGTGCCGACAAGGGCCTGCCGCCATCCAGCCGCCGCATTCAGGTGGTTCAGGAAGCTCTGCGCATCTCCCAGGAGCTTCAGGCTCTTCTCCGCGCTCCGTCGGCAGGAGACGCCAAGGCAAAGGTAGACGAACACTTCAACCGCCTGATGAACCTCATGGGGCTGATTTACGGCTATTGCCAGGATACCGGAGAGACGTCCGCCTACTTCAAAAGCAAGTATAGCGAGATTATGGGAACGGTCAGCCAGATGTCGTTCGGCATTCTGGTCGGCGGCCTGGAGCGGACGGTCAGTGAATCATCGAGAATCGTTGACGGAACCGTCTCGGCAGCATTGGGGGTGTCATCGAAAATCTTCTATAGGATGTCGGAGTTCGACAACCTCATCATCATGCTCGGCGGATATTCCGCATTATCCGTCGATCTGCTCGAACTGCTCAAGACCGGATGGCAGAATGTGCTGTCCTTGGCGGCCATGGATGACACGCTGGATGAGCTGTCCGGGGCAGCGAGTTCACCCATGACGACTGTGGCGACCAAAAGGCTGGAGGTCACCAGTGAAGCCTTGGAAGAGCGCCGCTCGGCCGACTCTCAGGACGCGGCATTCAAGCGACTCACCCAACCATCGACCTCATAGGCATTAGCCGCCATTATGCACCGGACTAACGCCCGGCCTTATGGTCAGCCCGAGGTCAATGCCAATCAGGTTTTCGCCTAGCGGAAGCTATTTGGTGCGCCCGGGATCGAGACGATGACGCCGAGCCTGGTGCCGGTCGTGCTGACGGGGGAAAGCTTGCCGCTCACGGTCCCCATTTCTGCGGATGAGCGGGTCAAGATCGAACTGGCCGGCGGCTATCGTGTCCGTGTCGGCGGTGGCGTTGATACCTCGATCCTGCGGCGGGTTCTCGACGTGCTGGAGCGGCGATGATCCCGGTCCCGCGCAATGTCCTGGTGTGGCTGGCGGTCGGCCGCACCGACATGCGCCGCGGCATGAACGGGCTGGCGTTGCAGGTTCAGGAATCCTTGAAGCGCGATCCCCATGTCGGCGATCTGTTCGTCTTCCGGGGCCGCAGTGGCGACATGATCAAGATCATCTGGCATGACGGGTTGGGGATGTCGCTCTACGCCAAGCGCCTGGAGAAAGGGCGGTTCATCTGGCCGTCGCCGGCCGACGGCGTGGTGGCGATTTCGCCAGCCCAACTCGCCTATATGCTGGACGGGATAGGCTGCCTGGTAATCCCCCCGTTTTTAGCGGGGTCCGAACATAGAATTTATGATTCCATCGGTGCATGGAGACCAGCCGTCAAGCCGCACCGCGTTGGCCTTCATCGTCCGGCACGACAGCCGGGTCCACTTCACCGCGTTCTTGCCCTCCTTGATGTACTGCTCCGCCGTGCCCCGCTGATTGTAGAAGGCGACCACGCGGGCGGCGGGCCGGGTCAGATTGGTGACGATGAAGCCGACGCGGGGATACAGTTCGCCGGGATGCCATTCGACCTTGGCGACCACGCGGCGCTTCCGGCTCCATGATCCGGCCTGATACCTGAAGCTGGCGTAGAACCGTTGGACATGCTTGGGCGGATGACCGACCGGGCGTTTCAGCAAGTGGGCGATGTGGCCCTGGAGGACCACGTTGGCCTTGAGGCGGATGGTGTACTTGTAGCCCTCAGCTTCCAGATAGCCGTAGAGGTCGGGCAGGGCGAAGGCAGCATCACCCCGGAAGAACCGCCGCTTGGTCTTGTCCCGATACCGCGTCACCACCGGTTCCAGCACGAGCGCCAGTCGTCGGCGCTGTGGACGTTGCCCGAGCGCAGGCTGGTGCGTTCCAGGTCGCCGAATTGGTTGAAGACGAACAGCGGGTGATAGCAGGTGCAGCCGAAGTGGCCGTTGTAGGCGGTACCTTCCTGTTCGCCATGGGTCGGGCTGACGCTGCTGTCCATGTCCAGCACCACCACATTGGTGGGGCGGCGGGCATGAAACGCGTCGATCCATTGCTCCGAAAGGTCGGCCAGGGCGGTGAGGTTGGCCTTGCTGGTCAGCTCCTCGGTCTCGAACCGCCCCATTTGGCTGGTGGACGCGGCTTCCTTGGTCACTGCCCGACCGCCGACGATCCAGCGCATCGCCGGATCATGGCCAAGGCGGTCGGCGTCGTTGACATCCTCGTACCCAGCAAGGCGTCCGAACACCGATTGCCGGAATTGCGCCGTCAGGGTGTGGCGGTTGTTCTTGCCGGTCCTGATGTCGGCCAGCACCTGCCCGGCCATCTCGGTCAAACCGAGGGCATCGTCCAATTCCCTGAAGGCGAGCAGCCCGGCGTCGGAGGTCACCTTCGAACCGTGGAATTCCAGCTTCAGGCGGCGGTCGATTCCGTTTCACCCGCCGCCATCTCCATGATGGCCCTCTCCAGGCGCCGTCATCGCCTTGATTTTTATACCAGATTCGCGGTCATGCGTCACGAAACCGGGGGGGGCATCTGGGAAATACGAGCTTAGACATTCAGGCCAAGGCCCACCGGACATTGTCAGATCGAGCAGAGCCAAGTCGATGCCAGATTCACGTTCTCCCGGCTCAATGACTTCTGCGAAACTGCTCGCTTCCACAATTTGCGAAGCTTCCACGTACAGGGTGAGGATGTGACGTAGACCCTCGCGAAACAACGGGTCATCATCGACAATAATGATCTTCATCGGAAATGCCAAGCCCACTTTTCACGCCATTGGCCATATGAGAGCCACGCCCAAAGTATGCTTCGATTCCGTCTGGAATGCACCCGATAATGCAGATCCACTTGAAATTCGGGCACACACTATAAACACGCAGTTCCATCATTTGGCGTGTCAACGGGTCTGGATGAGAACCTCATCGATCTTGGTGAAGCCGCTGCCGACTCCCAGTTGAGACAGATGGACGGTTACCGAGCCATAACCATCGATCTTCGCCAGCCGCACCATGGTTCCCGACTTCGGGACGTCGATGATGCTGTCCACCGACCAAACCGTCCGGCTCCGACCGTCACTCTGATAAAGATCGCCAAGGGTAACAGCTTTCATGATCCACTCCCCTTGGGAGCGTTTCATTGCACACTGACGACGGTCTGATCAAGTGACAGATTGAAACCAAGATTATGGGATCAGCCCAACCTGGGGACATCGCGGTCACTTGCTGCGTGGCAGCCACCGGGCTCACCGCGCGTCTTGTCTGCCGGTATCAATTGCTTGACTGCTCTTGGAGATAGAGCACAATTCCGTCAGGGGAGCAGTTTCACCAATTCGGCCCCCCGCGAGGCCGACCGAGCCGCCTTCGACAGCCACCCGGTCGGCCATCTGCATTTTGGAACACTCATGCGTCACTTTGGTCTATCTGCGCCTCCGCCAATTCGCCGCCGCTCCAAGCCATGGTTTGCGTGGCTGGCTGTGATGGCAGCTATTGCGGGGGTGGTAGCAGTCTGGGTCCGATAGCGGCCATCAGCGACATACAACTGCCATTGCGCAGATTGGCAATTGCCAAAGAGTCGGCGCGGCATTGATCAAATGCGGCGGCCTGGCCGTGCCGTTCCATGAATTCCGCCATCCGGGCTTTGTCATCGGCCAGAACCAGCTTTTCATTCTGGACGGCGGCCAGGAAGGCCCGCAGATCCTGTTCAATCAGGCTGGCGCGGGTTAATTCTACTGCGTCATAAATAAACGATATTCAATAATTGGCCTTTGGCAACAAGGACATCTTGGTAATCGTCGGGCGAGTGCCCGTGTCAATCGAATCCGTATGGTGGTGATCGACGTCATCACGTGGCGCTCAGGCCGGACGGGCGGATCCTCGGGGTCGGTAACCGTCGGGTAAGGCAGGCGCTTGGCGGATCGGGGCGGAGCAAAGTCCTGAGGAGGGAATCAGACTCCTCTCGGTGATGAGGAATCCGTAGGCGGCGATGCACAGCGCTGCGTGGTGGTGGAATCCGCGCCACCCTCGACCTTCGTAGTGACCGAGGCCGAGTTCCTGCTTGAGGTTCTGGAAATCGCGCTCGATACGCCAGCGCAACTTGGTGATTTCGACGAGGTCGGCCAGCTTCATGTCATCGGGCAAGGTGGAGAACCAGTATTTGGTCGGTTCGGCTTCATCCTCGGGCCACTCGACCATGAACCATTCTTCCGGTCTGGGTTCGGAGTGCAAGGTGTCGCGGTGGGCGGGACGCACCCGGATGGCAGCCCGCGCATGCATGTGGAATTGCGGGAAGATGGGCTTGCCATTGGACGTCATCGTGTTGCCCGTCTGATGCGGGAAAATGGCCTGAAAGCTTTGCAAAAGCGCAGGTTCAAGAAGACCTCGGACAGCGAGCACGGCGGGCCGATTGCCCCCAATGTCCTGGACCAGGATTTCATTGCCGAGCAACCCAACGAGAAATGGGGTGCCGACATTTCCTATATCTGGACGGCGGAGGGCTGGCTGTATCTGGCCATCGTCGTCGATCTATTTTCACGGCGCATCGTCGGCTGGGCGACCAGCGACCGGATGAAGAAGGATCTGGCGTTGACCGCCCTGAAGCGGGCCTTGGTGCTGCGTCAGCCGCCGCAGGGCGCCATCCATCATTCGGATCGCGGCAGCCAATATTGCTCGGACGACTACCAAAAAGACCGCGGCGTCGTACCCTCCATGAGCGGCAAAGGGAACTGCGACGACAACGCTATGGTCGAGACCGTCTTCAAAACCATCAAATCCGAGATGATCTGGCGAACGGCTTGGCAATCACGCAACCAAGGCCGTGTCGGCCCAGGCGCCGCTCGCCGTATTGGTCTTGTCGAGTGTAGATCGGGCATGCCTTTCCGCCGGCATTCCATGCCCGGCGAGACTTGCCCCATGAATGGAAGCACCAGTTTCGGGGGCAAAGCGTATCCCTCCGGCGTGGACCGCCTTCCCGGCCGGGTGAGCTTCGGCGAAGCTGATCGCCTGATTGGCGTTGAAGTTGGCGGAAGTGTCCACGGATTCATTTATGGACAGAAACTCGACCGGGCGGCGGCGGAACCGTTCTTGGCCTGAGGATCTGAAGCGGGAGATCGTCGCGGCGACCTACGAGCCCGGGGCCTCTGTGGCCGGGGTGGCGCGGCGGTACGGGGTCAACGACAATCAGGTTTTCACTTGGCGCAAGCGTTTCGGGGGACAACAGGGCGAGACGGTGCCGGCCCATATGGTGCCGGTGGTGGTGGCCGAGGACATGGCGGCCTCCGGGCGGAAGGAAGCCTCTTCTTCTGCCGGCGTGGTGGAGATCGATCTGGCTGGTGGCTACCGTGTCCGTGTCGGCGATGGTGTCGGTGCCCAGCTGCTGTGCCGGGTCTTGGACGTGCTGGAGCGGCGATGATCCCGGTTCCGACGGGCGTCCGGGTCTGGCTGGCGGTCGGGCGGACGGACATGCGGCGCGGCATGAACGGCTTGGCGCTGCAGGTGCAGGAGGCGCTCGGCCGCGATCCCCACGCCGGTGACCTGTTCGTTTTCCGGGGTGCTCGGGGGGATCTGATCAAGGTCCTTTGGCACGACGGCCTGGGCATGTCGCTGTACGCCAAGCGCCTGGAGAAGGGGCGGTTCATCTGGCCCTCTCCGGCTGACGGCGTGGTGGCGATCTCGTCGGCCCAACTGGCCTACATGCTCGACGGGATCGACTGGCGCAACCCGCGCCACACCTTCCGCCCGCGAAGTGCCGGATAGGGCGGAAACCCACATTTTTAGCGAGTCAGCGGCCGGGTTTTATGATTCCATTGGGGCATGGAAATCGGCCGCGAGACCCCGACAGACGACATCGACGCCCTGAGGGCGGAGCTGGCGGTCGCGCGCGCCAGGGCCGCCGAGGACCAGGCGCTGATCGCGCACCAGAAGCTGCAGATCGAGAAACTGAAGCGCGAACTCTACGGCCCCCAGGCGGAACGCTCGGCCCGCCTGATCGACCAGATGGAGCTGGCGTTCGAGGAACTGGCGGCGGCGGCCACCGAGGACGAGATCACCGCCGAGAAGGCCGCGGCGCGCACCACCAACGTGGCGGCCTTCACCCGCAACCGGCCTGCCCGCAAGCCGTTTCCCGAGCATTTGCCGCGCGAGCGGGTGGTCGAGCCGGCTCCGTCGGCCTGCTCCTGCTGCGGCGGTGACCGTCTGCGCAAGATCGGCGAGGACGTCACCGAGACCCTGGAGGTGATCCCGCGCCAGTGGAAGGTCATCCAGCGGGTCCGCGAGAAGTTCAGCTGCCGGGACTGCGAGAAGATCAGCCAGGCGCCGGCGCCCTTCCATGTGACCCCGCGCGGCTGGGCCGGCCCCAGCCTGCTGGCCATGATCCTGTTCGAGAAGTTCGGGCAGCACCAGCCGCTGAACCGCCAGGCCGAGCGCTATGCCAAGGAGGGTGTGCCGCTCAGCCTGTCCACGCTGGCCGACCAGGTGGGCGCCGGCTGCGCCGCCCTGGAGCCGTTGATCCGGCGCATCGAGGCCCATGTGTTTGCCGCCGCGCGTCTGCATGGCGACGACACCACGGTGCCCGTCCTGGCGAAGGGCAAGACCGACACCGGCCGATGTTGGGTCTATGTCCGCGACGACCGCCCCTTCGGCGGACCGGCACCACCGGCGGCCATGTTCTACTATTCGCGCGACCGGAGAGGTGAACACCCCCAGGCCCATCTCGCTGGGTATGCCGGGCTGCTCCAGGCGGACGCCTATGGGGGCTATGGCGCACTCTACCTGCCCGACCGAAAACCCGGGCCAATCCTGGAGGCCGCCTGCTGGGCGCATGCGAGGCGTCCGTTCTTCGCCCTAGCCGACCTGGCGGCCAATGCCCGCCGCAAGGCCGAGGGCCGGGCTGCCTCGGTGATCTCGCCCCTGGCGCTGGAGGCGGTCCGGCGCATCGACGCCCTGTTCGAGATCGAGCGCGCCATCAGCGGCCAGGACGCCGACCGGCGGCGGGCGATCCGCCAGGAGCTCAGCGCCCCCCTGGTCGCCGACCTGGAACGATGGCTGACGGAGAAGCGCGCCGGTCTGTCGCGAGGCAACGATCTTGCCAAGGCCATGGACTACATGCTGAAACGCTGGCCCGCCTTCACCCGCTTCCTCGACGACGGCCGCGTCTGCATGACCAACAATTCCGCCGAACGCGCCCTTCGTGGCATCGCGCTCGGCCGGAAGTCCTGGCTCTTCGCCGGGTCCGACCGCGGTGGACAGCGTGCCGCCTCCATGTACAGCCTCATCGTCACAGCCAAGATGAACGACATCGATCCGCAAGCCTGGCTGGCCGATGTCCTTGCACGGATCGCGGGTCACCCCGCCAGCCGCATCGACGAACTCCTGCCCTGGAACTGGCGGAACGCCAACCCGGCCTCCGCCGTCGCCGCCTGACGCCGCCCCCCCCCTGCGTCCTTCACCGGATGGATACTCTGCGCCAAGGCGGCGGTGGCGACCTCCATGCGGATGTCGGTGGACCAGGGTTCAGCGGCCAGTTGGGCGAAGTCGTCATCGGCGACGTGGGCGCTGAGGGTGCCGACGACGGGGCCGGGGGTCCAGGTGATCAGATAGGGGATATCGTCGTGCCATTGCAGGAAGGTTTGGGTGGTTTCGGCGGTGCGGGTCATTGAGGGCCTCCATCGGCGCGGTTTCGATGGCGGTCCGTCAACAGGGGAGGGTGAGCGGGGGCATAGCTTTTTGGGGGGACCGCGCCGGCGTGCCGGCGTGGGGGAGCCAAAAAGCGTCATTGCCGCCGGCCACCCTCCCCTGTAGGACCAAAGCCACGAAGCCGTGTCGGTGGAGGCCGTCCCGCACCGACTGTGGCCGCCCGTTCCCGCATTGGCTACCCAGTGATAGGCCCTGGCGCCGCTGTCACCCTTGCCGGGCTTGTTAGCCGATCCATGTACATGGCTCCGCAAACAAGGCCGTCAGGCGTGCTTGTCCGAATAACCGTCCTCATGCTGCCGGGTCGTATCTTGCACACCCAGAAGGTGCCGAAAATCTATCTGGGTGGCGGCGCTATCCTCGGCGGTCAAGACTCCTTCGCCACAAGCGCAATACCAGCCCGGTTGCTGGACGGTCAGAGTGTGGCCTTTGTAGGTAATCGCCATGGGGCGAATGTCGCGGTCCATCCCCGCACCACATTCATGACACGTCACCCTGTTGGGCTGGTCGCTCACAGTCGCAGACTCGCCTGGATTTCATCGACGGTGACGCGAACCATCGTTTTATTCCGTTCGATCAGCCCCAGTTGGGCAAGCGCGTCCACGTCCTCGTGAACGCGCTTGTAATCCCGGCCCAGGCCGCGAGCCAGGGCCGCAACGCTCCGGGCCGGCTGCTGGTGCAGGTGTCGCAACAATTCCATGCGTTTGTTGGTCAAGGCCGCCAGCAAAGAATCGAGGTCCAGAAAGGTCAGATGGCTTTCCTGCACATCCTGTCCCTGCTCGGCCTTGTGCCATGCCTCGGCAAATCGCTTGGCCATGTCTTCAGCCGTGCCGACATGAAGTTTAACGTCGCTCATTTTCCACCTCTGCACCGTTCTACATCCGCCAGGAAATCAGCCAGCAGAACCTCGACGGAAACAAACTGGTAAACTTCCTCGCGTTCGCCGTAATGGCGATGATCGCCCTTGCCGGGCTCGTTGTCATAGGCAACCAGCCGACGGCCAGCATAGCCATAGAAAAGGCTGTATTTCAGCCCGTGGTCGCTTCCGCGAACCGGCTGCGGCACTTTCCAGATGGTCATTTCGAGAATGGCCCCATCAGGATAAGCGAGCTTGTCGCGGAAGATTTGTTCAGCCTTTTTCATAGGGCATATAATGCCATAAACCATATATGGCGTCAAACGCCATATATGCTGAGCGAGAAGCAGCCCGCAACCCAAGTGCTAACATCCAGAATCAATTTTTCGCGAAATTTGTATTGATGCTTAATCATCATAATCGTAGCCTTATCTACCAAAAATAGATAAAGCCCAATTGCATCCGCATCAGGAGAGGCCAAAGTGAGTGATCATCACAATTTTGGAGGAGCCTGGACACTTGTTAAACTGGCTGCGTTAAAGAGCTATCTCCCCGCATTCACCACTGCGCTGAGCCGACAGAGCTTTCAACTCCTTTATATTGACGCCTTCGCAGGAACCGGTCGTTGCGACATTAAAATTGATGGTGCCGCCACAAGCGTTGATGGGTCAGCCAGGATTGCACTGGAGGCGCAACCAGCGTTTGATAAGCTCTATTTCATAGAAATGGATGAAAAGAAGCATCGAGCATTAGAATCACTGGCCACAGAACACCAAGGCCGCTCCGTAAAATTAATTAAAGACGATGCAAATATTGCACTACGCAGTATTTGCATGACAAATAATTGGAAAAATACAAGAGCCGTATTATTCTTAGACCCATACGGAATGAATGTTGAGTGGGATACGCTCAGAGCAATCGCAAACACACAGGCGATTGACATATGGTATCTGTTCCCATATTCAGCACTTTACCGACAGGCTGCGAAAAATGCGGATCGTCTCGCTCCTGAAAAAGAAGCCGCAATTACACGGTTATTAGGAACGGAGGCATGGAAGGAAAAGTTCTACGCACCGCCGAGGCAGCCATCATTGTTTGGAAATGATTCTGATGTAAGGACAGCAAGCCACAGCGAAATGCTTGATTTTGTTTCAAATCGCCTTAAAAATCTCTTTCCAGCCACAACAACACCTAAAATACTGAGACAGTCAACAGGCGCACCGTTATTTGCTTTATATTTTGCAGTATCCAACCCGAATCAAAGGGCATGCGGCATCGCAACCAAAATTGCTGACCACATCATCAAAAATTTATAATTGAATTCCAGGGTAGGCATCCCATGTACGCCCATTGAATTCCCTGCCATTCGCCTTTTTGTGGCGCTTGACGCCATCAGCGCCCCAACCTCCCCATTGCTTGAAAAAGAAGGCGACGCCGGCTTGTTCGGAGAGGCGCTGAATACTCTCGACCCAGGCGGGCTCCATCGGACGGGCCTTGTGACCAGATTCCCCGCCAACAATTGCCCAATGAATTCCGGACAGGTCGAACTCGCCCAGGTCTTCGAGTAGTGGCTCTATCGACAAAAACCGCACCCGAGCTTCAACTTGTCGCAGATAGTCAATGCGCGGCAGTCCATAAGCACGATCCTCGACAGACACACCCAACCATACATTCGGTGGACAGCGGCGCGATGAGAAGTAAGCCGGCAATCGGTCAGCTCGCTTGGTCAGGATTTGATAGGTGTGTCGAGGGGTGTCGGCGATAACCGTGAAGACTTGGTCAAGAAAGCTATCTGGAATGTCGTAGTGGAAAAGATCGCTCATCGAATTGACGAAATAGATGGTCGGCTTTCTACGAGCCTGTGGCTGGAAAATACGATGCGGATGAAGCGCGAGCTTGAATTCCTGGTCATAGCCGGGTGCACGCATGGCATGGAGGCGTCGCGCCATGACTTCGGCATAGCAATGCTTACAACCGGGCGAAATCTTGGTACAGCCGGTGGTCGGGTTCCAGGTCTGCTCTGTCCATTCAATCGTCGTATTAGTGCTCACGACTTCCTCCTGTGACCATATCCACTACGAAACGGCCAGAATCATTTCATAAAAGTAGAATAGAACGCCTGCGAATTGGTTAATCAGACCGCGAAAACCACAGATTGAGCGGAGCGGAGTGCAGTACCAATATGTCGCCTGGAGGGAAAGCGGGCTCAACACGGCACTGTCGCATAAGCTGGAACATTTTCACTTCCTCCCCGTCGTAGTCCGTTTGGCCTTGGCCTGCTTGTCCTGAAGTTCCTCCCTGGCGGCGGAAAACTCCCGGCACACCTTGGTCAATCCTCCCGGCTCCTTACCGACGCGCCAGGCGTGCAGGGCCTTGGCCAACGCCGGCCCCTTGCCCTTCCAGAAGTTGTTGAAAGCCTGCTGGTGTTCCGGGCAGCAAAATTCCTGCGCCTTGCGCACCTGGTCGAAGTCGCCACCGCACCACAGGCATTTGCACTTCGGTTTTTCAACCGCATTCTGTCGAGACTGCTGGCGCTTTTGCCGTTCATAGGCTTCCCGACATACGGCACTGCAACATTTCTGATTACGACGCGGATTGAGCATCACCGCGCCGCACCAGCGGCAGCACTTGGGCGCTGTTTCCTCCTTCCGGCTGCTCTGGGTCACCGGGGGCGCCTCAGGTGCCTCAGGCGGGCTTGATTTGGGAACCGTGTACATGGATGGCGAAACAAGCTTCGCGACCGACCCAGGGGCGTCGTCGATCATGCCTTCCTCCTGTCGTTCTCGATCTCGGCGGCCATGCCGGCGGCGATGGCGGCGGAATTGCGATGCTGATAGCCCTGCTGCAACAGCGCCTGCACGTTCTTCCAGGCGGTATCGGCCCAAGCTTCGGCCAGTTCAGCGGCGTCGCCATCGCCTTGGGCCAAGGCGGCTTGCAACTGCCGCATGGCCCGGTTGTAGGTGTCGAGAGCCTGCACGGCCTGCTTATGGGCGGAATCGGCTTCCTGGTTGTGATAGGTGATGGCCTGGGCGGCGCCGGGGGTCATCGTGTCGATCTGGCTCATGCTCATGACCAGCGCTCCTGCCCCTGGAGGGCGGTCAACACACTGTCGGTCAGGACGATTTCAACATGGTCGGGATGGGAAGTGGTGATAGGGCTGGTCATGGTTTCAACCCTCCCCATTCGGCATCAAGGCGGTATTGTCCGGGAAATCGGAAAGGCGCGCCTTGGCGGCCAGAATGCATCGCGCTTGGCGGCGGCGGTCATCGGCTTTGGCCCTGAGGCATTCCAATTGTTCGACCTCAGCCAGAACCTTGCGGGCAATACCGGCCCAAGTGGTTCGCTCCCGAAGGCCGACGCAGGCGCAATAATCGACGGTGATCAGGTGGAAAAGGTGGTCAATGGCTTCACGGTATTGCCCAACACGAATAGGTTCGCTGAAGCCGGTCGGCCAAGGCCAAGGCATCGTCCACGTTATCGGGCGGTGCCTCTGCCGGGGCCACCTCGGGCAGAAATGAACGGATCAGGTCCAGCGCCACGGTTTCAGCGACACCATCGCCAGCCGCGTTTGCCGCTGCCGGCTTCGCCTGCTCGTTCCTGCCGAGCAACTTACATACCTCCCCTGATTGGGGGGAGGTCGGCACACCCGTGGCGAGGTGGTCGAAGCGTTCAGCCCTGGCCTTGGGTTCGGGGGTGACGGGAGGGCGCCGTCCAGGCGTCCGTTTTAGCAACGTCGGCGGCGCCAATGTAGGAGATGTATGGGGTTCTTGATTCTCAAGACCCCCGAAGGGTGCGCAAAGTTTTGTACCCTCCCCCCTTCGCACCCACAAGATACGGGCGGCTTCTTTCAAGACCCCTTTGAGTTGGTAGCTGTTGGCATCGTTGCGGTCGTATTCACGGCGGTTCTCGATCACGTCCAGCAGGCCGAGATCGCGCAACCTGGCCTCTGCCGCCCGCTGGGTGGATGGACGGACACCGGCCCGGTTCTCAAGCTCGGACCGGTACACGTCGAATTCGCCGCTGGCGCCACCCAGGAATAACAGCGCGTCGATCAGACAAACCTCGGCATCGGTCCATGGCCATTGCGTTTGGAGTTTCCACGGCCACCGTGCCCGCGCATGCGCGGCACGGCGCTGCTGGACCATGCGGCGCGATGGCCCACGCTGGCGCCTGGTGCAAACGACCGCGACCGGCCTGTCCTCCTGCTGGGAAGGCCGGTAACGTTCCAGGCTGGCGCCGATCAGAGCCGGCGCATGCTTCTTGCGCGCCTCGACAATAGCCGCTTCCAGCGTCCGGCTCTGCGAGCCCAACGCATGGGATGCGTGAAAGCTGGCCTCATACAGAGACCGCATGTACTCGGATTTATGCATCGCCCCTCCAAGGAGGAACGTGGATCAACATCACGACGGTAGAAAAAAGGGACGAGTTAACCCGTTCGGAAACCTCACGGTTTTCCGTTGACAGTGCGGCCTGCGTCGGGCTAAGAAAGATGTCGCCAAACAAGTTTTCTTAGCGCTTCGGCGCAGGTCGCTAATCCTCTGGGTTAGCGGCCTTTTTGCTTATGTCTTCTGGATATCCACGCCACTCCATTGCAAGCGTTACCTTGCGCTCCACAGTCGACTGTGCTAGGCTAGTCGATGGATTCGGCGTGTGAAGGGGCTGGTGGAGCCGAGGGGAATCGAACCCCTGACCTCCGCAGTGCGATTGCGGCGCTCTCCCATCTGAGCTACGGCCCCAGCGAGGTGGGGAAATTAGGGGATGGACGAAGGGCTGTCAAGGGTAGCGTCACCATCCTTTATCGGTGGTGGCGCGATCACTCCAGCCAAGTTAATATCCCTTATCGTATCGGGGCCGATTGGAATTTCCAGATGATCAAGAAGACCAGTAATGACCGCCGTTTTGATGATCGTCACCCCGGAACTGGACTGGTTATCCGCGTCGAGGATGCCGATATCGAGGTGCTGGATATTTCCATCGGCGGCATGAAGTTCCCCCTGCCAGCCGGACGCCGGACCTGGAAGGGTGAGGTGCTGGAATTCGAGATGGTGTCATCTCATTTTCCCGACATGCGCAAGGCCAAGGGCAAGGCGGATATTCGCGCCATTACCCCCAATTGGGTGGCCGTACAATTCGTTCGTCCGTCTTATGACCTGATGAAAATGGTCAGCCGCCACGTCGCCACGCTGCTGTGGGGCGATCGTCCCTACGGCTATTGATAAACCAAAGCGCCAAGGCCGGCGCGACCGGACACCACCGGAAAAATAGCAGGATCGTTAGGATCCGGCCTTAAGCTGATCGGCCTTTTGCCGCATCACCGCCAGCAGACTGTCCAGCTTGCCGCCTTGGCTCGACAACACACCGCTGTAATCCGAGCGGTAGGTGACAATCATCGAGGCACCTTCGACAATGATGTCGACAACGCGGAATGTCTCGCCATCCTTGCGCACCCGCCAGGAGACATTGATCGGCGCCAGATTATGGCGGCGAATCTGCGAAACCACCAACGAATCACCGCTGGCATCGGGTTCGACGCCAAAAATATCCAGGGTTTCGCCGGAATATTCCTTGAATCGGCGTGTCCAGGTATAGACCTGGATGTCCTCGAACAGCTTCTGGAATTCACCGCGCTGCTCAGCCGTGGTCGGAGGACGCCAATAGCGCCCCAGCACCAACTTGCTGATTTCCGGCAAGTCGAAGGTATTGACGAACAGATTGCGGAAGCGCAAAGCCCGCTCGGCGTCCGACAGATCCTTCACCGCCACCGTGTTCATGGCGGTATCGGCCAAATCTTGGATGAAGGAACGCGCTTTGACCTCAACGGCGAAAGCGATGGAGGGCACATGCAGGCAGGTCGCCGCAGCGACAGCACTCAGCAATAAAATCCGCCGGCTCAACATAATTAGCGCAGCCCCGTCGGATTGAGGGCATTCTTGACCTCGGCATTACGATTCTGCCGATAGGTCGAGCGCAAGGCCGAGTAATAATCCAGCGACGAACGCTCGATCTCGTCCAGCGGCGCCAGCAGACGTTCACGCTTTTCCAGGCCAGAGATTCCGGCGCGGGTCCACACCGGCCAGGAGCGGTCGATGTGATCCATGTACAGATTGAACGGATCGACCAGCCATTCGGTGGCGATGCCGACACCGTCACGGGGGTTGGACGGGCCCAGAATGGGCAGAACCAGATACGGACCCTCGCCAATGCCCCAAACAGCAAAGGTCTGGCCAAAATCTTCGTCGTGATAAGGGATGCCGCCGGGCTCGGCCACGTCAATCAGGCCAGCGATACCGAAGCCGGTGTTGAAGGCGAAACGCATCAGCGTCTGCATGGCGCGGTCGGGCTGACCTTGCAAGACGTCGTTAAAGAAGACCACCGGGGCCCGCAGATTACGGATGAAGTCACGCACCCGGTCCTTGCCGTATTGCGGCATGATGGCGCCATAGCCCTGGGCAATCGGCTTCAACAGCGCCTTATCGACAGCCTGGTTGAAGTCGAAGATGGCCCGGTTCATGGGCTCGAGCGGATCGTTGTTCTGATCCCACTCCATCATCGCCTCCTTGTCGTCGGCTGGCGGCGGGGTGGCACAGCCGGCAAGCAGGGCGATGGCGAAAAGGGGCGCGGCGAAGCGAGCGACGACGGAGCGGGGCATGAAGGCTGGCATCCTGCTTTCTAGACCTCAAGACTAATCCGAAACGCCCGGATCACCAGACGACAAGACTCCGCAGGTGCGGCTTCCTTGCACCATTGGAGGTAACACAGTCGGAAGGGAAACACCAGTAGGCACAAAACCGATGCTTTTTTCGTCATGGCGAAATGTTGCACGAATGACACACCGGGTCACCGGCAGCGCCGGATTCTGCTTTCCATAACGCATAAAGATATGTTTATATGTTTCTTGAATTTGGCGGAGGGCGTCGTGGACGACATTCTGGCGGCATTGCGGGCAGCGGCGGAGCCGACGCGTTTGCGTCTGCTGCGGTTGCTGGGCCATGGCGACCTGACGGTGTCGGAATTGACCCATATTCTGGGGCAAAGCCAGCCCCGGGTATCGCGTCATCTCAAGCTGATGTGTGAATCCGGCCTACTTGACCGTTTCCCCGAGGGGGCTTGGGTGTTTTACCGGGTCGCCGCCAAGGGGGCGGGGGCTGATCTGGCGCAGCGCCTGTTGTCCATGCTGCCCGCCGACGATGCCATGCTTGGCCTGGATCAGTCGCGCCTGGATGCCATCCGTGCCGCCCGCGCCACCCGCGCCCAGGATTACTTCACCGAGAATGCCGGGCGTTGGGACCAATTGCGCTCGCTGCACGTGGACGACAGCGAGGTCGAGCGCGCCCTGGTCGCCGCCCTCCGGGGCCGTCGTGTCGGCGACCTGGTGGATTTGGGTACGGGGACCGGGCGGGTGCTGGAAGTGCTGGCCCCGCACGTGGAGCGCGGCATCGGCATCGATCTGTCGCGTGAGATGCTGGCGGTGGCGCGGGCCAATCTGGAGCGCGCCGATCTGCGCCATTGCATGGTCCGTCAGGGCGACATCACCCAGGTGCCGTTGACGGCGGCATCGGCGGATGTGGTCACCATCCATCAGGTGCTGCATTATGCCGCCGACCCCGCCGCCGTGGTGGCCGAGGCTGCTCGTATCCTGCGCCCCGGCGGCGTGCTGCTGGTGGTGGACTTCGCCCCGCATGACCAGGAAATTTTGCGCGACCAGCACGCCCACCGCCGCCTGGGCTTCAGCGATGCCGAGGTCGGACAGTGGTTCAGCATCGCCGGGTTGCAGACCCGCCCGCCCGTGCGTCTGCCGGGCAAGCCCTTGACTGTGGTGCTGTGGAGCGCCGAAAAGAAAACGACAGGAGACCATCCGTGAACCTTCCCATCGCCGCCGCTTCGGCCAAGCCGGTCAGCGTTTCCTTTGAGTTCTTTCCGCCCAAGACGGAAAAGATGCAGGAAACCCTGTGGGAATGCGTCAAACGCCTGGAGCCTTTGGCCCCCAGCTTCGTCTCGGTGACCTATGGTGCCGGCGGCACCACGCGCGAACGCACCCACGACACCGTGGTCCGCATCGCCCGCGAAAGTTCGTTGAAGCCCGCCGCCCACCTGACCTGCGTCGGCCATTCCCAGGGCGAGGTCGACGACATCGCCCGGCGTTATTGGGACGAAGGCATCCGCCACATCGTCGCCCTGCGTGGCGACGCGCCGGAAGGATCGGGCGCCTATCAACCCACTCCCGGCGGTTATGCCTATGCCGTCGATCTGGTCAAGGGCTTGAAGCGCATCAACGATTTCGAGATCTCGGTTGCCGCCTACCCAGAAATGCACCCGGATGCCCCCAACGCGGACTTCGATTTGGACAATTTGAAGCGCAAGGTGGATGCCGGGGCGACGCGGGCGATCACCCAGTATTTCTTTGACGTCGACGTCTATCGCCGTTTCATCGACCGGGTGCGTGCCGCCGGCATCACCGTCCCGGTGCTGCCCGGCATCCTGCCGGTGACCAATTTCGCCCAGGTGCAGAAGTTCTCCGCCGCCTGCGGCGCCTCGGTGCCGGCATGGATGGCCAAGCTTTTCGAAGGCCTGGACAACGACCCGGAAACCCGCCGTCTGGTCGCCGCCACCGTTGCCGCCGAGCAATGTCGAGCCCTGGCCGCCGACGGCGTCACCGACTTCCATTTCTATACGCTGAACCGCGCCGATCTGGCTTATGCGATCTCGCATATCCTGGGGGTACGGCCCAAGGCCCAATAGAGGTTAAGACACGGATGGACACGGATAAACACGGATGGTTTATCCTGTTTCATCCGCGTCCATCCGTGTTCATCCGTGTCATTTATTTCCGGCGCAGCCGGGCTTGAGGATCGCATGACCAATATTCTCGACCATCTCCACCAGCGTGTTCTTTTGTGCGACGGCGGGACCGGCGCCCTGGTCCAGGCCATGAACCTGTCGGTGGACAAGGATTTCATGGGGCTGGAAAACTGCACCGACATCCTGGTGGAATCGCGCCCCGACGTGGTGCGCAACATCGCCATGCAGTATTTCAACGCCGGCGCCGACATGGTCGAGACCAACACCTTCGGCGCCAGCCCGATCACCTTGGCCGAGTTCGGCATCGCCGACAAAGCCTTCGACCTCAACAAGCGCGCGGCTGAAATTGCCCGCGAGGCGGCGGAAGAATTCAGCGATGGCCGGGCCCGTTTCGTCCTCGGTTCGGTCGGTCCCGGCACCAAGCTGCCCAGTCTGGGCCATATCGGCTATGACGAGTTGGAAGCGGCCTATGTGGTGCAATGCGCCGGCCAGATCGCCGGCGGCGCCGACGCCATCCTGATCGAGACCTGCCAGGACCCGTTGCAGATCAAGGCCGCCGTCAACGGCGCCAAGATCGCCCGCACGACTGCCGGCAAGGACACCCCCATCTTCGTCCAGGTGACGGTGGAAACCACCGGCACCATGCTGGTCGGCGCCGACATCGCCGCCGCCGCCACCGTGGTGCATTCCCTTGGCGTGCCGTCCCTGGGCCTCAACTGCGCCGCCGGCCCGCAGGAGATGCTGGAACACGTCAAGTATCTGGTGGAAAACTGGCCCGACCTGATTTCGTTGCAGCCCAATGCCGGCCTGCCCGAACTGGTCGATGGCCAGACCCGCTATCCTTTGTTGCCGGAAGAACTGGCGGTGTGGCACGAACGTTTCGTCGGTATGGGCGTCAACCTGCTGGGCGGCTGCTGCGGCACCACGCCGGCCCATATCGGTGCCACCCATCAGATGTTGCAGCGGATCGGCGCCGGCTATCGCCCCAATCCGGTCAAGCGCAGCGTCCATTGGGTGCCGGCGGTGGCATCGTTGTATTCCCAGGTGACATTGCGCCAGGAAAACGCCTTTCTCGCCATCGGCGAGCGGTGCAACGCCAACGGCTCGAAGAAGTTCCGCGATTTGCAGGATGCCGAGGATTGGGACGGCATCGTCGCCATGGCGCGCGAGCAGGTCAAGGAAGGCAGCCACACCCTTGACGTCTGCACCGCCTTCGTCGGCCGCAAGGAAGTGGCCGACATGACCCAGGTGGTGACCCGCCTGCGCGGCGCGGTGACCACGCCCCTGGTCATCGATTCCACCGAACTGCCGGTGCTGGAAGCGGCGCTCAAGCTTTATGGCGGCAAGGCCATCTTGAACTCCATCAATTTCGAGAACGGCGAGGAAGACGCCGCCGACCGCCTGAAGCTGGCCAAGAAATTTGGCGCGGCGGTGGTGGCGCTGACCATCGACGAAGAGGGCATGGCCAAGGATTGCGCCGCCAAATTGCGCATCGCCCATCGCCTCTATGATTTCGCCGTCAACCAGCATGGCTTGCCGGCGGGCGATCTGTTGTTCGACCCGCTCACCTTCACCATCTGCACCGGCAACGAGGACGACCGCAAGCTCGGCCTGGAAACCCTGGACGCCATCGAGGCCCTGGCCCGCGAATTGCCGGAATGCGGCATCGTCCTGGGGCTGTCCAACATTTCCTTCGGCCTGAAGCCGGCGGCGCGGCAGGTGCTGAACTCGGTGTTCAACGATTATGCCGTCAAGCGCGGCATGACCGGGGCCATCGTCCATGTCTCCAAGATCCTGCCCCTGCATTCCATCCCGGCGGACGAGGTCAATGCCGCTGAAGACCTTATCTTCGACCGCCGCAGCCCCGGCATCGACCCGTTGCAGGCCTTCATCGCCCTGTTCGGCGACCGCAAGGCGGCGGAAAACAAGAAGGAGCTGCCGGCCAAGATCGAGGATCGCCTGAAGCAGCGCATCGTCGACGGCGACCGCACCGGCCTGGACGACGATCTGGCCGCCGCCATGGCCGAGGGCTGGGCGCCCTTGGCCATCATCAACGACCTGCTGCTCGACGGCATGAAGGTGGTGGGCGAGTTGTTCGGCTCAGGCAAGATGCAACTGCCCTTCGTGCTGCAATCGGCGGAAACCATGAAGGCGGCGGTGGCCTATCTGGAGCCGCACATGGAAAAATCCGACGGTTCGGCCAAGGCGACCATGGTGCTGGCCACCGTCAAGGGCGACGTCCACGACATCGGCAAGAATCTGGTGGACATCATCCTGACCAATAACGGCTACAAGGTGGTCAATATCGGCATCAAGCAGCCGGTGGGCGAGATCATCAAGGCGGCGAAGGAACACAAGGCCGATGCCGTCGGCATGTCCGGCCTGTTGGTCAAATCCACCGTGATCATGAAGGACAACCTGGAAGAAATGCGGGCCCAGGGCCTGGACGTGCCGGTGCTGCTGGGCGGCGCGGCGCTGACCCGCAAATTCGTCGAGGAAGATTGTCTGAACGCCTATGGCGGTTCCGGCGTCGCCTATGCCCGCGATGCCTTCGACGGCCTGGATTTGATGGCCAAGGTGGCCGACGGCTCGTTCGACACTTATGTGCAGGCGCGCAGCAAGGCGCCGAAATCGGGCAATTCCAAGCGTATCGGCCAGCCGGCCGAGGCCAGCACGCTGCGTCCCGTCGATTGGGACGAGGTGACCATGCGCCGGGCCGAGTTGCACCGGGACGTGCCGCCGCCGGTGCCGCCGTTCTGGGGGGCCAAGCTGATCGAGAACGTCCCCTTGCAGAATCTGGCCGGCTTCCTCAACGAGACCATGCTCTATCAGTTCCATTGGGGCTATCGGAAGCAGGGCAAGAGCATCGACGAGTTCAAGGCCTGGGCGAGCAAGGAACTGAAGCCCATCGCCCTCAACATGCTCAAGCGCTGTTCCCAGGAAGGCATCCTGCACGCCCAAGGCGTCTATGGCTATTGGAAGGCCGCCGCCGACGGTGATTCGGTGGTGGTGTTCGACACCGACGGCAGCACCGAGTTGGCCCGCTTCGGCTTCCCCCGTCAGGCCCGCGACGGCGGCTTGTGCATCGCCGATTTCTTCCGTCCCATCAGCGACCCGGTGCGTGACGTCATCGGTTTGCAGGTGGTGACCATGGGGCAAAAGGCGTCGGACGTGGCGCGGCAATGGTTCGAGGCCAACAAGTACCAGGATTACCTGTACCTGCACGGCCTGTCGGTGGAGATGGCCGAGGCCATGGCCGAATACGTCCACAAGCGCATCCGCGCCGAGTTGGGCTTCGCGGCCCAGGACGCCGCCGACATGGACAAGCTGTTGAAGCAGAACTACCAGGGCTCGCGTTACAGCTTCGGCTATCCCGCCTGCCCCAACGTCGAGGACCAGAAGCAATTGCTGGCGCTGTTGGGCGCCGACCGCGTCGGCATCACCCTGTCCGACGAATTCCAGTTGGAGCCGGAACAAAGCACCAGCGCCATCGTCTGCGTCCATCCGCAGGCCAAGTACTTCACGGTTTGATAAAAAACCCCCTGCCGCCAAGCGACAGGGGGTTTTTCTTGGTCCGGGTTAAGGTTACGCCGCGCGGGCGCCGACCAGATCGACGATATCGCCCATGATGGTGGTGATGTCGTAATCCTTGGGCGTGTAGATGCGGGCACAGCCCGCCGCCAGCAGCAGCTTTTCGTCTTCCGGCGGGATGATGCCGCCGGCCACCACCGGGATATCACCGATACCGGCGGCCTTCATGCGTTCCAGCACTTCGGTCACCAGCGGGATATGGCTGCCCGACAGGATGGAGAGGCCGACCACGTGCACGCCTTCTTCCAGGGCGGCATTGACGATCTGGGCCGGGGTCAGGCGAATGCCTTCATAGACCACTTCCATGCCGGCGTCGCGGGCACGGACAGCGATCTGTTCAGCGCCGTTGGAATGACCGTCCAGACCGGGCTTGCCCACCAGCATCTTGACCCGACGGCCCAATTTGGCCGACACGGTCTCGACCTTGGCGCGCACATCGACGATCTTCTCGCCCTTGGTGTTGGCGGAAGCGCGGGAAACACCGGTCGGTGCCCGATATTCGCCGAACACCTCGCGCAGGGTCTGTGCCCATTCGCCGGTGGTCACCCCGGCATGGGCGGCGGTGATGCTCGGCTCCATGACGTTGCGGCCTTCGCTCGCGGCGGCGCGCAGGCCGGCCAGGGCGGCTTCCACCGCGCCTTGATCGCGGGTGGCCTTGAACGCCTTCAGCCGTTCGATCTGCTCGGCCTCGACCTTATGGTCGACGGTCAGGATCGAGCCGTCACCGCCGGTCAGCGGGCTGGGCTCGGTTTCCGTCCACTTGTTGACGCCGACGACGATCTGTTCACCCGATTCGATGGCCCCGATGCGCCGGGCGTTGGCTTCCACCAGCTTCTGCTTCATGTAGCTGGATTCCACCGCCGAAACGGCGCCGCCCATATCGTCGATGCGCTTCAGCTCGTCGCGGGCATCGGCCATCAATTCATCCACCTTGCGCTGGATTTCGGTCGAGCCGTTGAAGATGTCGCCGAATTCCAACAGATCGGTTTCATAGGCGACGATCTGTTGCAGACGCAGCGACCATTGCTGGTCCCATTCACGCGGCAGGCCAAGGGCCTCGTTCCAGGCCGGCAACTGGACGGCACGGGCGCGGGCGTCTTTCGACAGCACCACCGCCAGCATTTCCAGCAAGATGCGATAGACGTTGTTTTCCGGCTGCGGCTCGGTCAGGCCCAGGGAATTGACCTGGACGCCATAGCGGAAGCGCCGGGCCTTCTCGTCGGTGATGCCATAACGGGTGCGGCAGATTTCGTCCCACAGATAGGTGAAGGACCGCATCTTGCACAATTCGGTGACGAAACGGATGCCGGCATTGACGAAGAACGAGATACGGCTGACCACCACCGAGAAATCCTCGGGCGGCACGACGGGGCGCACGGTATCGAGCACGGCGATGGCGGTGGCCAGGGCGAAGGCCAGTTCCTGTTCCGGCGTCGCCCCGGCCTCTTGCAGGTGGTACGAGCAGACGTTCATGGGGTTCCACTTGGGAACCTCGCGGTAGGTGAAGGCGATGACGTCGCTGGTCAGGCGCAAGGAATGCTGCGGCCCGAAGATATAGGTGCCGCGCGACAGGTATTCCTTGATGATGTCGTTCTGGGTGGTGCCGTTCAGGCTGGAGCGCGCCGCGCCCTGCTTCTCGGCGGTGGCGATGTACAAGGACAGCAGCCAGGCGGCGGGGGCGTTGATGGTCATGGACGTGTTCATCTTTTCCAGCGGGATATCCTGGAAAAGCGTCATCATGTCGCCAATATGGCAGATGGGCACGCCCACCTTGCCCACTTCGCCGCGCGCCAGCACATGATCGGAATCGTAGCCGGTCTGGGTGGGAAGGTCGAAGGCCACCGACAGGCCGGTCTGGCCCTTGCCCAGATTGGCACGGAACAGCTTGTTGGATTCCGCCGCCGAGCTGTGGCCCGAATAGGTGCGGAACAGCCAGGGCTTCTCGCGGGCGGGGGTCTTGTCCGTCATGGGTCGCTACCTTCCTGCATTGGCGCGTTAATCAAAGATATAAAGCCTCACGAGGGCCGCATGCGAGCGACCTAAAATTTCTCGATATCGGCCCTTCGCGAAACAAACTATCATTTTGTGCATTGCGAAGAAAGCCGCAAAACGCTAAAACGAAGCTCCGCCGCGCCCATGGGCCAGCGGGACCATCAGATTACCAGCTTGCCATGCAGGGAGTGAGTGGGATGAGCGAAGTTCAGGCCCAAGTGCAGAAGGACCTTTACGAAATCGGTGAGATCCCGCCGCTGGGTCACGTGCCGAAGCAGATGTACGCCTGGGCCATCCGCAAGGAACGGCACGGCAACCCCGATACCGCCATGCTGGTGGAAGTGGTCGACACCCCCGACATCGATCCGCATGAAGTGCTGATCATGGTGATGGCCGCCGGCGTCAACTACAACGGCGTCTGGGCCGCCCTGGGCAAGCCCATCTCGCCCTTCGACTACCACAAGGCCGCCTATCACATCGCCGGCTCCGACGCCTCGGGCATCATTTGGGCGGTGGGCTCCAAGGTCAAGCGCTGGAAAGTGGGCGACGAAGTGGTCGTGCACTGCAACCAGACCGATGGCGACGACGAGGAATGCAACGGCGGCGACCCGATGAATTCGCCGACCCAGCGCATCTGGGGCTATGAAACCCCTGACGGCTCGTTCGCCCAGTTCACCCGTGTGCAGGCCCAGCAGGTCATGCATCGGCCCAAGCACCTGACCTGGGAAGAAAGCGCCTGCTACACCCTGACCCTGGCCACCGCCTATCGCATGCTGTTCGGCCATCGTCCGCACGTGCTGCGTCCGGGCCACAACGTGTTGGTCTGGGGCGCCGCCGGCGGCCTGGGCTCCATGGCCATCCAGCTGATCGCGGTGTCGGGCGCCAACGCCATCGGCGTCATCTCGGAAGAAGACAAGCGTGACTTCGTCTTGGGCCTCGGCGCCAAGGGCGTGATCAACCGCAAGGATTTCGATTGCTGGGGCCAATTGCCCGACGTCGACGGCGACCAGGCCGAGTTCGCCGCCTATATGAAGAAGGTGCGCGAGTTCGGTAAGGCCATCTGGGACGTCACCGGCAAGGGCAACGACGTGGATTTCGTCTTCGAACATCCCGGCGAAGCTACCTTCCCGGTGTCGTGCAACGTGGTCAAGCGCGGCGGCATGGTGGTGTTCTGTGCCGGCACCACCGGCTTCAACCTGACCTTCGACGCCCGCTTCGTCTGGATGCGCCAGAAGCGTATCCAGGGCAGCCACTTCGCCAACCTGCTGCAGGCCAGCCAGGCCAACCAGCTGGTGATCGAACGCCGCATCGATCCGTGCATGTCGGAATGCTATGTCTGGGAGGATATCCCGGCCGCCCACATGAAGATGCTGAAGAACCAGCACAAGCCCGGCAACATGGCGGTGATGGTCCAGGCCAAGAAGCCCGGTCGTTACACCATCGAAGACTGCATCGAGGGCGAATAAAGCCCCGAAACCGCCCCCGCCGCTTTATGGGCGGCGGGGGCTTTTCCTATTCAGCCTCCCCCCTTTAGGACAAGCGCCATGACCGCCTCGCTGCTGATCGACGATCTGATCCCCACCTGTGAAAGCGCGCTCGAAACCGTGCGTGGTCTGCACGCCGCCGCCAAGGAATCGGTGACGGCCATGGTGAGCAAGGATGGCAAGATCGATTCCGCCCTGTTTGAAGCCAACCAGCAGGCCGCCCACGGCTATGCCTGGCTGTCCACCTACGTGGCGGCGCTGGAACAGATGCTGGATTGGGCCAAGCGCGTCGGCGCCGCCGGCAAGCTGGGCGAGCTGGAACAGCTGATGCTGCAATCGGCCTACGGCGAATATTGCGCCCAGATTTACGGCGGCATCCCCATGAGCCAGGGCGAGATCATCCGCCCCATCGATCTGGGCCTGGATTCGGGTGCCTGTCACAAGCACCATTCGGAAGCGGTCAGCATTTTGCGCAAGTCCGGCAACGCGGCGGCCGTGCGCGTGCGCATCGCCCAGTTGATCGAGGACGGCCACCATTACGGTGAACTGGCGCTTGATGACGAAACCCTGGAATTGATCCGTGACCAGTTCCGCCGCTTCGTCGAGGATAACGTCGCCCCTTATGCCCATGAATGGCATTTGAAGGACGAGTTGATCCCGCTCGAGGTCTTGAACGCAGTGGCGGAAATGGGCGTGTTCGGCCTGACCCTGCCGGAGGAATTCGGTGGTCTGGGCATGAGCAAAACCTCCATGTGCGTGGTCACCGAGGAATTGTCGCGCGGCTATATCGGCGTCGGCTCCTTGGGCACCCGCGCCGAAATCGCCGGCGAGTTGATCCGCCTGGGCGGTACCCAAGAGCAAAAAGAAGAATGGCTGCCGAAAATCGCCTCGGGCGAGATTCTGCCCACCGCCGTGTTCACCGAACCCAATACCGGCTCGGATCTGGGAAGCCTGCGCACCCGCGCGGTCAAGGAAGGCGACGATTACGTCGTCACCGGCAACAAGACCTGGATCACCCATGCGTCGCGCACCGACGTCATGGCGCTTTTGGTGCGCACCGATCCCAACACCAAGGATTGGCGCGGCCTGTCCATGTTCCTGGCGCCGAAAGTGCGCGGCACCGAGGAAAACCCCTTCCCCACCCCCGGCATGACCGGCGGCGAGATCAAGGTGTTGGGCTATCGCGGCATGAAGGAATACGAATTGGGCTTCGACGGCTTCAAGGTGCCGGCGGCCAATCTGCTGGGTCAAGTCGAAGGCCAGGGCTTCAAGCAGCTGATGGAAACCTTTGAATCGGCCCGTATCCAGACCGCCGCCCGCGCCATCGGCGTCGCCCAGAACGCCATGGAAATCGGCCAGCAATACGCCAAGGATCGGGTGCAGTTCGGCAAGCCCATCTACAAGTTCCCGCGCGTGGCTTGCAAGATCGCCTGGATGGCGGTGGAAACCATGATCGCCCGCCAGCTCACGTATTTCTCGGCGCGCGAAAAGGATGGCGGCCACCGCTGCGACATCGAGGCCGGCATGGCCAAGCTGTTGGGCGCCCGCGTCGCCTGGTCCAACGCCGACAACGCGTTGCAGGTCCATGGCGGCAACGGCTATGCCGAGGAATACCAGATCAGCCGCATCCTGTGTGACGCCCGCATCCTCAACATCTTCGAGGGCGCGGCGGAAATCCAGGCCCAAGTCATCGCCCGCGGCTTGTTGTCCGGGGCCCGGGGCTGAGCTGTTAGCGCATTTTCACGCAAAGCGTGTATATGCGCTAAGCCTGAGCGGCCCGTCACGGGCCATTTGTAAGAGTTAGACCAGTTTCCGCTTTAGCTGAAACTGGTCTAGAGTAAAAGCCGGCAGGGACCACCCTGCCGGCTTTTTTCATGGGGGGTGGCGATGCTGCGTTTTGCCGTGGTGATGGGCGTGCTCGTGGTGTCGGTGGCGGTGCCGGCCTTGGCCCAACCCATGGGTGGTCCGCCGCCCGAAGCCTTCGCCGCCTGTGATGGCAAGGACAGCGGAGCGGAATGCAGCCATCCGACACCCAATGGCACCATGAATGGTGCGTGCCAGCGTCGTGGCGACAAGTTGCAATGTGTCCCGTCGCGCCCGCCCGGCGGCGGCGGGCGCCCGGCTTTGGACGAACGAGGGAACGAAACCGGCTTTCCCGCCAGTCCGCGCCTGACCTTCGATACCATTCCGGTCCCCTTCGATCGCCTGGCTCCGGCTTCCTTCATTTTGCCCAGCGGCGAGACTCATTGGTACGAAGTGGTCTATCTGCCGCAAGGCGGCGTCAACTGGACACAGGCCAAAGCCCTGGCCGAGCAGGCCGGCGGCTATCTGGCCACCCTGCACTCGACTGCGGAAAACGATTTCGTCTTTGCCCTGATCAGTGATCGCAAATTTTGGTTTGAATGGGATCACACCCATAACTTCGTCATGAACGGCCCGTTCCTGGGCGGGTTCCAGCCAGCGGGCGCCAGCGAACCCAAGGGCGGCTGGCGCTGGGTCAGCGGCGAAGCATGGAGCTATGAGAACTGGGCCTGGGACGGCATGTCCGGCGACAACGACCTGCGCAACAACACCCAGCCCAACGACGCCACCGGCAACCAGAACGTCCTGGCCTTTGGCGAGGTCAATAAGCCGGTCCCCACCTGGGGTGATTTCCCGCACCGTTTCGGCACCCATGGCGAGGGCCGCGAAGGCCGCGCGCAGGGCTTTATCATCGAATACGACAAAGCCCCACGCTGACGAACCGGCGACTACGCCGCCCGCACTTCGGCCAGGAAGGTCTCCACTTCGCGCGACAGATCCGAGGCCTGACGCGCCAGTTGCGACGCCGATTCCAAGACGACGGTCGAAGCCGAGCCGGTTTCTTCCGACGCCCGCATGACGCCGATGACATTACCGCTGACTTCCTGGGCGCCGTGGGCTGCTTCCGAGACATTGCGTGAGATTTCACCGGTCGAGGCCGATTGCTCTTCCGCCGAGGCGGCGATGGTGGCGGTGATGCCGTCGACATCGCCGATACCGCTGACGATCTTGCTCACCGCGGCGACCGCCACTTTCATCGCATTCTGGATGGTGTTGATCTGGCTGCCGATTTCTCCGGTGGCGTTGGCGGTCTGATTGGCCAGGGATTTCACCTCGTGGGCAACGACGGCAAAACCTTTGCCGGCGTCGCCGGCGCGCGCCGCCTCGATGGTGGCATTGAGCGCCAACAGATTGGTCTGACTGGCGATTTCATTGATCAGGCGGACCACATCACCGATGCGATTGGCGGTTTCAGCCAATTGCGCCACCGCCTCGTCGGTGGCCTTGGCGTCGCCGGCCACTTCCCGCGTGCGTTGCGCGGCGGTGTTGATCTGGCGGGTGATTTCATCCACCGACGCCGACATTTCCTCGGTGGCGGCGGCCACCGTTTGCAGATTGGCCGATGTCTGTTCCGATGCTGCCGACACCGCACCGGCTTGCCGGCTGGTTTCTTCCGCCGTCGCCGACAATTGCTGCGAGGTCGCCTGCAATTCGGTGGCCGCCGACGATACGGCGATGATCAATGATTTGACCCGGTTCTCAAAATCGTCAGCCATGCCCAGCATGGCTTGCTTGCGCTCGGCCGCGGCCCGGCCTTCCTGTGCCGCCGCTTCCGTCCGCAGCCGTTCGGCCTCTTGGGCGTTGTCGCGGAACACCAAAGCGGTGCGGGCGATGTCGCCGATCTCGTCCTTGCGTCCGGTCCCCAGGATGTCGATATCCAGGCGACCATGGGCCAGGTTCTTCAAGGTGTCGACGATACGATGAATGGGGGTGACGATCCCCTTGCGGGCGACGGCAAGGCCGATGACCAAGCCGATGATGATGCCGGCGGCGGCACCGATGATCATGGTCTTGGACAGGACGTTGGCCTGCTGGTCGGCCTCGGCCTTGATTTTCTCGCTCTTGTCGTCGGTATAGGTGACGAACTCGTTGACCTTGTTGCGTAAGGCGCGGGCATTGAGGCGGCTGACGGCGACCTGATCGGCGATTTCCTTGCGCGCCGCATCCAAGCTGACATGGTCACGATGCCTATGGGCCGTTTCCAGCGATTGCTGTACCGACTTGCCATAGGTGGCATAGGCTTGGCGAACATCAGCCAGCAGGCGGGCCTGATTGGGGCCGGCGTTTTTTTCCAAGCGGCTCAGGCGGTCATCCAGGGTTGCGCTGACCTTTTTGACGTTTTCGGCGATCTGCTCATAGGCGGCGGGATCGGTGGCTGCCCAATATTCCGCCCGGTTCAGCTCGACCACATTTTCGTTGAGGCGGGCGGCGATGCGGATTTCCTCGGCGGTCTCGACGATGTCTTGGGCGTTGGAGTTCAGCACCATCAAGCCATTGGTCCCCAGGCCGGCGATACCGGCGGCGACAAGCCCCAGAAATGCGACGATCCCCAGGATCTTATTAGAAATGCTTATGTTTTCCAGCATCATGCTGCCCTTTGTCCATTGCATGGCAAAGGATGCAGGGGAAAGACATGTTCGGTCATGTCCGCATATGGCGAAACCCTGGGTATAAAAAGTGTAATATTAAAAAACCAAGGTATACGGAGCATTCATTGGAACTACGCCCCCTGGACAGGGCCTGGCCCAGGGGGGGAGAATTCACAAAATGGTCAGCACGTTTTCCGGTGGGCGGCCCAGGGCGGCCTTGTCGCCCTTGACGACGATGGGCCGCTCGATGGCCGTGGGATTGGCGGCAAGCGCCGCGATCAGCGCCTGATCGGACAGCCCGCCCACGTCGATACCGACCTCGGCGACTTCCTTCTTGCGGATGATGTCCTTCGGCCCCTTGCCCAGTTTGGCCAGGATGGCGGCCAATAGGGCGGCGCTGGGCGGAGTCTTCAGATACTCCACCACCCGCGGTGTCACGCCCTGATCCTCCAGCAGCTTCAGGGTTTCGCGCGATTTGGAGCAGCGCGGATTGTGATAGATGGTCACCTCGGTCATACGTTTTGAATCCTTGAAAACCACAAAAGCAGCACCCATTGTGAGCCCGCCTCTTTGACCCGGCAAGATGGGACCGATGATGATTGCCTTGCTGCGCCTGTTCTGCCTGATCGCCTTTGCCGTCACCGCTTTCGCCACCGCCCAGCCGGCGCGGGCGCAAAGCGCCGCCGAGGTGGAAAGGCTGGTCGCCACCCTCGAGGATGATTCCGCCCGGGCCAAGCTGGTCGGCCAGTTGAAGCTGCTGTTGAAGGCGCAGAACACCAAGGCGAATGGTTCGCTGGTGCAGGGCAACGACAGCTCGGCCCTCTTGAACGTCATCCCCGACAAGCTCGAACGTTCACTGTGGTCGATGGTGGGGCAATGGGGCGGCGGTGCGGCCAAATGGCTGTCCCAAGGCATCGGCCAGCGCCTGATTGGCGGCCTCATTTCCATCCTGTCGGCGCTGGGGATCGCCTATGCCGTATGGCGCCTGGTGGCGACCTCCATCCGCCGCTATCTGCAACGGACCGACAAGGACGGCAACGCCATCGAGCGGTCGCGCCGGGTGCGCACCTTGCTGCCGTTGCTGCGGCTGGTGGTGCGTATGGTTCTGACGGTCATGGTGGCGCTGATCATCTTGTCGGAATTGGGCGTCAACATCGCCCCGCTGTTGGCCGGTGCCGGCGTGGTCGGCATCGCCGTCGGCTTCGGCGCACAAAAGCTGGTGCAAGACATCATCACCGGCATCTTCATCCTGATCGAGGACACCATTTCCATCGGCGATGTGGTGCGCATCGATGCCGTCCATGCCGGTACGGTGGAAAGCATGTCCATTCGGGCACTGAAACTGCGCGATTCCAGCGGCGCCTTGCATTCCATCCCGTTTTCGTCGGTGGGATCGGTGACCAATATGAGCAAGGAATTCGCCTTTGCCGTCTTCGACGTGGGCGTCTGCTATGGCGAGGATGTGGACCGGGTCAGCACCGAGCTCAACCGGTTGGGCGATGAAATGCTGGTCGAGCCCGAATGGGCCGGCAAAATCCTTAATCCGCTGGAGGTGCTGGGGCTCGAGCGTTTCGACACCAATGCGGTCATCGTCCGCGCCCGCTTCCGCACCAAGGCGTTGCAGCAATGGGCGGTGGCGCGCGAGTTCAACCGTCGCATCAAACAACGTTTCGACGCCGAGGGCATTCGCTTTCCCACACCGGCGGCCACCTTGCTGATGGGTGCCGACGGCAAGATGAAGCCGAGCTAAGACGTCAGCAACTCTTCCAGCCCGTCGACGCTGTCGGCATCGATGACCCGCCGCGCGGTGTCGAAATCGAAGCCCGCGCGGGCCAGGGCCGCCATATCCTTGGCCCGCGTCTCCGCCCGCTTTTCTGGCAGGCGAAAGGGGCCGAGACGGCGCTTGCGCGCCAGTTTGACGGCGGCGGCAAGATCGGGTTGGGCGTGTTCTTCGGTCAGGGTTTCCATGGCCTGTTCGGCCAGGTCGCTGTCCACCCCCTTGGCCGCCAAGGTGGCGCGGATGGCGCGGCTGCCCTTGCCCTGGCGATGCAGCGCCCGGGTCTTCATCTCGGCGAAGGCTTGGTCGTTCAGATAGCCCAGATTGGTCAGCTTGACGATGACCGCGTCCACCGCCGCCAGATGGTCGGCGCGCTCGCCGCCCCAATGGGCGACCGAGCGGTCGACCTTGCGCAACAGCACCCGGCGCAAACCGGCACTGGACGCGGCGAAGCGTTCAAGGTAATGCAACGCTGCATTCTCGAGGTATTGCGGGGTGATCCTGGTGGGGATGCGAGTGGCGGCCATGGCCGCAATCTAGCGCCAACGGAGCTTGCACGCCATGAAAGACCCTATCGCCACCCTGCCGCCGGTCCCCCGCAGCTATGGGATGGTCAACTGGCTGGGGTTCTATACCCTGTTGGCCAAGGAGGTGCGCCGCTTCCTCAAGGTCTATTTCCAGACCATCATGGCCCCGGTGGTGACGACGCTGCTGTTTCTGGCGGTGTTCGCCCTGGCGCTCGGTCGGGTGGCGGCGGATGTGCACGGCGTGCCCTTCGTCGAGTTCCTGGCGCCGGGCCTGATCATGATGGCCATGGTGCAGAACGCCTTCGCCAACACCTCGTCGTCGCTGATCATCGCCAAGGTCCAAGGCAATATCGTTGATATGCTGATGCCGCCCCTGTCGGCGACGGAACAGACCCTGGCGGTGGCCTTGGGCGGGGTGATCCGCGGCGTGGTGGTGGGACTGGTGGTCGGGCTGGTGATGACGTTGTTCGTCAATGTCCATGTGCACGACGCCTTCTTCATCGTCTTCCATGCGGTGATGGGGTCGTTGCTGCTGTCGCTTCTGGGCATGGTCGGCGGCATCTGGGCCGACAAGTTCGACCACATGGCGGCGGTGACCAATTTCATCGTCACGCCGCTGTCGTTCCTGTCCGGAACCTTCTACACCATCGACCGCCTGCCGGAAGGCTTTCACGCCATCGCCCTGGCCAATCCATTCTTTTACATGATCGACGGTTTCCGCTATGGCTTCATCGGTCATGCCGACGGATCGCTGGCGGTGGGATTGATGGTGGTGGGACTGGCCGATCTGGCCCTGCTGGCGCTGACCTGGCGCATGCTGTCCACCGGCTATAAACTGAAGGCCTAACCGTCCACCGCCTCCAGCAGCGCCAGCAGACCGGCGATGATGTTGATGGGGGTGGGCGGACAGCCGGGGATGGTCATGTCCACCGGCACGATGGCAGCCGCACCGCCGGCCACGGCGTAAGAGCCGGCGAAGCAGCCGCCGTCGATGGCGCAATCGCCCATGGCCACCACCCAACGCGGTTCCGGCGTTGCCTCCACCGTACGGCGCAGGGCTTCCGCCATGTTCCAGCTGACCGGGCCGGTGACCAGCAGCACATCGGCATGGCGCGGGCTGGCGACAAACTTGATACCGAAGCGTTCCAGGTCGTAGACCGGGTGGTTGACGGCGTGGATTTCCAGCTCGCAGCCATTGCATGACCCGGCATCCACCGCGCGGATGGCCAAGGACCGGCCCAGCTTGGCCTGGGCGGCCAGCCCCAGGCTGTCGGCCAGTTCGCGCAACGCGGCTTCCGCCGGATTGAATTTGTCCTTGGTCGTATGTGGGCGCAGCAGGTGGCGAGCCAGCATTTTGGCGATGGGCGGAATCATAGGTCGTGGCCCGAATAGGAACAGTTGAACGACTTGTTGCACAGCGGAAAGTCGGCGACGATGTTGCCCTCGATCGCCGCTTCCAACAGCGGCCACTGGAACCAGGACGGATCGTGCGGATGGGCGCGGACCACCTTGCCGGTTTCCGACAAGCGCACCCAAAAGGCCACCTCACCGCGGAACGATTCCACCAGCGCCACGCCCTCGCCGGCGCGCATGGGCAGCGCCGTCAGGAAAGCGCCGCCGGGCAGGCCGGTCAAAATCTGCTCGATCAGCGACAGCGACGCCCGCACCTCCTCGATGCGGATCTGCACGCGGGCATGGACGTCACCCTCGGCCAGCACCGGAATGGTGAAATCCAGATCGTCATAGGGCGGATAGCCGGGCATACGGCGGGCATCGACGCTGCGCGACGAGGCCCGGCCGACAAAGCCGGAGACGGCGAAACGATGGGCCAAGGTGCCCTGGATCGTACCGGTGCCGGTGGTGCGGTCCAACAGCGACGGCGTCTGCTCGTAAAGCGCCACCGCCCGCTTGAAGCCGTGCCGCAGGCGGGGCAGCAGCGCCGCCAGCCTTTGCCGCCCGGCTTCGTCCAAATCCATGCTGACGCCGCCGGGGACGACGCGGTCCATCAGCAGGCGGTGACCGAAAATGGCGTTATTCGCGGCCAATATCTGCTCGCGCAGCGCCCCCATGTGCGACAGCATGATGGCGAAAGCGGCGTCGTTGCAGATGGCGCCGATGTCGAACAGGTGGTTGGCGACCCGCTCCAGTTCGGCCATCAGGGCGCGCAGCCAATGGGCACGCGGCGGGGCATCCTGGCCCAAGGCGGCCTCGACCGCGCGGGCGAAGGCGATGGCGTAGGCCACCGTGGCATCGCCCGACACCCTGCCGGCGATGCGGGCGGCATCCAGGATCGGCTTGCCGGCCAGCAGTCCCTCGATGCCCTTATGGACATAGCCCAGGCGTTCTTCCAGCCGCACCACCGTTTCGCCCTGGCAGTGAAAGCGGAAATGCCCCGGTTCGATCACCCCGGCATGGACCGGGCCGACGGGGATTTGATGCAAACCGTCGCCCTCGGCGGTGAGGAACTTATAGATATGGCGCCCGCCATCATACTGGCGCGGATGGCCCAGCGGATGGCTGACCCGCCAATGGCCGTGATCCAGCCACGGGCGCTGGTCCTCCAGCCCTTCAGGGATCACCCCCCACAAATCGCGGATGGCCCGTTCCAGCCGGATGGCTGCCGGGCGCACTTGGCCGAGCGCGAAGAAGGCACCGTCGGGGCAAGGATGCGAGGCGACGGCGATGGCGCCTGAATCCTCGCCGCGCAACAGCACGTGCACTTCCGCCGGCTCGCCCCATTCGGCCAGAATTTCCCAGTTGGACACGGTCATCTGTTCGGCCAACTGGCGCCAGCCCTTGGCATCCAGCTGATAGCGCGGCCACGGGCGGTGGTTGGCCACCTCGCGGCCCATGGACAGAAATTCCAGCAGGGTGACGTTTCCCATCATGGCCGCATCATCCCAACAGTTTCGCCACGTGTTCGAACCACCGGACCAGCGGCGCGGGCAGATACAGACCGGCCACCACCACCAGCCCCACATGCAGCAGCAGCGGTGTATAGGCCAGTACCGTGCCGAAAGTCGTTTGCTGGCCGTGCGCATGACGCGGCATGGGCGGCGGGGCACCGAAGATCATCGCCTGCAAGCGCATGATCAGGGCGGCGAAGGCCACCAGCAAGGCGATGATCAGCGGAATGGCCAGCAAGGGCTGGCGGGCGAAGGTGGAACTGACCACCAGGAACTCGCTCATGAACACGCCCATGGGCGGCAGGCCGGCGATGGCCAGGACAGCGATGGCGAAAGTCCAGCCCAGCACCGGATGGCTGACGGTCAGGCCGCGAATCTCATTCAGCCGCTTGGTGCCGCCGTTCTGGGTGATGGCGCCGACGGCGAAGAAGATGCCCGACTTGGTCAACGAATGCATGGTCATGTGCAACAGCCCGGCGAAATTGGCCAAAGGCCCGCCCATGCCGAAAGCGAAGGTGATCAGCCCCATGTGTTCGATGGAGGAATAGGCGAACAGGCGCTTGATGTCGCCGCGCCGGTACAGCATGAAACCGGACAGGAACAGACTGGACAACCCCATCAGGATCATCAGCGGCCCCGGCGCCAAGGTATCGGGATTGGCGGAGATCAGCATCTTGAAGCGCAGCAGGGCATAAAGCGCCACGTTCAACAGCAGCCCCGACAGCACCGCCGAAATGGGCGTCGGCCCCTCGGCATGGGCGTCGGGCAGCCAGGCGTGCAAGGGTGCCAGCCCAACCTTGGTGCCATAGCCGACCAGCAGGAAGACGAAGGCCAGATTGAGCAGATCGGGGTGGAAGCGCGCCGCCTGCTTGATCAACAAGGTCCAGGCCATGGCGTCGGCGCCGTCGCCCATCACCGGCTGCGCCGCCAGATAGACCAAGGTGGTGCCGAACAGGGCCAGACCGATGCCGACCGAACACAGGATGAAGTATTTCCACGCCGCTTCGATGGCTTCACGGGTGCGATAGAGACTGACCATCAGCACGGTGGTCAGGGTCGCCGCCTCCACCGCCACCCACATCACCCCGGTATTGTTGGCGGTCAACGCCAGCAGCATGGTGAACAGGAAAGCCTGATACATGGAATGATAGAAGCGCAGGTGCAGATCGGACAGGCGGGCGGAATCCGCCTCGCGCGCGATATAGCCGGCGGAAAAGATGGCGGTGGTGAAACCGACGAAGGTGGTCAGCGCCACCAGATAGATGTTGAAATCGTCGATGAACAGCAGCCTGGTGTCGGGCGGACGATGGCTGAACAGCGACAGGCTGGCGGCGAAGGTGGCGCCCGAGACGGCGATGTTCAGCCACGACGCCAGCCGCCAGCCGGGCAGCACCGCCAGGAAACCGGCGGACGCCAGCGGAATGGCCAGGATCAGCAGCAGCGGGTTGTCGGACAAGGCGATGATCAAGGCATCCAGGCTCATGACCGATCCCCGCGATAGCTTTCCAGATAGGCCACGTCCAGCGAATCGAAGCGCTCGCGGATACGGAAGAAGAAGATGCCGAACAAGGTCATGGCCACCAGCACCGAGAAGGCGATGGAGATTTCCACCACCAAGGGCATGCCCTTGGCCGAGACGGCGGCCAGGATCAGACCGTTTTCCAGGGCCATGAAGCCGACCACCTGGGTCACCGCGTTGCGGCGGGTGATCATCATCAACATGCCCAGCAGCACCACGCTCATGGCCAGAGCCAGGGATTCGCGGGTCAGCGCCGCCGCCGCAGCGGTCACCGGCAGCACCAGCATGATTGACAGGGCCACCAGGGCGACGCCGACGATCATGGTCCAGCCGATGGACAAGGCCGTCTCCACCGCCCGGTGGATGCCTAAGCGCTCCACCAGCCAGTGCAGCGCGAAGGGCACGGCGATGGCCTTGAACAGAAGCGCGATGGCCGCGGTGAAATAAAGGTGCGGCGCGTCTTGCACATGCGCCTGCCAGGCGGCGGCGGCGGCCAGGGCCAGGGCCTGGAAGGCGAAGCTGTTGAGCACGGCGAACAGCCGGCGCTGATACAGCAGGCTGAACCCGGCCATCAGCACGGTGGCACCGATCAGATGGGCGATGTCATAGCTGAATTGCTGGTTCATCACACCGCCTCGGAAACGTAAAGGAAGATGGTGGCCAGCAACCCCAACAGCAGGGCGCCGCCCAGGAAATCGGCATAGCGGAACACCCGCATCTTGGCGATGGAGGTCTCGAACACCGCCAGGGCGCTGGCCAGCAGGAAGGTCTTGGCCAGGAACGCGCCCATGCCCACCAGCACCCCCAGCGGCCCGGCGCCGGGCTGGGCGATGCCCCAGGGCGCGAACAAGGTGGCGATGAGGGCGATGAACAAGGTTAGCCGCACCATGCTGGCCGCCTCGATCATGGCCAGATGACGACCGGAATATTCCAACACCATGGCTTCGTGCACCATGGTCAGTTCCAGATGGGTGGCCGGGTTGTCGATGGGGATGCGCCCGTTCTCGGCGATGGCGACCATGACCAGGGCGGCCAGGGCCAAGCCCAGACTGACTTCCACCCCCACATTGCCGGCGAGGACGAAGGCGACGATCTGGCCCGGCGCCGTGGTCCCCGAGATCAGCGACAGTGAAAAGGTCACCATCAGCATGGCCGGCTCGGCCAGAGAGGCGATCAGCATCTCGCGGCTGGCGCCCAGGCCGCCGAAGGCGGTGCCCACATCCATGCCGGCCAGCGCCGTCCAGAACCGGCCCACCGCCAGCAAAGCCACCAGGGCGATCAGATCGGCCGCCGGGGCCAGCACCATGTTGGTGGTGAAGGTCGGCACGATGCAGGCCGCCAGCCAGACGCTGGCGAAGGTGACGTAAGGGGCGGCGCGGAAAATCCAACTGGCCGAATGGGCGACGATGGCTTCCTTTTGCAGCAGCCGATAAAGGTCGCGATAGGGCTGGATCGGCGACGGCCCGCGCCGTCCGTTCAGCCGGGCTTTCACCCAACGGACATAGCCGGTGATCAAGGGCGCCAGCGCCACCACCAGGATGATTTGCAGGACTTGCCAGATCATCGCGTTCATAGCTGTTGCCTCACCGCCACCACCAACAGCATGAACACCAAGGTCAGGAACATCATCAGCAGATAACCGCGCACGGTCAGGTATTGCAGCCGGTTGACGTGGTCGGCGATCCAGCCGATGACCCGACCCAGGGGGGCGTACAGGCCCGACCAGATGGGATCGAACATGGTGACCTTATGGGTGGCGGGGGCATCGTCGCCCGGCTCGGGCATAACCACCGTTTCCCGCGCCTGGAAGATGGTGTGACCGAAGGCCCGGCGCAGCGGCTGGGCAAAGGATTGGCTGGTGTACTGGGTCTGGGGGATGTCCTCGGGATGGCCGCAATCCCACGGATCGGCCCGGCGGATGGCCTGGGTGCCCAGACGGTGCACGGTGAAGATGGCGATGGCGAACAGGGCCAGCCCGAACATGACCAGGATGGTGCCGGAATAGGCGCCGCGGGTGGCCGAGACCGGCGATAGCCACGGCCAGCCCAGATCGGCGGAAACGGCGAACTGGACGCCGGTCAAAGGCTGCACCGCATGCGACAGGGCGTCGGTGACGGTGACCGGGATGACGCCGAGCACCACGCACAGCACCGCCAGCACCACCATGGACCAGCGCATGCCGAAGCTGACCTCGGTCGCCTGGGCGGCATCGGTGGAACGGGGGCGGCCCAAAAAGGCGATGCCATAGGCGCGGACGAAGCAGGTGGCGGCCAGCGCTGCGGCCAGGGCAAGAAAGGCGCCGACCACGGGGACGCCGAACTTCATCGCCCAATGGGGCATGGCCGGTCCCTTGAACAACGATTGCAGGATCAGCCATTCCGAGACGAAGCCGTTCAACGGCGGCAGGGCGGAAATGGCGGCGGCGCCGACCAGAAAGGCGGTGCCGGTCCACGGCATGCGCTTGAGCAATCCGCCCAAAACGGTCAGCGACCGGTGGCCGGTGGCGCTGATGACGGCGCCGGCGCCCAGAAACAGCAGGGTCTTGAACACCGAATGGTTAGCCATGTGATACAGGCTGGCGACCAGGGCCAGGGCGGCCAGTTCGGTCTGACCGTCGCCCTTGAAGGCGATGGCCAAGCCCAGACCGATGACGGCGACGCCGATATTTTCCACGGTGGAATAGGCCAGCAGGGTTTTCAGATCGTCCTGCAATACCGCATAGAGCACGCCCATGACGGCGGTGATCCCCCCCACCAGCATCAGGCCAGCGCCCCAATGCCACGACAAGGTGCCGTGCAGGTCGAGCAGGATACGGATCATGCCGTAAAGCGCCACCTTGGTCATGACCCCGCTCATCAGGGCCGAGACATGGCTGGGGGCGGCGGGATGGGCCAAGGGCAGCCAGGCGTGCAGCGGCACCAGCCCGGCCTTGGACCCGGCGCCCATGATGGCCAGCAGCGCCACCAGGAAACCGCCCATCAGCCCCAAATCCTTGATGCGCATGGCGTCGAAGGTGAAATCGCCGCCGGGCCCGGCCATCAGGCCGAAGGCCGGCAACAGACAGAAGGTGCCGAAGGCGGCCATGATCAGATAGACGTTGCCGGCCTTGCGGTTTTCTTCTTCCGTGTGGTCGGACACCACCATCAGCCACGACGCCAGCGACATGAATTCCCACGAGACCAGGAAGATGAAGGCGTCATCGGCCATCAACACCAGATTCATGGCCAGCAGGAACAGGGGGAAGAACGGGGTGACGCGGCGGCGTTGCGGCAGATGCTGGCTGTAGCCGACGGCGAAGGCGGAAGCAGCGGCGGCGCCCAGATTGATCATCAGCATGAACAGCGCCGACAGATTGTCGATGCGGAAATGCGCCTTCAGCCACGGCAGGCCCAAGGGCAACACCAGCCGGGGCGAGGCATCATGGCCGCCCAGATAGGTCAACCCGCCGGCCAGCAAGGCGATGGAGGCGACGAAGCAGCCGGCATAGGTGATGGAATGGCCCACATCGCGCCTGCCGACCAGCACCGCGAACAGGGCCAGCAGCGGCAACGACAGCAAGGCGCCGGCGATCAGCATGGCAAAAGGCTTCCCGGCCGCAAGCGGCCCAGGCGAATCGAAGCACGCACGAAAAACCTCCAACCCCGGACGGGGCGCTCTCCCGGATGCCGGCCTGTGGCGGCTTGATGATTTATTTTATTCAGGCGGGGCAAAGCTTAAACCAGCGGCTGGCCCGAGGACAAGGGGCTAACCGGCATCGGAAAGCTGATTAAACAATCCGTCAGAAACTGCGCCGCGCCCGCAAGGCGGCGCCGATAGTGCCGTCGTCGAGATAATCCAACTCGCCGCCCACCGGCACGCCATGGGCCAGCCCCGATACGGTAATACCGCAATCGGCAAGGAAATCGGCGATGTAATGGGCGGTGGTCTGGCCCTCGACCGTGGCCGGGGTGGCCACCACCACTTCACGGATGGAACCGTCCAGCCGTGCCCGCAGCCGGCCCAGGCCCAGATCGTCGGGGCCGATGCCGTCCAGCGCCGACAGCAAACCGCCCAACACGTGATAGCGCCCGCTGAACACGCCGGCCCGCTCCATCGCCCACAGGCTGCCGACGCCCTCGACCACGCACAGGATGGTCTGGTCGCGGCGGGGATCGGCACAGATGGAACAGGGATCGACGCTGTCGAAATTGCCGCAAACCGAACAGGTCTTGACGCTGTCGCCCACCGCGCTCAACGCCTTGGCCAGCGGTAGCAGCAGGGTTTCACGCTTTTCCACCAGATGCAGCGCCACCCGGCGGGCGGAACGCGGCCCCAAGCCGGGCAACCGCGACAGCAGTTGCATCAGGCGCTCGATCTCGGGGCCGACCATGATTTTATTCCGCCCTCAAAACGGCAGCTTCATGCCGGCGGGCAGGTTCAACCCGCCGGTCAGCTTGGCCATCTCGTCCTGCATGGCCACCTCGGCCTTGACCTTGGCGTCGTTGAAGGCGGCGACGATCAGGTCTTCCAGCACTTCCACGTCTTCGGGGTCGACCAGCGACTTGTCGATCTTGATCTTCTTCAGCTCGAACTTGCCGTTCAGGGTCACCTGCAGCATGCCGCCGCCGGCAGCACCCGAGACTTCCATCTCCGCCATCTTGGCCTGCATTTCGCCCATCTTGGCCTGCATCTGCTGGGCCTGCTTCATCAGATTGCCGAGATTCTTCATAGTTCCTCTTCTCCTGGGGTCAAATCGGCGTCAAAGGCCAGATCGCTTTCTTCCGGTTCCGCTTCCACCAGATCGCGGACGATTTCGATGGCGGCACCGGGAAAGGCATCGAGAACGGCGCGGACCAGCGGATGGTTGGCCGCGTCCTCGCGCCGCTTGTGTTCGGCCAAGGCCTCTTGTTCCGACAGCGTCGGATCGGCGGGGTCAGTCAGATTGACGGTGACGGTCCAGCGCCGCCCGGTCCATTCCGACAGCAGGCGCGAGACGCGCGGCGCCAGATCGTGCGGCGCGCTTTTATGGGGACGGAACTCGATGCGCCCCGCCTCGAACTTGACCGGATTGACCTGATTGCGCAAATGCACGGCCAGCACGCCTTCGCGCTTTTCCGAGAACAGCGCCACCACTTCGGCAAAGCTGGCCGGCATGGCCGGCAGGTGGATGGGTTGGGCGGCCAAGGCCGGCTCCATCTTCAAGGCCGCGCTCGGCCCGCCCATGGAACCGGGGGACACCATTTGTGTCGATAAGGCAACGGTTCCGCCACCACCGGGAGCGGGAGCGCCGCCGCCGCCGGGACCACGCGGTGACGGCGGGTTGTCGCGCAATTGCTGGATCAGATCGGCGGGACTGGGCAGATCGGCGACATAGGCCAACCGCACCAGCGACATTTCCGCCGCCTGCAACGGATTGGGGGCCGAGCGCACCTCGGCCAGCCCCTTCAACAGCATCTGCCAGGTGCGGGTCAGTTGGGCCATGGACAGATCGCCGGCCATCTGCGTGCCCTTGACCTTTTCGGTTTCCGAGGCGGCGGAGGAATCGGCTGCGTCGGGGGTGATCTTCAGCCGGGTCAGCCAATGGGCCAGTTCCAGCATGTCCTGCACCACCACCGCCGGATCGGCGCCCAGGGCATATTGTTCCGCCAGCAGATCGAGTGCCGGGGCCATCTGCCCCTTCATCACCAATTCGAACAGATCGAAGACACGGGCGCGGTCGGCCAGCCCCAGCATGTCGCGCACCTGAGCTTCCGACACCAGCCCGGCGCCGTGGGAGATGGCCTGATCCAACAGCGACAGCCCGTCGCGCACCGAGCCGTCGGCGGCGCGCGCGATCAGGCGCAGGGCGGCCGGCTCGATCTCGGCCCCTTCCGTGTCGGCGATGGCAGCGAAATGCTTGGTCAACACCTCCATTTCCACCCGGCGCAGGTCGAAACGCTGGCAGCGCGACAGCACGGTGACCGGAATCTTGCGGATTTCGGTGGTGGCGAAGATGAACTTCACATGTTCCGGCGGTTCTTCCAGCGTCTTCAACAGGGCATTGAAGGCGGCGGTGGACAGCATGTGCACTTCGTCGATGATATAGACCTTGAACCGGGCCGAGGTCGGCCGGTAGCGCACGCTTTCGATGATCTCGCGGATATCGTTCACGCCGGTGCGGCTGGCGGCGTCCATCTCCAGGATATCGACGTGGCGATCCTCGGCGATGGCCCGGCAATGTTCGCACTGGCCGCAGGGGTCGATGGTCGGGCCGCCCTGGCCATCGGGGCCGATACAGTTGAGGGCGCGGGCGATGATCCGCGCCGTCGTCGTCTTGCCCACACCGCGCACGCCGGTCAGCACGAAGGCATGGGCCAACCGACCCGAGGCGATGGCGTTGGTCAGCGTCCGCACCATGGCGTCCTGACCGATCAGGGTGGCGAAATCGGTCGGACGGTACTTGCGGGCAAGGACGCGGTAAGGCGTGGGCTGAACGGTATCGGTCATGGCCCAACCATATATCGGTGCATCCGATTTCCCAAGGGGGGAACAGCGATTCCGATAAAGTCGGAATCGCTTAAGCCCGCGTGGCGTCTGAACGGGCCCGGCACGGGCCGCGCCTCACGCCAAGCTTCCTATCTCACCAATCCGGCATCGAAATAAAAGGCCGAGGCGCCGCCATGGATCTGAATGCCCATCTTTTCGATGGTCTGGGCATCCAGATTTATCTTGGCCCCGTGCGGGCTGTTCTGGGTCAGCAGCTTTTGCGTGCTGGGGTGCCAAAGCGCCCGCGTCACCCCATAGATCAGCTTTTCATCCTGCTCGGCCCCGGTGACCAGGGCGACGCCGACGCCCAGCGACTTGACGGGATCGGCCATACCGTCATAAGTGCCGCCGTCGATCTGGGATTGCAGCAAAAAGGGGAAGCGCTCCAGCATCTTGGCCGCTTCCGGCCCGTCCAACGGCACCAGATTGATGGCGGTCTTGCGGGCCAGATCGGCGATCACCGGCACCGGAAAGGCATCGACCATCAAAAAGGCGTCCAACTCGCCGGCGGCCAGGGCATCGGCGGCGGCGCCGGGCTTCAGGAACGACAGCTTCATCTGCTTTTCACCGATGCCATAGCCTTCCAGCAACAACCGGCCATGGACCAGCGAACCGGAATCCTTGTCGCCGAACGACACCTTCTTGCCACGCAAATCCTTGACCGAGGCGATCTTGGCCCCCTTGCGCGCCACCAGATGCAGGGTTTCCGGATACAGCATGGCGATGCCGCGCAGATTGGACACCGCTCCCTTGCCCTTGTAGATGCCGGTGCCGTGATAGGCCCAATAGGCGATGTCGGCAT